>NZ_JBKXTT010000003.1:115407-369389 GCF_047017445.1 Marvinbryantia sp. | reverse complement strand
CACAGTCTGCACAGATTGTTGCATGGGTTCCGTCTCCATTGTTTCTGTACTCCCAGTTGTTACCCATATGGCTGCAGCTCTCTTCTACTGCTCCACAGATGCATTTACCATCTGTGTATAAACACCCTGTTGCTTCCGTCACCACGGTGTCACAGTCTGCACAGATTGTTGCATGGGTTCCGTCTCCATTGTTTCTGTACTCCCAATTGTTGCCCATGTGATTGCATTCTGTGTGGCATGAAGGGCAAACCCTATTCACGTACACACATTTTGTGGTATCAACCACATGACCCTCCGGACAAATTACATTATGGGTCGCATTCCCATTTGATTCATATGTGAAACTATGCTGATAGTCCCAACAAGCCTCCCCTGCCTCATGCTCTGTTCCAGTTGCCCACACACCTGCGGTCATCTGGCTTGCGAGCATTGCTATCGTCATGATCGATACCAATACCCTTTTCCACTTTTGTTTCATTTTCATGCGCATAATTTTTTCTTACCTCTCTTACCTTTCTTACCTTTCTTTCTAAAAAAAATATGTACCAATGCTTGTGCTTTGTTCTTCCCTCCCCTTCCCTTAAAATTATTTCATCTCTGCAAAATTCCCCATGAACTCATTAAGCATTGATGATTTCTATTTTATATCTTATTTTTTAAGACGTCAATACATTTATTCCATGTTTTTAAGACTTTCTTATTATTTTCCATTTTTAGGACATCCTATAATCAGTCTTAAATATTAAGATACCCTTTCTTTTGTCAATAATTTATAGATTTTTCCGGTATAGAGTGCACAAATGTTTTAATATATGCCAAAAAAGAAAGGATTTTATATATGACTGATATCGGATTTGTATTGAAAAATGCCCGTGAAAATAAAAATTTGACTCAGCAGAAAGTGATGGAGCTTACCGGCATTAACCGTAAGTCACTTTCCGGATATGAAAATAATGTTGCAGAACCAGACCTCTCCACATTTGCGTCGCTTATATCCCTCTATGGTCTTTCTGCAGACGCTGTTCTGAACATCAATCCTGTACAACCTATGCCAACGCTTACGCGATATGACAAACAGCTCCTTTCTTTGTTCAAATCACTGGACAGCCAACACCAAAAGGAGTTGCTGGTACAGGTAAATTCTCTTGTAAAGTATCTTCAAAAAAGCGAAACAAAATAAGAAGGAGCATCAAAACTTCCGATGCTCCTTCTTATTTTTTAGAAACTGCATAAGATTTTATAAATTCCGAATAATTTTTTCCACCCACACGCACAGCTTCGCGCTGCTCTCGTTCGCGATGCGCACGACCTCCTCATGACTGTGCTTTTCTTTGGCGATGCCCGTCGCCATGTTGGTAATGCAGGCGATGCCGAGCACCCTGATGCCAAGATAGTTTGCCGCGATGGTCTCCGGCACGGTCGACATGCCGATTGCGTCTGCGCCCAGGCGCTCAAACGCACGGATCTCCGCCGCCGTCTCATAGCAGGGACCGGAAAACAGCGCATACACACCCTCTTTATAGGAAATGTTAAGCTCTTCCGCAAGCTGTTCGGCCTTTTCGATCAATTCATGTGAATATGCCTCCGACATATCCGGAAAACGCACGCCGAAACGCTCGTCGTTATCGCCGATTAACGAATTCTGCCCAAGCATATTGATAAAGTCCGTCAGCACCATCAGATCACCCGGCACGAAGCTGCGATTGATTCCGCCGCAGGCGTTCGTGACGATCAGCGTCTCCACGCCGATCATTTTCATCACGTAAATGGGATACGTCACCTCTTTCATGGTGAAGCCCTCGTAATAGTGGAATCTGCCCTGCATGGCGGCAACAACGCGCTGACCGATCCTGCCGATCACCAGATTTCCGGCATGCCCGGCTACGTGGGACTGCGGAAAATGCGGAATCTCCCGGTAGGGGATCACCACCTTATCCTCCATCATATCTGTCAGACTGCCCAGACCGCTTCCATGCACCACGCCGACGGTCGGCGTCTCCCTGATTCTTTCTTTAATATACGCCGCTGATTCTGTTACTTTTTCGTAAAACATGTTTCCTCCCTGAATATAAAGCATACGGCCCCTGGTGCAGTGTTTTTTCAGGCAATATTCTCGCACCTCACTGCTATAATACCTCCGCTCTGCAATGTATGAACGTTCTTCAATTCGCCGTATAAAAGATATTTAACGTATTTTCTTCTGCCGTGACAGATGGATACGAATATTCCCCGGATGCCGCTGTCCATTCTGACTGCATCAATCCCGCTGCAGTTATTCGGCAGCTGCGTCGGATATTCCTCACACCATGTTTATCCAAAATCTTTCGAATCGCTTCGATAAATTCTTCCTCTGGTGCTGCGTATTCGCATGACAGTCCCCAAACCAGGTCTGTGTATCCGGAAAAATTGGTTCCTGTTTCAATATTTTAATGTTTTCCATAAATATTCATCCTTTCAAGCTAAATATATATGGATAACTACTGACAATTATTTTTCCCCTGAATAATAATTTTCTACCGATTCGGTCAAATGCTCGCGCATAACCCGTTCCGCCTCTTTTCCGTTGCCGGAGCGCAGCGTTTCGATAATCTGTCTGTGAAATTCAATACCGTGCATATTTCCTTTTTCCGGGATCAGCGCCGTCCGCAAAATCGGGGACAGGAGATTTGTCATGGATTGTACAAATAATTCCAGTAACGGATTCTGCGATAATTTTGCTATCATAATATGAAACTGTAAATCCAGGCTGATTCGCTTTTCCACATCATCTTTATATTTCAGCATACTGTCGTTGATTTCCGTCAGCACGTCAAAGGCCTCCGGTTCATTACATTCTGCAGCCATCCTGCAGGCTTCCGTTTCCAGGATCATTCGCATTTCAAATACCTTGCTGTTCTCAATATTGTCCATCAAAATGATTCTGTTCAATATTTCCGTAATACTTCTGTTATCCGGTTTTTCTATGTAAGCGCCCTCGCCGGTTCGGAGACTCACCAGATGACGTTCCTTCAAAATTTTCAGTGATTCGCGAACCACATTTCGGCTGACACCGAAGTTTTCCGCAAGAGCCTGCTCAGAGGGAAGCTTCTGTCCGATCTGTGAAGAATCATTCAAAATCATTTCTTCAAGATTATCCGCAATGCTCTCATATAAATTTACACGTTGAATACTATAGTTAATCTTCTGCAAAATATCACCCGTTCTTAGTTTATTTTTCGTTCAGGGCTCCGTCTCCAATGTTCCGCCCAACACCAGCCCGTTGTCCATAGTTACCCAATTCATTTTTGTTTGTTTTTCATCCCGCATTGGATAATCGCTGCGGTCGTGGCAGCCTCTTGACTCTTTTCTCTGTCTCATGCTGGTAAGAATCAGCCGGGCTGCATCGATTGCATTATATGCGTCAAAATACATAGTCGTCCTGCCGTTACAAAGGTGGGAAAGCGGATAGATCTTCAGCTTTTCTATCTCTTCCAGCGCCCTTGCCAGGCCCTCTTCATTACGGTGCAGACATGCGTACTGCTGCATCGTGCTCCGGATACAGCGCATCACATTCTCCGGCGCAGTTTCCGTTTCCGCGGCACCATCCGCAAATTCCATTCGTAAGCGCTCTTCAACTGCAGCATCAGAAAGCTGTTCATCCGGTCTTTTTTCTGCATAAGATACCGCAGCTTTTCCCGCTGCTTCGCCAAATACCTGAGTCGCCAGCACACACAGCCCGCCCATCCGATTTGGTCCATGACAGCCTCCGGCACTTTCTCCGCAGGCAAAAAGTCCTTCCATATCCGTATGGATATCTTCATGAAGCAATATTCCGCCATTGAATCCCTGCGCAAAAGGATACAGTGTCATGGGAGTTGCTGCATTCATCCCAAAACGGTTCAAAAATCTCTCCCATAGCCGGTAACGATTCCCTTTTACCCGGTCGGCATCCGGTACCACGGTAAGTCCAAGGCCGTTTCCCTTCCTGTACTCTCCTACCATCGCATATTCCAGATATTTGCCTTTGCTGTCCGTACTAAACGGTCCATGCGCGGCATGCGCCAGAATGCATTCCTCTTCGCTCATTCCTGCCGGCAAATACTGCTTCAGGCATGTTTCCCCTTTGCCATTATAGAAAGCCGGAATTTCCCTGTAAGAAAACGGATAATAGTTAATGCCCTTTTTGGGAGATACACTTCCGTGAACAAACTGAATAAACTCCAGATTTACCAGACGTACCCCATATCTGGCAGCCATCGCATATGCGCTTCCATAAAGCTTTCCATAGGCGGCTCCATATTCATACAGACCTTCTCCTCCACCGCAGGCAAGCACGACCGCCGCAGCTCTGATACTGGTGAGATTTCCATCGCGGTCAACAGCAACGGCTCCGTAACATCTCATTCTGTCAGACACCAGAGAAACTATCGTTTGACCAGTCTCAATCCGGATATTTTTCCTCTTCCCCAGTTCTCTCTCCCAGGCCTGCGTTAATTCCCGCATATCATCTAAAAAAGCGCCTCTTGGCTGACGTCCGAAGCAGCCTGTAATTCCCACATCTCTCATGGGAACAAAAGGAACGCCTTCTCTCACCAGTTGTTCGTAAGCACGTGTGGAATCGCGCGCAAGCTTATCCGCCAGCGCTTTGTTTAAACACTCGCCCGAAGCCGTCAGTATTTCATTTTGAAACTGCTGTGCATCCTGCTGATCAGTAGCATACAACATCCCCCATTCATGACTGAACGGGTAAAAAGTAGAGCCGGAGCCGGAAATTTTCGTTTCACTGGCTAAAATCACATTCATTCCGGCATCCGCCGCCACAAGCGCAGCACGGATTCCTCCGCCCCCGCCTCCGACAACAAGAACATCACATTTCATATGCTTTATAGAAAATTTTTCCATTTTTCTTTCCTTATAGTATGACATTTTACTCTTTTAAAGTCAAGTACAACGTTCCAACATTCCCTGTTTTCATGCTGTGAAAAGGTATCTGACAAACAGGCAGCCTGTCTGGCCAGGCCGCCCATTTTCACTGATGATACCTTTCCCTGTTCTCTTACTCGGCTTCCGGATTTGCTTCATTATACAGTTCAATCGTATCATTAATGTCTGCAATAATCTTTTCTACCGCATCCTCCGGGCCAAAGTCCGCATCGCCGAACATTCTTCCAAAGCAGTCCATAACAATGTTTCTAAAATCATAATAGCTCCCAAATACAGCTCCCACATATTCCGGTTTGCATTCCTGCAGTTCCTCCCAGATTGCCTCTACAAACGGATTATCCTTTCTGAATTCCGTATACACCTCGCTCTCGTAAGCTCCGGTGCTTACCGGCGTGTAGCCTGTATATGCCGCATAATATCCCATTACTTCATCCTGCCACAGATACTTGATAAACTCCCATGCACCTTTCTGCTTTTCCTCATCCTTCTTGTCAACCATCCACAGGGAATTTCCTCCCGGTGAGAAACTGCCCGTTACTTCTTCATTTGTGATCGGCGCCGCCACCTGTCCCAATGTAAAGCTTTCAATTGTAGATTTCTGCTTCAGGATCCACTGTGAGCTTCCTACAAGCATTGCAAGGTCGCCTGTAAGGAAAGCAGTTGTAATATCAGAGCTCGCAATCGTAGTCGTCGGCGGATAATTATAGTCCTGGCTTAAGTAATCATAAAACGTTTTAAAAATCGTATCCGCCGCCCCGTTGTCGTTCATAACACAGGAAGTTACCCTGCCGGAACGTCCGTTATTGTTGTCAAAGGTAGGATCTCCGGACAGACACATATATTCTTCAATCTGCCAGCCGTCACTTAAAATGGACCAGCCATATTTCGCTTCTCCTGCATCCACTACCTGTTTCGCCGCCGCATCCAGGTCAGCGATTGTTTTTATTGAAGCAACATCTACTCCCGCATTGCTCAGCGCTTCCTGATTATAACTTACAGCCAGCATTGTTACACTCAGCGGCATGCAGTACAGCGTATCATCGATCGTATAGAGTGCTCTGATATTCTCCTGCATATCAGACACATCAAATCCCTCTTCATCAATATATTTCTGAACCGGAATGATATAATCGCTGTCTTTCAGATAACCCATACACTCTACCACGATCTGGTAAATATCCGGCAATGCATCCTGCGGCGTTGCCTTAAACTTTGCAAAGCTGTCATACCAGCTTCCCTGATACTCAGAAACAACATAATACTGATCCTGTGATGCGTTAAAATCATTTACAATTTTTGTAAATGCTTCTTCTCCGACGCCGCTTAGCATATGCCATACCGTGATTTCCGTGCGTCCCTCCTTCGACACGCTCTCAGCGTTCACCCCCATCGGAGTCAGACCGGTCAGCATTATTGCCGCGCTCATTACCACTGCCATCCTCTTTAACCAGGTCCTTCTTTTCTTCATACTTCCATCTCCTTATAAAATTTTATTTAGGTTATTAAAAAGGGAAACCTATAAACCTGTTTTGCGTTATGCATCTTCTTACCCTTTTACAGCGCCTGCTACCATACCCTTTACCAGTGACTTCTGTCCAATAATAAAAACGATCACTGCCGGTACGATCGCCGTCATTGCCGCGGCAAGCACAAGACCATAGTCAGCACCTTCTGAATCCTTGAGAATACCTGTTCCCACCTGAATCGTCCTCATAGCATCCGTATTCGTAACGAGCAGCGGCCAGAAATACTGATTGTATGCATTGACAAATGCATACAGACCCAGCGATGCTGTTGCTGATTTTGAAATTGGAAATGCAATCCGAAACAAAAAATTCATATGCCCGCATCCGTCAATCGTGGCTGCCTCTTTTAATTCTTTTGGAATAGTCATATAAAACTGACGGAGTATAAAAATACTCATGCCGTTTGCCAGAAATGGAAATGTCAGCCCCAGGTAGGTATCCGTCAGTTTCAAACTGCATATTGTAAGATAGTTTGAAATCAAATTTGATTCGTATGGAATCATCATAGTGGCAAGAACCAGTGTAAACAGCAGTTTCTTTCCACGGAATTCAAAAAATGTAAATGCGTAAGCCGCAAAGCTGGATGTGATAATCTGAGCAATTACCTGTATCATGCTCACTAAAAGAGTATTTTTAAAATACGTAAAAATCGGTACCCGTGAAAAAACCGCTCTGTAATTATTCCAGGACATGTTTTTACTGAACAGAACGGGCGGCATCTTAAAAATATCTGCCATTCCCATAAAGCTTAAGCAAACACCATAAATCAGCGGAAAAATTACCAGTATCCCCAGCAGCAGCTTAATCAGAAAAAAAACATACTCTCTCCGCTTTTTCATCAGTAATTCACACCCTTCTTTTCAAATAAAAACTGTATCCTTGTCAATATAAAAACGATCAGAAACAAAACCACAGACTGCACACAGGCATAATCAAATCTTGTATTGCGAAATGCCTCCTCATATATGGACCAGATTAACGTTCTTGTACTTTGGTATGGTCCTCCGTTCGTCAAAAGCCGTATCTGCGCAAATGTCTGAAAAGAAAGAATCAGATTATAAAAAATTACAAAAAAAATCTGCGGCGAAGCAATCGGTATCACAATATGATATAATCTTGAAAAATAACCTGCCCCATCAATCTGCGCGCTTTCTGTCAGCTCTGCCGGTACGTTTCGAAATCCTGTCAGCAGAAAAATCACATTCATTCCCAGTCCCGTCCAGATTGTCACAATCGCTACGCACTGCATTGCCTTATCCGGTTCTGCAAGCCACGCATAATCTGTTCCCAGTAAATAATTCAAAATCCCCGCATGCGGAGCGAAAATCAGATACCAGATAACAGATGCCGGAGCGGCTGCGATAACCAGGGGTATCGTATACATCGTCTCATAAATGCGGCTTCCCCTTCGATGCTCAGTGGCCGCCAATGCTAAAACCATTCCAATCAGAAAAGATGGAATCCCGACCATCAACGCAAAGCGAAAAGTCCGCAAAATTGTACTCCGAAACTCTTCCGAGGTCAGAATACGTATATAGTTTCGAAATCCTACAAACTTAATTGGATTTCCGACTGCATCCGTTAATGTCAGTGAGGTATAAATATTTTTAAAAAACGGGAGAAAAACAAATCCTCCGAAAATGACTGCACTGGGAAGTAATAGTAAATAAGGTGTCCATTCCCACTTCTTTTTTCTGCTCATTTTCCGCCTTCTCCTTTCCCAAAAATGCTTTACCTGCCGCTCTGCTGGACATGATGGATATTATTTAGCGTCTTTACTGCCATCTCTGACAGAAACAGATGGTCCGTCCCCGCAGAGATTATATTGATTCCCCTGTCGTGCCAATACTGTATCGTTGCAATGTCACAGGCTCCTGTCGATACTCCGATACTCTTTCCATTCTCCTTCAGGATATGGATCGCTTCATCAATCAGCGCTGTTGTTCGTTTTCCAAAAACATTGTTTATTTCCCCAATCGAACCCGAAAGGTCACACGGACCGAATATATACGCATCAATATATGGATTTTTTACAATCTCCGAAAGGTTCTTCACAGCAGTTGCCGTCTCAATCTGGATGCACCGGCAAATTTCCCAGCTTTTTTTCTGTATGTACTCATCATTATTTTCCTGCCCATAATAAACTGCGCGAATCGGTCCGAAACCTCTGATCCCATAGGGCGGATAAAGGCAGCTTTTCATAGCAAACTCTGCTTCTTCTGCTGTATTGATCATCGGGAATATAATGCCAGTTGGACCCATTTCCAGTACACGCTTTGCCATAATGCGGTCATTCCACGGAATACGTACCAATGTGCTCGTACCACCTGCCCGCGCTGCTATCAGATGATTCTGCAATATTTGATAGTCGATCGCAGTATGCTCTGTATCTATCCATAAAAAATCAAAGCCCACATTCGATAAAAGTTCACTGATACAGGCATCGCCCAGACTGACATGGACTCCTGCGATCGGCTCACATTTTTGCATCTTCTCTTTCAAAATTCCCATACCCCTCTTCCTCCCTCTCTTTATCTTGTTCACTCGCACTGCTGTCGTGCTGTACTACAACTATACAACCTTACCATTCAAATGTCAATACAAATTATCTGTCACAGGTATTTTTGCCTTTTTCAACAGTTTTATCTTCATTTATTTGTCTGTTATGCACAAAAAAAAGAGCCGCCGAAGCGACTCTTCTATTAAACCCCCGCTATGTAATTACCAGTATCTTCTCGCACAGTACGGCGTGTTGTAGTCGTAGCTGGAAATAATGATACCTGTTTCCTCCGTGCTGGCATGGACGACCTGACCGCCGCCGATATAAAGGGCAACGTGTCCGACATATCCGCCGCTCGCATAGAAGATCAGATCTCCCGGCTGGAGGTTGCTCATGTCAACCGCCGTACCGCCGTAGGACTGGTCTGCAGCAGTTCTGGAAATATAGATTCCAAAGTTTGCCATGACAGACTGCGTAAATCCGGAGCAATCTGCGCCGTTCGTCAGGCTGGTACCGCCGTAAACATACGGATTGCCAACAAACTGTACGGCATAATTTGCAATCTGCTGACCCAGATCTGAATAACCCGGATCTACATATTCAGCCTCCGTCTCCTCATACTCTGTCTCGTAATATTCCGGTTCCGTTTCCACATACTCCGGTTCTGTCTCCACGTACTCCGGTTCCGTGTACGGCGCTTCGGTCTCCACGTACTCCGGCTCTGTATACGGTGTCTCCGTCTCCACGTATTCCGGTTCGGTTTCTACGTATTCCGGCTCTGTGTACGGCGTTTCCGTCTCAACATACTCCGGTTCCGTATACGGCGCTTCTGTCTCAACATATTCCGGCTCCTGGTACTGCGCCTCTGTCTCAACATACTCCGGCTCTGTATACGGCGCTTCTGTCTCAACATACTCCGGCTCCTGATACTGCGCCTCTGTCTCAACATACTCCGGATTGCCCGCTGGCGCCTCTGTCTGAGGCTCTGTATATACCGGCTCCGTCTGAGGCGTCGTATCTGTTGTACCAGCTGCTCCGGTCGTGTCCGATGCACCTGCTGTATTCGTGTCCTGGATGCTTGCCAGTCTGTCCTGCTCCTCCTCCAGCGTCACTGCAACCGGATAATACGTCTTATAATCTACATAATATGCATTGACGTATCCATAGGTATCGCTGTTTATTGCAACCGTCATCCAGTCGCCGTTCCAGTCAACCACCTCAAGCTCTTCCGACTGCTCCGCCACATCAAGAATCTCCGAATCCTCGCTCGGGGAAGTCCGCACATTCAGCACCTCCGGGTGCACCTTTGCAACATTATATGCCACCTTTTCCGCGATCGCATCCGCCTCCGCTCCGGTAGCAAAATACTCCGCACTCACATAGCCCGACGCATTGCCGGACGTGATCTGATACCAGTCACCCTCTTTGCCGACGATCGTCGCTGCGCAGTTGTTGTAAATCTTTCCGGTGACCTCACTGTCCGCATCCGCGCTGCTGCGGATGTTCACATAGCTGTCACACTGAGCAAATGCGATCGTTCCGATCTCCCCCGCACTTGCTTCGCCCTCTTCCGCGAAGACAGGAGTGCCCGCCCATGAAAAAGCCATATTCGCAGACATGACAAAGGCTGTGATCCTTACCAGTTTGTTTTTCATTGCTCACGCAACCTCCTTATCCTTGTTTGTAAATCATTTTTTCAAATCTGTTACATAATTGTTACAAATTCGTTGTTTGGATTATAAGACAATCAGATCGCGCAGTCAATGTCATTTGGAAAAGCTTAATGAATCTTAAGATATGCTTAAATTTTTGGACACAATCTCTTCACCGGAAAAACACACTTTTTCCAAAAGCATCCATTTTTCGCAAAAAAGGCGGCAAAACTGCCGCCCCTCTCTGTGTTCGTTTTAGTATTCTCCCGCCTGCTGCTTCTTGATCAGGCTGATCGCGGAGCTGGTGCCGATACGCGCGCAGCCTTCATTAATAAAGGCTTCCAGATCCGCCACGCTCTTTACGCCGCCCGCTGCCTTCATGCGCACCTTCGGACCGATGTTTGCCTTGAAAAGCTTAATATCCTCCAGCGTTGCGCCGCCGGTGCCGAAGCCGGTAGAGGTCTTGATGAAGTCCGCCCCGGCGTTTGTCACCGCCTTACAGAGCGCGATTTTTTCCTCCTCCGTCAGATAGCAGGTCTCGATGATAACCTTCAGGATCTTATCGCCGGTCTCCTTTTTCAGCGTGGCAATTTCCTGCTCCACCTTGTCGATATCGCCGTTTTTCACATCAGAGATATTGATGACCATATCAATCTCGTTTGCGCCGTCTGCAAGCGCCTGGCGCACCTCCGCCACCTTGGCAGCCGTCACGCTGTAGCCGAGCGGAAAGCCGACCACCGTGCAGATATTGATCTTATCGCCGTAGGCGTCATGTACGCGTTTAATATAACAGGGCGGGATGCAGACCGACGCCGTGTGAAATTCTATGGATTCCTCGCACAGCTTTTTGATATCCTCCCAGGTGGCAAACGCCTTAAGCTGCGTGTGATCCACATAGGTCAACATTTCTTTTGCTTCCATGATTTTTCTCTCCTTCTTATTATATTTAAATTTGTAACTCCTCTGTTACTAATAATTCTCCACATTTCCTTTTTCTACTCTTGCCAGTACCAGCGGTCCCTCCTTCGGGCAGGTATCCGCGATCGTGACTGCCTCCTGGTAACGCTTTTTTGCTGCCGCAAACAGCTCCTCCTTCGACGCATAGAGCTTTGCGATCACCTCGCCCTTCTTTACGGCGTCTCCGGTCTTTTTCACCAGGAGAATGCCGGCCGCCGGATCGATCACGCTGTCCACCGTCTCGCGTCCCGCGCCGAGCATGGACGATGCAATGCCAATACTCTCCGCATTCATGTGGGCAATATAGCCGTCCGCCTGCGCGACAACCTCGCAGCAGTACGGTGCCTGTGCAAAGAGACTGGTGTCGTATACGTACCGCGGATCGCCGCCCTGCGCCTCCACCATCGCCGCCAGACGCTCAAGCGCTCTTCCGCTGTCGATCGCCTCCTGCGCCTTTACGCGGCATTCCGAAAGCGTTCCCTGCTGTGCAAGGTACAGCATATTGGAGGCAAGCGCCAGGCAAACCTCTTTCAGGTCCGCGGGACCGCCTCCCTTCAACACTTCGACCGATTCAGCAACCTCCATCGCATTTCCAATTGCAAAACCGAGCGGAGTATCCATATCGGTGATCAGCGCAGCCGTTTTCTTTCCTGCCGCCTCGCCAATTGCCGTCATTTTCAGCGCCAGCTCGATCGCGTCCTCTTTCTTTTTCATAAACGCGCCGCTTCCGGTCGTCACATCCAGCAGGATCGCATCGTTGCCCGCCGCCAGCTTTTTGCCCATAATAGACACTGCGATCAGCGGAATGCTGTCCACCGTCGCCGTCACGTCACGCAGCGCGTAAAGCTTTTTGTCCGCCGGCGTCAGGTTGCCCGACTGTCCGATCACCGCGATGCCCGTTTTATTTACCACTGCAAAAAATTCCTCACGGTCGAGGTCGGTGCGCAGCCCCGGAATACTTTCCATCTTATCGACGGTTCCGCCAGTGTGACCAAGCCCTCTGCCGGACATCTTCGCCACCTTCACGCCGCACGCCGCCACGATTGGAGCGATAACGAGCGTCGTCTTGTCACCGACACCGCCGGTTGAATGTTTATCCACCTTTACGCCCTCGATCGGCGACAGATCGACCATATCTCCGGAATGCGCCACCGCGTCCGTCATGATCCAGGTCTCCTGGTCGCTCATTCCGCGGAAATAAATCGCCATCAGCATCGCCGACATCTGATAATCCGGGATATCCCCGGAAACATAACCGGAAATAAGCCAGCGGATCTCCGCCTCGGACAGCTCGCCGCCGTTACGCTTCTTTTCGATTAAATCGTACATTCTCATACGCTTATCTCCTTCCGCTTATCCGTCATAATCAGAGCTTCGCAATACGGTCATAAAAGCTCTCGCCCTTAATATTTCCCTTCAGTCCAAGCATATCCAGCACGGTCGCGCCGATATTCGCGTAGGTATTGCCGGTGCCCAGGTTGACGCCCGCCTTCACCGCCGCGCCGCACACCATCACCGGGATCTGCTCTCTGGTGTGGTCAGTTCCCGGATAGCCCGGATCACAGCCATGATCCGCCGTGATAAACAGCACATCGTCCTCGCGCATCCGCTCCAGGAATGTGCCGAGCTGTTCGTCAAATACGGTCGCCGCCTTCGCGTAGCCTTCGATATCGTTGCGGTGTCCGTAAAGCATATCAAAGTCCACCAGATTTACAAAGCAAAGTCCGTGGAAGTCTTCCTTCTGGAATTCCAGCGTTTTTTCCATGCCGTCCACGTTGTTGGTGATAGATACGGTGCGCTGGATATTCTTTCCTGCGAAAATATCGAAAATTTTTCCAACGCCAAGGGTATCCATACCGTTCTCCACGATCACATCCATCATCGTCTGTGCCGGCGGCTCCAGCGAATAATCGTGACGGTGCGGCGTTCTCGTAAAATTACCCGGCGTCCCGACAAACGGCCGCGCGATCACACGTCCCACGCTGTGCTCGCCCAGCATGATCTCGCGCGCCTTGTGACAGTAATCATATAGTGTCTCCAACGGAACCACGTCCTCATGCGCCGCGATCTGCAGCACGCTGTCCGCCGAGGTATAGACGATCAGCTTGCCGGTCTTCATATGTTCTTCCCCGTAATCGGCGATCACCTGCGTGCCGGAATAGGGCTTGTTGCACAAAATCCCGCGTCCGGTCGCCTTCTCCAGCTCATCAAGCACCTCCTGCGGAAAGCCGTCCGGGTAGGTCGGAAGAGGTTTTTCGGAAATGATTCCGGCAATCTCCCAATGCCCGATAGTGGTATCCTTGCCGCGCGAAGCCTCTGTCAGCCTGCCGAACGCGCCCGTAAGCGGCGGCTGATTTTCAATTGGTTCCACGCCGTCGATGCAGAAAAGGCCAAGCTTTTCCATGTTCGGCGTATGGTATTCTTTTGATCTGCGGATCGTTCCGAGCGTGTTTGCGCCCTCATCCCCAAAATCCGCCGCATCCGGCGCGTGCCCGATACCGTAGCTGTCAAGCACGATCACAAATACTCTGTTTATATTCATATCATCCCAGCTCCTTAAATCTCACATTAATATATGCCTCAATTGCCTCCACGCACTTGTCAAAGCCCAGCTTGCTGCTGTCCAGACAAAGATCGTAGTTTCTGGCATCGTTCCACTCGCGTCCGGTATAATAGCGGTAAAAATCGCCGCGGAATTTATCCGTCTTTGCGATGAATTTTTCCAGCTCCGCCGTGGACATGGAATTGCGCAGCCTTGCCTGCTCCAGGCAGTAGTCCTTCGGCGCATGGACAAACACGCTCACCACATTTGTCCGGTCCGTCAGCACAAAATCCGCGCAGCGTCCCACGAACGCGCACGGTCCCTTATCCGCAAGGTCGCGGATGACCTTCGCCTGGTAATTAAACAGATTCTGCGGAGAGGTAAACTCGTCGCTGGACGGCGGCAGAAGCTCCCCGCGGTAAATTTTTTTCGAAATCCCAAACAGGGAACCGTTTTTCAGCTTTTCATCCACCTGCGCAAACAAGGCCTCGTTAATTCCGCTCTCGTCGGACGCTTTTCTTAAAATATCTCTTCCATAGCAGGGAATGCCGTTCTTCCTCGCGTACATCTCCGCGACCGTTTTTCCTCCGCTGCCGTACTGCCTGGCAACTGTTACAATAATATTGCGCATAATATCCCTCCTTTAGTCACTTTTTTCTATGTACAGTATAACCTATGTTTGCCGACTTCGCAACAAATAAAAACGACAGATCTGCAAAGCCCTGGACCGATGGAGAAAGTATCCTGCATATTGGATCGTACGCTTTTCTGCCGGATCAGAATTCTCTCAATACATAAGCAGGCGTAAAAAACGACCGGCGGCAGGAACATTTTCCCGCCGCCGGTCCGACAGCTCCGTCGGAGAAACAAAGGTAAAATCCGCCGGAAGTTTTTTCATGATATGTATATTTGCGAGCCGATTACTGTTCTCTCGATGCTGACTGTTACACACTGGATACGACATGAAGCCCGTCTTTTTCTTTTACCACCTCGAAGACGAGCGGATTCTGCTCTGCCCACGCGGCGTCCGCCTGCGCTTTTTCATTCCACTGGCGGTAGCTTTTCACAAAGCCGCCGTGAATCAGCTCCTCCGCCTCCAGACGCGCCTGCACCGCCTCGTCGAAAGTCTTATATCTTCCCAGATAGAAGCGGCGCCCCTTGAAGCCGATATTTACCCGGTAGCCGCCACGCGCGGTCCTGTTCACGCCGCGGAAGCCGCTGGTATTGTCGCTGCGGTATTTCCGCTTTTCCAGCCATTCGATGCAGGTGCCGTCCACCCGCGTCAGACGATCCCGGATGCCGTCCTGCACCTCCCGGCGCAGACAGCCGCAGCTTTTCTGCGTGCCGCTGAGGAGGGCATCCCGCGTAACTTCCACTTCTCTTCCGCAGTCACAGCGGCAGTGCCAGTACACCGACGACTTTTTGCTTTTTTCCTTCGTGGGCGCCAGCGCCACCAGCCGTCCGAACCGCTGGCCGGCAAGATCGTCCTTCATATGGTGCATCCAGAGATTTTCGCAGCCGCAGCTCGTTGCCTTTCCAGATTTTAAGCTGTGCGACGATACGATTTTCGTATTGCCGCAGTCGCACCGGCAGTTCCAGTACATATGCCCGCGGCGGCTCTCCGCGCGCGACTGTACCGTCAGATGTCCGAACTGCTGGCCGGTAAGGTCGGCGGCAGTGTTCCTGCCCCGTGAAGAATTTTTCGAGATACAGCCGCAGTCCGTTGTCGTCCCCCGCTGCAGGTACTTTGTGTTCGCCAGCGTCTCCTGCCCGCAGTCGCAGCGGCAGCGCCAGACCACGTAGCCGCAGAATCTCTCCGGCGTCTTTTCCAACACGGTCAGATGACCGAACCGCTGTCCAACCAGATTTTTACTCTTCCCCGCCATAATTCTTACCGCCATTTCCTGCCGTCAGCTTCTTTTTCGCCAGGATTGCGGCAGCGACGATAACCACCGCAGCTCCCATCAGCACAGTCCAGAGTATCAGATTTGTGGAATCGCCGGTCTTTGGCGCATCACTCTTCTTCGCTTCCGTCTGTTTTTCTGTCTGCTTTTCGGTTTCCGTTTCTGATTCCGTTTCCGTCTTTGATTCTGTCTCAGTTTCCGTCTCTGTCACATAAACATTTACAAAGGAAGCGCAGTCCAGCTTCTCGCTCTCCTCATTGCGGTACAGCACGGATACCGCGCCGAGACCGCCCGCCTCATCATTTGTCACGGTGACAATCAGATGATATACGGAATTATCATATGTGCAGTCCACATTGGAACCGCCCTGCTGGCTGATCGTGTAACGGTAAATGCCCACCCTCGGAAAACGGATTACCGGAAAGCTCTGCGTCCCTTCCCCGGAGATTACCAGGGTGCAGACCGCGCCGTCGCTGCCCTCCGGCATCGGTGCGGATGCATCGTCCGCCTCCAGAACAACAGAAAAATCCTCCGCCTCCTCCGGAAGCGTCCCGGTCAGGGAAATCTGCACCGGAACCTCTGTAACCAGCCCTTCTGCCGCCATTGCCTCTGACGGTGCATATCCAAACGCCCCAAATACAGTAAGCACCAGCGCCATCAGAATTCCTCGTTTCCATGTTTTCATTTTTCATATCCTCCTGTTCGCTGACATGTGGCTCCGCAGCAGTTCCGCTAAGCTGCGCTGTTACGTGGCTTCATCACTGTCAGAATAATGGTTCTTGCATCTGTGAATTCTGAAGAGCAGGTGGAAAGCGCCAGAATCTGGCTGCTTCCGTCCGTCTGCCGCAGTTCTGCAACCGTATCCGCATCGTAGTACAGTGCATTCTGTTCCACAAAATCCAGCAGGGAATTTATATCATCCTGATACTGCTGCGGGTCGAAGATTGCATCCTCGGACGCCGTCACCAGCATGCAGGCATAGATTTCCAGGTCATAGGTTCTGTCCGGCAAAATCAGAGTTCCTGTCTTATTTTTCCGGAAAAAGGTCTCCTCCTCAAATTTATCGAGGTCTCCAAACATATTTCCGTTCGCCATGTGATGTCCGTAGAGAAGCGAATACGTGTCGCCAAATCCGCGGTCGCTGCGGGAATCCAGAAAAATGCTGCCTGCCATCGCAAAGTTCCCGTATACATCGGTATTAATATAAGTAAGGTTTGTTGCCCCCTGCAAAACGGGGTAATCAATATTGGTGTTGTCTATAGTAACCCACGCACAGACATCGGGATTGACTGCCAGAAGCTCTTCAAAGGAAGCGCCGCCCACTTCAATCACCGTCGGCTTCAGCTTCATCATATCCGCACGCACATCCTCCGCCGTCGAATATACTCTGTTGTTGTCCCACAGCGCATATACGGAGTACAGCCCTGCCGTGCAGAGACACAGGGCTACCACAAAGGAGACAAGGGCATTTGCCGCCCTCAAAAATGCTCCCGCCAAACGCATACAGTTCCACTCCCTGTATCATGCGGCTTCCCGCCCTCCCCGGAGCAGCTCCGGGGAGAGGTTCCGCCTCTTATTCTGTCATCTTGTTTTTCTTGTCGTCTGTTATTGCGTTATTTGCTTACAGCGTTGTTTTGTTATCGCATTGTTTTGTCGCCGCGTCAGTTTTTTACCGCGTAATTTTATTACCGCGCCGTTCTGTCATCCCGGCACTTTACTGCCCTGCCTTTCTGACAGACATTTTGCCGGATCCTGTCCCGCATCCGCAGTGACTTAAGATGGATTTAGCGGTTTGCAGAGAAACGCTTTCTTGCGAACATAACTACTGCGCATACTGCAACCAGAGCAAGAATCATGATGTACGGCATGCTGTCAAGGTTGATGCCGGTGTCAACTTCACCGCCTTTGTTGTTGGTAATTTCTACTGTATCTGCTGCGGAATCAATCATTCCACTTCCATCACTCGCATCGATGCCATTCATCTTATAGCTTGCTACGTCATAACCATCTGCCGTGTAATCATTCTCAACTACTGTATAGGTAACGTCATAAGGAATGTTCTCAAATGTCACAGTCTCACCATGTTTCAGAGTAATATCTGCACTTGCAGTGCCGTCACCCCAGTTTGCAGGAATAGTTTTTTCCTCAGTACCATCGGTGTATGTGATAGCTTCTCTAATAGACTTTCCATTCGGAGCATTAAACGTAACCTTTACTGTAAATTCTTTGTCTTTGTCACCCATGTTACCGGTAACATTCTTAGTTACGGCAAGAGAACCTGCAGAATAAGTATTATCAAAAGTATCTTTCTTCTGTCCACTTTCCTCCGTATGCACCGCTGCTACACGGACTTTTCCGTCATCGCCCTGCATAACAGTTACAACCAGCTTAATCGTCTCAGGACGATAAGTTACGCCAGCAGTATTATTATTAGTCTCCTGCAGCGTATACTCGTAAACGCCAACTGTTGTATACGTTGGCAGCTCTACTGTGATTGTTCCACTAGTTCCATTCGCAGAAGCCGCACCACTTGCATATGTTGCTCCAGTAATAGTTTCTAAAGCCGGTGCCGATGGAGCATCGCCATCTACTACTACACCCTCACCAATCTGTGTCAGTGTAAAGGTTTCTGCCGGAGATGTTCCTTCACCTACCAGCTTATATACCTTGTCAATCGTCACAGTCGTGCTGTCGGAATAAGTCTTGTCTCCAACAGTAATGCTTCCCTCTGCCATCGCCGCGGCTCCCATGTTCAGCACCATAGCTGCTGAAAAAATAATTGCTGCAATTTTTTTCATTTTCATGAATTTTTCCTCCCTGGAATTTTATAAATTTATTTTTATGAACAGCCTTCCGGCTTATCATACTGTGTGACCTGCGCCCTGCGGCGCTTTGCCCTGCGCTGTCTGCTCTTTGCTTTGCGCTTTGCCCGCTATTCTATAATCCCCTCCGGCGGAGAATGGTGATTACTTTCCCTTTCACGTCCCCCATTGGAATCGCCCCAAGTGTCCGGCTGTCTGTTGTCTGTGTCCGGTAATCACCGAGCACAAAGACATATCCTTCCGGTACCACGTAAGGATACTCAAGTTCTCCTTCCGCATAGGTCGGATAGAGAATCTCCCCGCTCTGTACCGTACCGTTTACAAGAAGCGTTCCGCTGTCATCCAGCGTCACCACATCCGTCCCGCGGGCGGCGATTCGTCCGATGTACTCCTGCCCGTCCACCTCGTAAACCACGACATCTTTTTTTGCGTATTCCTGCTGCAGCCGGAACGCAAATACCAGATCGCCGTCTTTCAATGCCGGGAACATGCCGTTCCCGGAAACCTGTGTAATCAGAAAAACCTGTGTGAGAAGAAGCCAGCCTGCTGCCGCAAGCAGCACGATCCGGATGAGCAAGCTTACATAACCTTTCCGGATTTCTTCCTGCCGCCTCTGCTTTTCTTCGCGCGCAGCCCGCGCACCGCTTCGGCGTCCCCGGCGCTCCTGTGCGGGGCGTTCCCCATATTCATCGCGCTCCCGCACAGGGCGTTCTCTGTATGGTTCCCGTCCCGGCGCCGGTGGATTTCTGTAATCAGCCTGTTTTTGCACCGGCTGTTCCCTGTATGTATTCTGTTCCTGCGTCTCTCTGGCTCTCTCCCGTCTTTCAGTCGTCATTACTTTCTCCGCTGACCGGCGCGATATTTCTTACGTCTGCCTATAACGAACAGAACCGCTCCCACAATTACAACTGCCAGAATAACGATGTACGGAAGTGAATCCAGCGTAATGCCGGTATCCGGAGAACCTTCCTTGTTATTGGTAACGACAACTGTTCCGTTAGCAGTAACCTTGACCTTAAACGTTGCAGAACCATTCTCACCTTGCGATGCTGTCAGATCTTTTCCTCCATATGTTGCACTAACGTTATAACCATTGGCATTCGTTTCAGTCAGCGTTAATTCTGTTCCGACCGGAATGTTATCAATCGTTTTTGTTCCTCCATGCGTCAAAGTGAAGGTGTTATTCGTATCCTTCTCCATGCCATCATAACTATAAGTAAAGTGGAATTCTTTCGTGCGGTCTCCCAGACCACCGGTTACCTGCTTTTCAATGGTAATGCTGGTATTCGCTGGTTTATACTTTGCAGTAAAATACACTGTACCATCTTCCAATTCAACATCACTGGGGACATAGCCAGCTGTCCACCTTTCCTCTCTGACCTTCTCATTTGCCTCATTGTACCAGCCATCAAACACATAAGTGATGCCGTCATCACCCACTATTTCTGCAGGAACCTTTTCAGCATCCACATATTTCTGAATTGCTTCCGGAGCATTATTAATAATTGCTTTATTCTCGGCGTGTACATTTGTATATCCTGCTTCGCCTGGCTTCTGGACATCGAATCTTACTGCGTAAGCTTTTTTACACTTTACGCTGATTGTACAGTCAATGTGTTTATCTGGATTCGTACTATTATTCTTTGAAATCTTATATGGAATCAGAGTAATTTCCTCAATATCTTCCATCGTCAAACCTGTAATCCCATTATTTTTTTCCAGTTCAGTCTTGTAGTTTCGAAAAACTTCATCAAATAATGTCGCATATGTGGTTGTGTTGCTCACAGTCCAGGTTGGACCCGTAGAACCATCTGGCCATGATACAATATATTGTGAAAGCTCTGATGTCTGCTTGAAAATATTTTTGTTAGCAGTCCATGCCCCACTTGCTGTACCCGGTATCTTTACCGTTGCATTATCTCCACCGGATGTAACAACACTGCCCCACTGACCTGTGTCGTTACTGTTCGGGTCACTGGTAGGTGTCAGCAGGCAGTAGACCTGGGCTCCCTCATTCGCGCCTTCTGCTGTTGGGACAACCTTAACCTCGTAATATTCATACACCCAATCATATATCCCATAATCAAACCTAACAGCATGACTAATTGTTACCTCGCCCTGCACAACACCTGTTACATTTCCATTATTATCTACTGTAGCAACATATGAGTTGCTAGAAGACCAGTAGTCATAATTACCAGTCCCATTTAAACTAATTGTTTCTCCAACAGTAACCGTATTTGGTCCTGTTATTGCCGCAGCAGAAATCCCATCATCCTCCGCATATACTGCGTACAGCACTGGGGAGAATTTATCGGATGTAAACCCCACCGTACCAGACGGGGCTGCTGCTTCCGTCAGTGTGTCGGTGATGTTTCCGTTTTCATCTGCGTGATAGACACGCGCTTCTTCGGCCTCATCCACGATGTCCATGCCGGAGTATTCGATGCGGACCGAACCGTCCAGATCATGCATTTCATTGCCGTCGGCATCGTAGAAGGTGATGTCGAAACCGATGAGCTGGACAACTTCTTTTTCTCCCAGCGTGTCGTTGATTGTCTGCTCGGCAGTATCAAGCACGTCCGCTGCAAGCGGCTCCACCGTCACAGTTGTCCCTGCCGGAAGGATACCCTCCGGAGCATGGATGCTTACGGTAATTCCGTTCACGGTTGTACGGTATGTAAATTCCGGTTTTTCCTTTTCGGTCGCCTCTGCCGTTTCGCTTTCACTCTCAGAAGTTGCTTTCTCTGTAAGGTTTTCGCTTCCGCTTTCACTGACCGCTTCGCTTGTGGTTTCGCCGGTTATTTCGGTGACCGCTTCACCGGCTGTCTCGCTGGTTATTTCACTGCTGGGTTCACCAGCATTCTCTGTCACATTTTCCGAGAATTCCGTCCCGCCCTCACTGATATTTTCCGTCCATGTCTCGTTAGGAACAGTTTCCCCAGTCGTTTCGGTTTCCACCGGTACCGTTTCCGCCTCCGTCAGCCCGGTTGTTTCCTCCTGGATGGCTGCCGGCGGCTCTGTCTCCGGAACGGCAGCTGGTGTTTCCGCTTCCGTGCCGCTGTCCGTGGCAAGTTCTGTCAGCCCGGTTTCCTCTGCTATTACGGAAAAGCCGCTTCCGCAGACCAGGGACATTACCATGACCAGCGCCATCAGGAATGTCAATGATTTTTTCACTTTCCTCTGCATTCCACATTCTCCATTCTTCTTTTTTTCAGATGCACTGCCAACCAACAGCCTGTTTACTGCATAATGTCTGTTATGGGGTATTTTCTGCGGTAACGGATACCGGTAACCGATAATCCGCCGCATGAGAATTGAATAAGATGCCATTTAAAGGCAGACTGGAACAAGGCCGAAGAAAATTTTTCCCTGTCGGTCCGTTTTTTGTGGAAATTTAGTATTGAATTTTCACTACTATGATGCTAGAATAGTAACTGTTAACAGATAGATACATATGTAATGACTGCTCTTTTACCGCATAACAGACATTATGCGGTTTTTTTGTGTTCTCCGGCACTGACGCGGATGCGGCTGAAGCTGTGCGCCTCCCCGCTCCCGGAGCCTTTCATCGTCCGCCTCTGCTTCCGAATCCCTTCGTCATCCTTCCCCATTCAGACCACAAGTCCCAGATATTCAATCTGGCGTTTCTACTCCTCGCTGCTGACCAGCGTGTAGATCCGCGTGGTATTGATGCTCGCATGTCCCAGTAAATCTGCCAGATGGGATATATCCTTTTTCATCTTATAATATGTGACTGCAAACAGGTGCCGGAGATTGTGCGGGAATACTTTTTCCCGGCAGATTCCCGCTTCGCCGCAGAGCGCTTTCATTTCGTGGCAGATGTTGCTGCGGTCGACCGGTTTCCCACTCCTGGTGACAAAAATACTTCCTCCGGTTATTTTCTGTCCAGCCACGTATTTTCTCAGCTTTCTGCACAGCGGTGCCGACAGCAGCACGGTCCGCTGTTTTCCCTTGGAGCTTACCGTCGCACATCCGGTCTGCAGGGCTTCTACCGTGATATACCGCAGCTCGCTCACCCGGATGCCCGTCGCGCAGAGCACCTGCATCATCCAGTACAGCCGCTGGTTTTTCTTTTTCCCCGCTGCATCCAGGAGACGGAAATACTCCGCCTTTGTCAGATCCCGTTCCCGCGCGCGAAAGGCTTCCTTCTGGATTTTCAGCGCCTTTACCGTGCATTCGTGCCATCCCATCATTTTCAGGAATGCATTGACAGCTGCCAGCATGGAATTCACACTTGCCGCCGCATAATGCTCCGTCAGGTATTCCTTGTATGCAATTACGGTATATTTGTCGATTTCATTTTCTTCCTTTACATACGCAAAAAATGCGCTGACATCCCGCACGTATTTTTCAATCGTTGCCTGCGCCTTTTCCTCCCCCTTTAGCTGGTTTTGAAATTCCTGCAGCATGGTCTTTTCCAGTAAATGTGCCATATGCTATCCCTCTCTTTTCTTCTGAAGCTTTCCGGCGCACTGCCCGCCGGTGTTCCTCATAGTATGCCCCAGATGAAAAAAACTTTGCAAGCCATATCCGTCTGACCACGACACAATCTGCTCCACCTACAGGACCTGCCACCGGCAGCTCCCTTCGGATGCATGGCAACCTACAAGACTCGCCGCCGGCAGCTCCCTTCGGATGCATGGCAACCTACAGGACCCGCCGCCGGCAGCTCCCTTCGGATGCATGGCACCAAAAAAGCATCCGGCGCAGGATATGTCTCCCACACCGGATGCTTCCGGACTATATGCAGCAAAACAAAATAGCTGCAAATGCCTTCTGGCACTTACAGCTATAAACTGCTTCTTTATTCTCCAAGGTATGCCTTCTTAATGGAATCATCGTTGAGCAGCGTCTCCGCCTTGCCCGACTGCACGATCTTTCCGGTTTCGAGCACGTAAGCGCGATCCGCAATAGAGAGCGCTTTTTTCGCATTCTGCTCTACCAGGAGTACGGTCGTGCCGCTGGCGCTCACGCTCTGGATGATGTCGAAGATTTCATTTACCAGGATAGGCGAAAGTCCCATCGAGGGTTCATCCATCAGAATGATGCGCGGCTTGGACATCAGCGCACGTCCCATGGCAAGCATCTGCTGCTCGCCGCCGGAGAGCGTTCCGGCAATCTGGTTTTTGCGCTCCTCAAGACGCGGGAAGCGTTTGTAGACCTCCGCCAGACTTGCCTCGATCTCATTTTTATCTTTTCTGGTATAGGCGCCCATCAGCAGGTTCTGATACACCGTAAACTGCGCAAACACGCGGCGTCCCTCCGGTACATGCGCCATTCCCAGGCTGACGATCTTATGCGCCGGAACTTTGGTGAGCTCCTGTCCTTCAAATAAAATGCTTCCCTTTTTCGGACTCAGAAGACCGGTAATTGTCTGCAGGGTCGTCGTCTTGCCGGCGCCGTTTGCGCCAATCAGCGCAACGACCTCGCCCTCGTTTACCTCGAAGGAAATTCCCTTGATGGCCTGAATCACGCCGTAAAATACTTCCAGATCCTTGATCTCAAGCATTGCCATGTCTCATTTCCCTCCTATTCTCCAAGATATGCCGTGATAACCTGCGGATCGCTCAGCACCTCCGCTGTCTTGCCCTGGCAGAGTACCTGTCCGAAATTCAGCACCGTCAGTTCCTCACAGATACCGGAAACCAGCTTCATGTCGTGCTCGATCAGAAGGATCGTCATGTCAAAATTATCGCGTACAAAGTGAATCGTCTTCATCAGCTCCGCCGTCTCGTTGGGGTTCATGCCCGCCGCCGGCTCGTCGAGCAGCAAAAGCTTCGGGTTCGTCGCCATCGCGCGCGCGATCTCCAGCTTGCGCTGTTTGCCGTAGGGAAGGTTGGACGCCAGATACTCCGCCTCGCCGTCCAGCCCGAACACCCGCAGAAGCTCCATCGCCTTTTCATTCATTTCCTTTTCCTGCTTAAAATAAGAAGGCAGACGCAGGATTCCCGCAAGCGTCGAATATTTATGATCGTTGTGCAGACCAACCTTTACATTGTCAAGCACCGACATCGCGCCGAACAGACGGATATTCTGGAAGGTTCTTGCAATCCCGGCCTTGTTGATCTCAATGGTGCTCTTTCCGGTAATATCCTCCCCGTCCAGGCGGATCATACCCTCGGTCGGCTTATATACACCCGTCAGCAGATTAAAGATCGTCGTTTTTCCGGCGCCGTTCGGTCCGATAAGACCGTACAGACGCCCTTTTTCTATCGAAACATGAAAACCATCCACTGCACGGAGACCGCCAAACTGAATGGACAAATTGTTTACTTCAAGCATTGCCATGTTAAGCCGCCTCCTTTTTCTTTCTGCCGCCCTTCAGCTTCTCCAGCATACGGCTTCTCCAATTGCGCGCCGCAGGCGCCCAGTTAAACAGCATCATCGCGATCAGCACAATTGCGTAGATCAGCATACGGTAGGTGGAGAATCCGCGCAGCAGCTCCGGAAGCGCATACAGGATGATCGTCGCAATAATGGAACCGCGCAGATTTCCGATGCCGCCGAGCACCACGTATACCAGGATCAGGATCGACAGGTTATAGTCGAAGGTGGATACCTTCAGCATGGAAAGATTGTGGGCATAAAGCACTCCGGCTACCCCGGCAAGCGCCGCAGAAATCGTAAACGCCATCAGCTTATATTTTGTCACACTGATGCCCACGGATTCCGCCGCAATACGGTTGTCCCTGGTGGACATGATCGCGCGCCCACTTCTGGAATTTACCAGATTCTGCACAATAAACAGAGTGATCAGAATCAGAATCACGCCTATGATAAAGAAATAATCCTTGATATCCTTATATAAGGCAGCCGTGCCCGAAATACCGAGCGCGCCCTTCATGATCTGTTTGCCGCCTGCAGCCATTTTAAGCCCTGCCGAGCTTGCCGCCACATGAAGTCCGTTTTCATCCACGCCCACATACAGCACGTTGATAAGGTTCTTAATGATCTCGCCGAATGCCAGCGTAACGATCGCAAGATAATCGCCGCGAAGTCTCAGAACCGGGATGCCGATCAGCACGCCGAAGACTGCCGCCACTGCCGCGCCGATCAGAATTGCGAGGATCAATCTTGGCACAGACGGGATCGTGTCCGCAAACACATTGGAAAACAGCGCGCTGGAATAAGCGCCGACGCACATGAATCCGGCGTGTCCCAGACTCAGCTCTCCCGAAAATCCAACGACCAGGTTCAAGGAGAGCGCCGCGATCGTATAGACGCAGAGCGGCACCAGAAGTCCCGTGAGCAGCCTGGACAGGTTGCCCGTCGCGGAAAGTGTCTGCACAACGATGAAAATAACGATCACCATCGCGTACGTGATATAATTATTTTTTGATGTCTTACTCATACCTTTTTTCATATCCGCCACCTACACTTTCTCCTGTACATTCTTGCCAAACAGTCCGGTGGGCTTTACCAGAAGCACGATGATCAGCACCGCAAACACGATCGCGTCCGCTACCTGGGAAGAAATGTAGGCTTTTCCGAAAATCTCAATAACGCCAAGCAGAATGCCGCCGATCATCGCGCCCGGAATCGAGCCGATGCCGCCGAATACTGCCGCAACAAATGCCTTGATGCCCGGCATCGCGCCGGTGTACGGCGTCAGCGTGGGGTATGCCGAGCAGAGAAGCAGTCCGGCGATCGCAGCAAGCCCGGAACCGATCGCGAAAGTGAGGGAAATGGTGGAATTTACATTCACGCCCATAAGCTGCGCCGCGTCGCGGTCCTCTGAAACCGCCTGCATCGCGCGCCCCGGCTTCGTCTTGTTTACAAAGAAGGTCAGACCGCACATGATAATGATACATGCGGCGATCGTCACAATGGTAATACCCTTGATGGTAAGCTGTCCGTCAAACAGTACCAGCGTCGGCACGTTGATCACGGTCACGAAGCTCTTTGCATCTGCGCCGAAGATCAGCAGCGCCAGATTCTGCAGCAGATAGCTGACACCGATTGCCGTGATCAGCACTGCCAGATTGGACGACGCTTTTCTGAGCGGGCGATAGGCGACCATCTCAATAACGACGCCAAGAACCGTACACAATACAACAGCCAGAAGAACAGACAGCAGCGGAGACAGCCCGGCTTTTGTGATCGCCGTGAGGATTACAAAGGCGCCGACCATAATGACGTCTCCATGAGCGAAGTTCAACATCTTCGCAATGCCGTACACCATGGTATATCCAAGGGCGATGATCGCATAGATACTGCCAAGGCTAATGCCGTCTTTTAAATAGGAAATAAAACTCATAGTACACCTCATAAATATTCTGTGTGTTTTCTCAGTGGTCCTTTGTTTTTACATAACAGGAAAGGACAGCTACACATCCGTTCCTGTTATATAAAAACAGAGAGACGGCGCCTTCCTCACAGGTACCGTCCCCCGTTTCTTAAACGGCAATCCCCCTGTTATCGGGGAAGTGTCTTTCGCATCAAAACACTGCGGAAAATATTACTGCATCATTTCATAAACACCGTCTTTGATCACAACAGCCTTCGGCTCCTTATCGCATTCGCCCTCTTCGGTCCATTTTGCTGCACCTGTAAGACCGTCGATCTCAATGTTCAGCATGGAAGCGGACATTGCCGCGCTGATGTCCTCGTTGGACATATCCGGTGTGATGCCTGCATCGTTTGCTGCTGCCTGCATAGCGTAAATTACATCGTAAGCGTCTGCTGCAAACTGGTTCGGCGTCTCGCCGTTGTTTGCTTCGCCGTATGCGGTTACGAAGTTTACAGTCGCCTCATCCTCTGCGGTTGCGGAGAACGGAGTAAGGAGCATAACGCCCTCTGCCAGAGAGGTATCAAAGTTTTCTACGGAAAGGATACCGTCCATACCGTCTACGCCAAAGAATTTCACATCCAGCTGAGCGTCTGCCGCCTGCTGCAGGATCAGCGCACAGTCAGAATAGTAGTTCGGCAGGAACAGAAGCTCTGCGCCGCTCTCTTTGATCTTGGAAAGCTGTACGGAGAAGTCTGTGTTGCTGTCTGTGGTGTATGCTTCATCTGCAACAACCTCCAGACCATATCCCGGAGCTGCCTCTACGAATGCATCGTGGATACCTACGTTGTAGTCTGTGGAAGAATCGTACAGGATCGCGATCTTGGTAGCAAGTCCGTTCTCAGAGATGTACTGAGCGGATTTGGAACCCTGCATCGGGTCTGTGAAGCACATACGGAACTCGTTGGAGCCTGCTGTGATACAATCTACCGCGCTTCCGGACGGTGTGAACAGGAAGGTGCTCTCTGCTGCCTCACCGCCTACTGCGATGCAGGCACCGGAGGTAACGGTACCGCAGAGCATCTGCATACCCTTGTCCAGAAGGTCGTTGTATGCGTTGATCGCCTTCTCAGCATCGCCCTGGTCGTCGCCTGCGTCCAGAAGCTCAACCTGATAGCCGTTGAAGCCGCCGTTTGCGTTTACTTCATCGATCGCAATTTTTGCTGCATTGTATACATTCGTGCCGTACTGTGCATAGTCGCCTGTCATCGGTCCGATTACGCCAATCTTGAAGGTACCTTCTTCTGCTGCTGCCGGCACTGCCAGAACGCCTGCAACCATAGCCGCCGCCATAACAACGCTGACTGCTTTGTTAAATTTTTTCATAATTCTTTTCCTCCTTTATAAATTTGAAATTAATGATAACCCCGCAACGCCTTATTTGTCAATGTTTTTTTCGCTTCCTTATCATGGATATAAAGCATTAAAACCATTTATTTTCTTGATGCCAGGGCGTCGAAAGTCATACGTTCCATGCTTGCATGGGAAAGGATGACTTTGACGCCCGCGAAACATGAGAAAGTAGCCATTTTTCGCAGAAAAATGTGCGAATTTCGAATGTTTCCAGGATTTCGGGAGTGCGCAGCACGGAGAAATCCGCAGGCATCAAGATTTCCGATGCCAGGGCGTCGAAAGTCATACGTTCCTCTACGCGCCCACGTTCACCGCATACCATTTTTCGGTCGGCTCGGACAGGTACACTACGATCACGTCTTTCAGCTCCGCGATGCTGCCCTCCTGCGGCCAGGTGTTCATGGTTTTGGTCTGCTCCAGCGCCGCTGCTATCTGCTGCCCGTCCGCCTGCTGCACCGCATAGCCTCTGGTCTGCAGAAAATCGCACATTCTGGAATTATTTCCGTCGTCCCAGGCAAAGAAGGAGCCGCCGAGCGTGCAGGATTCCAGGACCGGCAGTTCATCCTGCGCGACCATACCGATAAACGCGACCGGCTTTTCGTGATAATCCATCCCTGCCGCCTGGATGTCGTACATGATCTGACCTGCCGTCGTGCAGTCCTTTTCGTACGCAATGCTGCTGTAATAATAGATCAGATTCATATTACGGGCGTTCAAAAATAACAGATAGCTTCCAAGGACCACCATCGCCTTCTTCAGCAACGGCTTTGTGATGGTCTGCGTGATAACATACATCTGCACCGCGCCCGTAAGCGGAAGCGCAAGCAGCATCCTTCCATGCGTTTTGTAGGTCGCCAGCGCCAGATACAGCACAAACGGAGCCACGCAGAGCGCGACCGTATAGAACAGGATACCGGCTTTTTTCTTCCATCCCTTCTGCCGCACAAACAGGTACACCGCGCAGATCACAAAAAGAATGGAGAGCACGCGGATCACGCTTCCCCCGTAGATGTACTCTCCCTGGAAGGGGATCGCAAAAGAAACCCGTCCGATATTAGCGACCGCCATCGCCGCTGCAAGCTTCCAGTCTCCGCTTGCCCAGCCATTGTAATTATCGCCGAGATAGCCGGCGGAACCGACCAGACGCCCCAGGATCACATTTATTATATAATAAACTGCGACTGCCATCGCACAGATCGCCGCACAGGTAAGAATCGTACATTTCAGACTGCACTGAGCGCTGTTTTCCGCGCGCTTCGCCTGATCGCCTGGTCCCATTTTCGTTTCGTCCTGCAAAGCCTGTCTTTCTGCGTACAAAGCGCCCTTCCCCAGGCTGCGGCACACAGAAAGATAATGCAAAAGGCATTCCGCCGCCACTGCTGTCACATACACGCAGATCATCGCCTGGAAGGTAGCTACGCCGTAAAGCAGGCAGAGCATCGCGCAGACTGCGTCCTTTTTTCTGCGCTGCTTCAGGAAGCGCCGGCTGAGCACAAAGCTTACTGCCGTCGCTATCATCGCGGCGCTCACCTGCAGATCAAACATGGAGAATGCCATAATTTCTCCCACCACAAAGGGCAAGGAGGAATAATACGCGCAGAAGAAAAACACCTGCCACTCCTTTGGCTTTTCCAGAAGCGCATATGCAAAAATCATGCCGGATATATTCCAGCCGACGATCGCCAGAAAATCCCAGAGAAACGGCGCAAAATTGCCGTTGCTCGTGAAGATCAGATCAAACAGCCAGATTGCAAATCTTCCCTGAAGGATCCAGAGTGCGCTCGGCTCCGAGGCCAGAATCCATGTTTCGTCGTCGATGCAGAGGGTAAAGTGCGTCAGCATAAACCCAAAGCACACGAAGGAAAACAGCAGCGAGCCGATAAGCGCCCTCTTATATTTTTTCGCAAATGTTGTCATTTCTAGTACGCTTTTCCCCAGTAAACCATCTTTGTCGCCGGTTTTCCGCAGTAAATACAGGTATCCGCAATCTGCTCCTGCTCAAACGGGATACAGCGGGAGGTAACGCCCGCCTCCTCTTTGAGAGCGTCCTCGCACTCCTGGCAGCCGCACCACATTGCTTTGATAAAGCCCGGCTTGTTTTCTGCGATATCCTTGAATTCGTCAAGCTTCGTCGCTGTGTAGGTGTGTGCATCGCGGTGTGCGCGTGCGCGCTCCAGCATATCCTTCTGCATAGTCTCCAGCACTTCCGCCGTCTTCTGTGCAAGCTCTTCAAGCGGCGTCACCAGCTTTTCGCGCGTGTCGCGGCGCACGATGACAGCCTGTCCTGCCTCGATATCCTTCGGTCCAAGCTCGATACGCACCGGAATGCCGCGCATCTCCTGCTCGGAGAATTTCCAGCCCGGGCTCTTCTCAGAATCGTCCAGCTTCACGCGCAGACCTGCTTTTGCAAGCATCTCTTTTACTTCGTTTGCCTTATTGAGCACGCCGTCCTTCTGCATCTGGATGGGGATCACCATCACCTGTGTGGGCGCTACGCGCGGCGGCAGCACCAGACCGCTGTTATCACCGTGAACCATGATGATCGCGCCGATCATACGGGTGGTCATGCCCCAGGAGGTCTGATGTACATATTTTAAAGTGTTGTCTTTATCCGCATACTGGATGCCGAAAGCCTTTGCAAAGCCGTCGCCGAAATTGTGGCTGGTGCCGGACTGCAGCGCCTTGCCGTCGTGCATCAACGATTCGATGGTGTAGGTCGCCTCCGCTCCGGCAAATTTTTCTTTATCGGTCTTGCGGCCCTTGATCACCGGGATCGCAAGAAACTCCTCACAGAAATCAGCGTAAACGTTCAGCATCTGGATGGTGCGCTCCTCCGCTTCCTCAGCAGTCGCGTGCGCGGTGTGTCCCTCCTGCCACAGAAACTCGCGGGAACGAAGGAACGGACGGGTCGTTTTCTCCCAGCGCATAACCGAGCACCACTGGTTGTATACCTTCGGCAGATCGCGGTAGGAGTGTACGTCGTTCGCATAGAAATCGCAGAACAGCGTCTCGGAGGTCGGACGCACGCACATTCTCTCCTGCAGCGGCTCCAGTCCGCCGTGCGTTACCCACGCCACCTCCGGCGCAAAACCTTCCACATGATCCTTTTCCTTCTGGAGCAGACTTTCCGGGATCAGCATCGGCAGATATACATTCTCCACTCCGGTTTCCTTGAAACGCCTGTCCAACTCATGCTGTATATTTTCCCAGATCGCGTAGCCAGCCGGCTTGATCACCATGCAGCCTTTCACGCTGGTGTAATCGGTCAGCTCCGCCTTTTTCACGACGTCGGTGTACCACTGCGCGAAGTCCTCCTCCATCGAGGTGATCGCTTCCACTAATTTCTTGTCTTTCGCCATAATTTCTCTCCTCAATATCTAATATTCACAGCGCCGCAGACGCCGCAAAACCCGCCCGGGCGCGTCACTTTCTTTATTTTAGTGCATTTCCCTCACTTTTTCAACACTGCATTGATATTTTTGCAGAAAAAACAGCCAGGCTTCTTGCATGAATCCCATTTTTACACTATAATAAAACCACTTAATCGATCCGACGGAGCGTTTTGTGATGCATCCAGTCATACTGCGCCCCTTCCCACACTGCAAAGAAGGGAGACTCCTATGCAAAAGCCAGTTCTGTACCGAAAAAGATTGATTCCCGATGAATGCATTCTGCTGAAAAATGATGAGATCCTCCACGCCCAGGGAAATCTGATCGTCACCAAATGGAACACTCTCCGTCCGAAAAAGGAATTAAGCCACGGTCTGTCCGCCTTTTTCCTTGACAGGGGTATCAAGATCAGCAAATTTTACAACCACGCAGGCGAGCTGATCTGCTGGTACTGCGACATCATCACCTATACTTACGACCGGGATACAGACACTTATGTGATGACAGATCTTCTGGCGGACGTGCTGGTGTACCCCGACGGGACCGTGAAGGTCGTCGACCTCGACGAGCTTGCGCTGGCAGCAGAAAAAAAGCTGATCTCGGAAGAACAGCTTTTAATCGCGTTAAGACAGCTCGACTGGCTGCTGCAGACCATCTACAGCGGCAGTTTTCGTAAGCTGCTCCAATATGTTGATCAGTTTTGCCCGAACGATCGGTTTTCCTGAATACTTTCCGGCATAGCCCCTGCGTCCGGTCCGCATCAGGATGCGTCTCCTCTTATAACTCCAGGGAGATCTTGCGCCCGGTCCGCTCATACTTGCGCAGCTTCACGCCCGCTGTCGTCAGCATCCGCTTGGATGCCAGCACGGAAGGCGTGTCTGCGTATTTATCACAGTCATATACGATCTGTTTGATACCCGCCTGGATGATCGCCTTCGCGCACTCATTGCACGGGAACAACGTCACATAAAGCGTCGCGCCATCCAGACTGCCTCCGCGGTAGTTTAAGATCGCGTTCAGCTCGCTGTGCGTCGTGTAGAGATACTTTGTGTTCAGCTCGTCTCCCTCGCGCTCCCACGGGAAATCATCATCCGAGCAGCCGATCGGAAGGCCGTTGTACCCCATCGACAAAATCTTGTTTTCCTTGCTGACAATGCAGGCTCCCACCTGCGTGTTGGGATCCTTGGAGCGCATACCGGAAAGCAGGGCAACTCCCATAAAATACTCATCCCAGGAAATATAGTCTGTGCGCTTCGGCATTTTGATCTCCTCCCCAATTTATCTGGTCAGCCCGGCAGCTTTTTGTATGCCGCAGAGCTACTTCGTTCCGAAAATACGGTCTCCGGCATCTCCAAGTCCCGGCACGATATAGCCGTGGTCATTGAGATGATCGTCCTTTGCGCCGATGTAGACGTCTACATCCGGATGCGCCTTCTGCATCGCCTCGATTCCCTCCGGCGCGGCAATAATGCACATAAAATGAATGTTTTTCACGCCCTTGTCCTTCAGCATCTGGATAGCGGCAACCGCCGAGCCGCCGGTCGCCAGCATCGGGTCTACCACAAATACCTCGCGCTCTGCGCAGTCTCCGGGCAGCTTGCAGTAATACTCCACTGGCTTTAAGGTTTCCGGATCGCGGTAAAGACCGATATGTCCTACCTTTGCCGCCGGGATCATCGCCAGCATTCCCTCCACCATGCCGATACCGGCGCGCAGGATCGGGATGACCGCCAGCTTCTTTCCGGCAAGCTCCTTCACCGTCGTCTCACAAATGGGCGTCTCGATCTTCACATCCTGCAGCTTTAAATCGCGGGTCGCCTCATAACACATCAGCATAGCGATCTCCCCGATGATCTGGCGGAAATCCTTCGATCCTGTTTCTTTCCTGCGGATCACCCCGATCTTATGCTGTATCAGCGGATGATCCATCACACATACCTTTGCCATATCTGTCTCCTCCTGTCTATTCCTCGATCATAGAAATTCTCTTTTTGTGACGCTCCTCCTGCGAAAACGGAGTATCAAGAAATGTATCGACAATTTTCAGTGCCAGTCCCGGCCCCACTACTCTGCCACCGAGCGCCAGAATATTCGCGTCATTATGAAGGCGCGTCGCCTCCGCGGTGAAGCAATCCGTGCAAAGCGCCGCGCGAATGCCCTTCACCTTATTCGCCGCGATGGAAATGCCAATGCCGGTTCCGCAGATCAGAATGCCGCGCTCACACTCTCCGCCGGTAATCGCATCCGTCACCCTGCGCGCATAGATCGGATAATCCACCGCCGCCTCGCTGTCGCAGCCAAAATCCTTATATGCAAGTCCGCGCTTTTCCAAATGCTTTAAAATCTCCTTTTTCAGCGTATATCCGCCATGATCACATGCTACCGCTATCATTATTTTTCTTCCTCCTTCAGAATTTCCGCAAGTCTTTCTATCAGATCCTTTAAAACCAGGAAACACGCGCCATAAGCCGGCACATCCTTTCCAAGCGGACTCTCCACGTCCCCCGACCTGCCGCAGTATTCCGACAGAGTGTACACATTTTTCGCTGCGTCCGGGTATTCGTCCAGAATTTTAGCCTTCTGCGCTTCTTCCATGGTAAGCATCAGCGTGCGTTCATCGAAATCGTCCTTTGTAAGCTGCACTGCCTCGTGCCCCTCCAGCGGCAGCCTGTTCTGGCTGATAATCTCCATAGCCTTTGGATTTACCGGCTCCGGAAAAAGCACGATCATGCCGCGCGTATCCACCAGAATATCCTCCAGCAGCAGCTTGTCCTGCATCAGCGCCTCCGCCATCGGAGCGCGGCAGGTGTCGCTGCGGCTGACAAATGTAAGCTTGTCATACTTTTTCATAGTTCTCTCCCTGACCTTTAAAACTATACCTCCAGCACCTGGTGTCCAGCCGCTTTCAGCAGGCGGTTCATGATTGCCTGTCCCATGACCGGCGTGTCAAACGCCTCCGAAAAAATCCGGCTGACCCTCTGCTCGTCAAACTCGCGCAGGACGGCAAACAAATGTCTGGAAATACTCAGCTCATCCGCCCTGCTGCCGATCACCTTAATGATGCCGCCCACATAGCGATCCTTCGTCTCCTCGGTGGCGATGATCCCCGGCACCCTGCCTTCCTGCAGTTCTTTTTCTATCATGGTATTAATACTGGAAATTACCTTCTCTTCCGCGCCCTCGACGATCAGCATATCCGCCTTCGGCGCATAGTGACGGTATTTCATCCCCGGCGCCTTCGGACGTGCCGTCGTGTCCGCTCCGGTGATCGCCGGATCGATGCCAACCTCTCCGATCACCGCTTCCAGCATCTCACGATTGATGTAACCCGGTCTTAATATCATCGGCACATCACCGCTCATATCAACGATCGTTGATTCCACCCCGATACCGACACTGCCGCCGTCAATGATCATCTCAATTTTTCCCGTCATGTCCTCGGCAACATGCGCGGCCGTCGTGGGGCTGGGTCTGCCCGAGGTGTTCGCACTCGGCGCTGCGACATAGCCGCCGCCCGCCCTGATCAGCGCCAATGCGACCGGATGATCCGGCATCCGCACCGCCACCGTGTAAAGTCCGCCGGTCGTCTTCAGCGGCACACAATCCTTCTTTTGAAAGATCATCGTCAGCGGTCCCGGCCAGAATTTTTCCGCCAGGGCTTCCGCTTTTTTCGGCACCTTCGCCGCGATCCGATACAGATCCTGCAGCTTCGCTATGTGTACGATCAGAGGATTATCCGAAGGACGCCCCTTCGCGCGGTAAATCTTCTCAGAAGCCGTCTCGTCCAGCGCGTTCGCCCCCAGCCCGTACACCGTTTCCGTCGGGAACGCGACCAGGCCGCCCGCCTGCAGGATCTCTCCCGCCTGTGCCATCGCCGCCTCATCAATCCCCGCTCTCATATCCACAATCATGGTATTCATATTTCATTCGCATCCAATCAAACTTCTTCTGCAAACAGTATACCATTTTCCTGACACTTAGGCAAGCACAACAGATTTTCTTTACCAGTAATTTGCCATAACGCGAAAAAATGTCCCTGTCGGGCAGGCATTCCTCTCCTGACCGACGGGGACACTTCTGAATATTATTTCTTTTTATTTCGCCTCAATTACCTCTTTCTTCAGATGCCAGATCTCATCCACATACTGCTGGATGGTTCTGTCCGAAGTAAACTTACCGCTGCATGCGGTGTTAAGCATTGCCATCTTCGCCCAGCGGGATTCATCGCGATACGCTTCCTCCACGCGTTTCTGCGCTTCTGCGTAAGCCTTGAAATCTGCCAGAATGAAATAGGTATCTGCGCGGTCGCTGCTCTTGGTGTTAAGCAGAGAATCGTAGATATCGCGGAACATTTCCGGATCGTTCGGAGCAAACTCTCCGTTAATGAGCTGCATCAGCACGCGGCGGATATCCTGATCGCTGTTGAAGATGTTTTCCGGATAGTAGCCGCCATTATTCTCGTAGTTGATGACTTCATCAGCAGAAAGACCGAAGATAAAGGCATTCTCTTCGCCGACTTCCTTCACGATCTCCACATTTGCGCCGTCCATGGTGCCCAGCGTCGGAGCGCCGTTCAGCATGAACTTCATGTTTCCGGTACCGGACGCCTCCTTGGAAGCGGTGGAGATCTGCTCGGAAACATCGGCAGCCGCGAAGATCAGCTCCGCATTGGATACACGGTAGTCCTCAATAAATACCACTTTCAGTTTATTCTTGATAGACGCGTCGTTATTTACCACGTCTGCCACTGCATTGATCAGCTTGATCGTGAGCTTCGCACGGCGATAGCCTGCAGCCGCCTTTGCGCCAAAGATAAAGGTTCTCGGATAGAAATCCATCTCCGGGTGATCCTTGATCTGGTTGTACAGATACATTACATGCAGAATGTTCAAAAGCTGTCTCTTGTACTCATGCAGTCTCTTAACCTGTACGTCAAAGATGGAGCGCGGATCTACCTCTACGCCATTGTGCTCCAGAATATATTTTGCCAGACGCACCTTGTTCTGATACTTGATGTTCATGAACTCCTGCTGCGCCTTTCTGTCGTCCGCATATACCTTCAGCTTCGCGATCTGCGGAAGGTCTGTGATCCACTCGTCGCCGATGTGATCGGTCACCCATGCTGCCAGCAGCGGATTTCCGTGGAGCAGAAAACGTCTCTGTGTGATACCGTTTGTCTTGTTGTTGAATTTCTCCGGCATCATCTCATAGAAATCACGAAGCTCCTGCTTTTTCAGGATTTCTGTGTGCAGCTCTGCAACGCCGTTTACGGAGTAGCCCGCCGCGATCGCCAGATGCGCCATCTTCACCTGTCCGTCGAAGATGATCGCCATCTTGCGCACCTTCTCAAAGTTGCCCGGATATCTCGCCTCGATCTCCGCTACGAAGCGGCGGTTGATCTCCTCGATGATCTGGTAGATACGCGGAAGCAGACGGGAGAACAGCTCGATCGGCCATTTTTCCAGAGCCTCAGCCATAATCGTGTGGTTCGTGTAAGCGCAGGTCTTTGTGGTAACGTCCCACGCCTCTTCCCAGGTAAGTCCCTCTTCATCGAGCAGGATACGCATCAGCTCTGCGACTGCCACCGTCGGGTGCGTATCGTTGAGCTGGAAGGTCGCCTTCTCGTAGAATTTGCGGATGTCGCTGTGTTTCTTCTTATATTTGCTGATTGCCGCCTGCACACTCGCGGAAATGAAGAAATACTGCTGTTTCAGACGCAGCTCTTTTCCTGCATAGTGGTTATCATTCGGATAAAGAACCTCTACGATGTTGCGGGCAAGGTTTTCCTGCTCTACCGCCTTGCGGTAATCGCCCTTGTCGAAGGAATCGAGCTGGAACTCGCTGACCGCCTCCGCATCCCAGATGCGCAGGGTATTTACAACGCGGTTATTGTAGCCGACGATCGGGAAATCATACGGCACCGCGCGCACAGACTGATAGCCCTCCTGCACGAAGTGGTTGCGTCCGGTTTTCTCATCGTATACAACGCGCACATAGCCGCCGAATTTTACTTCCTTTGCATATTCCGGGCGGCGCAGCTCAAACGGGTTGCCGTCCTTTAACCAGTTATCCGGCACCTCTACCTGATAGCCGTCCTCGATTTTCTGTTTGAACATACCATAACGGTAGCGGATGCCGCAGCCGTATGCCGGGTAGCCAAGGGTTGCCAGGGAATCCAGGAAGCATGCCGCCAGACGTCCAAGACCGCCGTTTCCAAGCGCCGCATCCGGCTCCTGGTCCTCGATCACGTTGAGGTCGAAGCCGATCTCCGCCAGCGCCTCTTTTACATCCTCATACTCTGTCAGATTGATGAGGTTGTTTCCGAGCGCACGTCCCATAAGGAATTCCATGGACATGTAGTATACGTACTTCGGATCGTCCTTCTCATACTGCTCCTGTGTCGCGAGCCAGTTGTCGATAATGGTATCCTTTACCGTGTAGGACACTGCCTGGAAAATCTGCTGCTGGGTAGCCTCATCCAGATTTTTGCGGTAAAGCGTTCTTACATTTGCCTTCACATCGTTAATGAACTCTTTCTTATTAAACTTTTTGCTCATTGTTTCTCCTTCCGTCTGCTAACCGTTACTGTTTTTCAACTGCCATGGTTACTTTTTCGCCGTTGATGCTCCACTCTTTTTCGTAACCCTTCGTGGTGTTGTATACAATGTCGTCTGCCAGTACTTCCGAGCGGATCTCTTCTGTGTGGGCTTTCAGGATACTCTCGATCTTTTCATTGCCCATCGCGTAAATGACGATTCTGTCCGTGACCTCAAAACCGGCTTCCTTTCGCATGGTCTGGATCTTGCTGACAAGCTCTCTGACGAAGCCCTCCTCAATCAGCTCCGGCGTGAGCGTCGTATCCAGAACAACCGTGATATCGCCGTCCTGCTCCGTCTCATAGCCCTCTGTCTGAGCTGTCTCGATAAGCAAGTCGTCCTCTAATAATACAACAGACTGCCCGTTAATGTCAAGATGAAGTGCGCCCTCCTGCTTTAATTCCGCCATCGCCGCACGTCCGTCCAGACCACCCAGCGCCTGGCGGATGCCGCCGAGCAGCTTGCCGTATTTCGGTCCAACGGTCTTGAGCTGCGGCTTGAAATTGTAAGAAACATAGCTTCCCGCATCCTCTGTAAAAGTGACGTTCTTGGTATTCAGCTCGTCGCGGATGATTTCCGTAAAGTAGGAATCCAGCTCCTTCGGCGCCTTCACCATCATATTTGCGATCGGCTGACGGTTCTTGATGTTTGCCGCGTTTCTTGCCGCGCGTCCCATCACGACGATCTTCAGGACCTCGTCCATATTTGCTTCCAGCTCTTTGTCGATATGCGCCTCGTCCACGGTCGGGAAATCGCACAGATGCACGCTCTCCGGAGCGCTCTTGTCGATGCTGCATACCAGATTACGGTAGATATCCTCGGTCATAAACGGGATCATCGGAGCCGCCGCCTTCGCCACGTTCACCAGCGCGGTGTACAGCGTCATGTAAGCGTTGATCTTGTCCTGCTCCATGCCCTTCGCCCAGAAGCGCTCGCGGCTGCGGCGCACGTACCAGTTGCTCATGTCGTCCACAAACTCCTGCAGCGCTCTCGCCGTCTCCGGGATGCGGTAATTCGCAAGATTATCGTCCACCGTTTTGATCATGGTGTTCATCTTCGACAGTAGCCATTTATCCATAACCGGCAGCTTATCGTATTCCAGCGTATATTGCGTCGCGTCAAAATTGTCAATGTTCGCATACAGCACGAAGAACGCATAGGTGTTCCAGAGGGTTCCCATAAACTTGCGCTGTCCCTCCTGCACGGCTTTTCCATGGAAACGGTTCGGCAGCCACGGCGCGCTGTTAATATAGAAATACCAGCGGATCGCATCTGCGCCGTAGGTTTCCAGCGCCTCAAACGGGTCGACGGCATTTCCCTTGGATTTGCTCATCTTCTGTCCGTTCTCATCCTGCACATGTCCGAGCACGATGACGTTCTCATACGCCGCCTTGTTGAAGAGCAGCGTCGACTCCGCCAGCAGGGAGTAGAACCATCCACGTGTCTGGTCGACTGCCTCGGAGATAAACTGCGCCGGGAACTGCTGTTCAAACACTTCTTTATTTTCAAACGGATAGTGATGCTGCGCAAACGGCATCGCACCGGAATCGAACCAGCAGTCGATTACCTCCGGCACGCGGTGCATCGTCCCGCCGCACTCCGGGCAGGTGATCGTGATCTCGTCGATATACGGGCGGTGCAGCTCGACGGTCTTTGCCGCCTCATTGCCGCTCATCTCAAACAGCTCCTGACGGCTGCCGATAGAATGCTGGCATCCGCACTCGCACTCCCAGATATTCAGCGGCGTGCCCCAGTAACGGTTTCTGGAAATGCCCCAGTCCTGCACGTTCTCCAGCCATGCGCCAAAGCGTCCGCTGCCGATCCCCTCCGGGATCCAGTTGATCGTCTTGTTGTTGCGGATCAGATCGTCTTTTACCGCAGTCATTTTGATGAACCAGGATTCACGCGCGTAGTAGATCAGCGGCGTGTCGCATCGCCAGCAGTGCGGATATTCATGCTCAAATTTCGGCGCGTCAAAAAGAAGTCCTCTTGCGTCGAGGTCTTTTAATACCTCCGGGTCCGCTTTTTTTACAAACAGACCTGCAAACGGTGTTTCCTCGGTCATTTCACCCTTGCCGTTTACCATCTGTACAAACGGCAGATCGTACAGACGTCCCACCCTGGAGTCGTCCTCACCGAAAGCCGGAGCGATATGAACCACGCCGGTACCGTCCGTCAGTGTAACATACGTATCACAGGTTACAAAATGTGCCTTTTTATGCTGTTTTTTCGCCAGAATATCCGCGCATTCATAGAGCGGCTCATATTCCTTGTATTCCAGATCTTTTCCGGTATAAGTTTCCAGTACTTCATAAGCCGTCGTCTCTTCGCTGCCAAGCTTTCCAAGCACAGTATCCAGCAGTGCCTCCGCCATATAGTATACGCGGTCGTCAGCTGCCTTTACTTTTACGTAGGATTCATTCGGGTTTACACAGAGTGCCACATTGGACGGCAGCGTCCACGGCGTCGTGGTCCATGCCAGAATGTAGGCGTCCTCGTCCTTCACCTTAAAGCGGACAACCGCGGAGCGTTCCTTAACGGTCTTATAGCCCTGCGCCACCTCCTGCGCAGACAGCGGGGTGCCGCAGCGCGGGCAGTACGGCACGATCTTAAAGCCCTTGTACAGAAGTCCCTTATCCCAGATCTGCTTCAGCGCCCACCATTCGGATTCGATGTAGTCGTCGTGATATGTGACATACGGATGCTCCATATCCGCCCAGAAACCAACGGTGCCGGAGAAATCCTCCCACATACCCTTATATTTCCAGACGCTTTCCTTACATTTGTCGATAAACGGCACCAGACCGTACTCCTCGATCTGCTCCTTTCCGTCAAGACCGAGCTGCCTTTCCACCTCCAGCTCGACCGGCAGACCGTGCGTATCCCAGCCTGCTTTTCGCGGAACCATGTAACCCTTCATGGTACGGTAACGCGGGATCATATCCTTGATAACACGCGTCAGCACATGACCAATGTGCGGCTTTCCGTTCGCCGTGGGCGGTCCGTCGTAAAAGGTATACGTCGGCCCTTCCTTGCGGTTTTCCATACTTTTTTCGAAGATGTGGTTCTCTTTCCAGAATTTTTCCACATCCTTCTCGCGCTCCACAAAATTTAAGTTTGTTGAGACTTTGTCGTACATAATTGCTCTCCTTCCTTTCCCGTCATACATCTGCAAAACGAGCGCATCCATCTGCGCGGCAGGTCTACGTTTCTTCGGTCGCTCGCGAGAAAATAAAACCCCCGTCCGTAAAAGGACGAGGGTCTCGCTATACCACCTGTTACAACATACTACTATATGTGTTCCCTTTAACGGCGGAAAACCGTCGGAATCTACTTGCGCCGCCGGCGCTTTCGACCCCGCTGCTCAGAAGCGATCTTCCATCTGTGTTACTTGCGCCGGGCTTACACCCTCCCCGGCTCGCTGTGGCGTTCGCGGCAGATGTACTGTCTTCGTCGTAGCATGTAAAATATTCGCAACTATAATACCGTAAGAATCCTTTAAAGTCAAGAGGTCTGTCGCTCTTTTATGTATTCTTCCAGAAAATCGATCGTCTTTTCGATGCCAAGCCTGCTGCTGTTGATGGAAAAATCGTAGTTTCTGGAATCGCCCCACTTGCCCGCACAGTGATAATTATGATAGCGCTTGCGATACCAGTCCGCCTTTTTCATCTTCTGCCGCGCAGCATCTCTTCCCAGATGATACCGCTCCATGACGCGCTTCGTCTTGCACTCCTCGTCTCCCAGGACGAAAATGGAGACCAGTCCCGGAAACGATTTCAGCTTCGTCTCCGCGCAGCGCCCGACAACCACAAAAGATTTTCCCTCCCCGGCAAGCTTCTGTAAATATTCGAACTGCATGTCCGCCACATGGTCCTCCATAGAGGTAGAATGTCCGCGCACCTTTCTGGAAAACAGTTTGATTTTGTGCTTCTCATCGTACATTTTCAGGCTTTGCCCGTCTACATTTTTGCCCTCTGCGATCTCATCCAGAAGATTGTGGTCGTAAAGCGGCAGCCCGAAGCGCTCTGCGAGCGCCTCGGCGATCACATGTCCGCCGCTGCCAAACTCACGCCCCACAGAAATAATTAATTGTTCACCCATAAGCTTCTTCCCCCTGTTGTCTTAACTCTCCCCGCGGACGTCTTTGTCCCGAAAATCTCTGGATTCCGGAAACAAAAACGGCGCCGCGAGGCGCCGTTTCCTGGCTTGTCCGTCGCGGCTCTCCCGCTACGGCTCGTTCTTTTGTATTATATCACATTTCTTCTATAATTGCAGCTTTGTTCGAATAAATTTTTCCAGCATATCGGCTGTTTTTTCCAGACCAAGACGGCTGCTGTTGACAGACAGGTCATAATTTCTGGAATCGCCCCACTGTCCCGTGCAGAAATAATTGTGATAATACTTCCGCTCCCAGTCCTCTTTTTTACACATCTGCAGCGCTTCCTTCTCGGAAAGCCCGTATTTTTCCATGACGCGCTTTACCTTGCACTGCTTATCGCCCAGAACGAAGATCGTCACCAGACCGGGATTTCCTTTTAAAATTTCCTCCGCGCAGCGCCCGACAACCACAAAGGATCTTCCCTCCTGCGCCATCTGCCGCAGATAATCAAACTGCATCTGCGCCACGTGCTCCTGGATGGAGTTGGAATGACCGCGCACGGTCCGCGAAAACAGCCGCGATTTCGGCTTTTCGTCGTATTTCTTCAGTTCCTCGTGCGCAATGTCCTTTTCCTCCGCAATGTGCTCCAGAAGATTGTAGTCATAAAGCGGCAGCGCAAACCTGCGCGCCAGATCCTCGGCGATCACATGACCGCCGCTGCCAAATTCACGTCCAACGGAAATGATCAATTGTTTATCCATGCTCTTCACCTCCTAAAAATAACGCAGATAAATGCATGCCATCGAAATCAGCACCACAAGGATCGTGGCGGGCGCCATATACCGGCAATATTTGCCCCATCCGATCATGTGACCGTTTTTCGCTGCCACAGAGATGCCGACTACATTTGCGGAAGCTCCGATCGGTGTCGCACTGCCTCCGATATCGGTTCCGATCGCCAGCGTCCACGCCAGCACCGGAAGAGCCACGCCCTGCGACGCCGCCAGACTCTTGATGATCGGGATCATGGTCGCCGCAAACGGGATATTATCCACAAACGCGCTGGCAATCGCGGAGATCCACAGTACGATCGCGATCATCAGCATCGCGTTGCCCTCGCTGATATCGGCAATAAATCCGGCGATTACTTCCAGAATGCCCGTCTGCTCCAGACCGCCAACTACCACGAACAGTCCGATGAAGAACAACAGCGTTTTATAATCCACCTTTTTGATCAGCACGATCGCATCTCTTCCCGCCGCGATCAGCGTGACGATGCCGATCACCGTGCCGATAGTAGAAACGGTCAGCCCCGTCTGCGCATGCGTTACCAGCAGAACCACCGTAACCGCGAAAATAATGCAGCTAATGGTAAAATCCTTTTTGTTTTCAATCGCATCCTTCGGATTCAGAGAAGCCGCCTGCACCGCTGCCTGCCCGCCGCTCAGCTCCTTGTGGAAGCATATGTAAAAATAAATGATAACAAATACCAGGCAGATCAGTGCGATCAGACCGGTGTTTGTCACAAAATCACCAAAGGTATATCCAAGAGACGTACCGATAATGATGTTAGGCGGATCTCCGCACATGGTTGCCGATCCACCCAGGTTCGCGCAGAACACCTCCGCTAAGATCACCGGAACCGGATTAAACTCCAGAAGCCGCGCAAGCTCCACCGTAACCGCCGCAAGGAACAGAATTACCGTGATGCTGTCGATAAACATTGCCAGCACAAACGACATCATCATAAAGGTGACGAAGATGCGCACCGCTTTATATTTTACAAGTCTTGCAATGCACAGGCAGAGCCAGCGGAAAAAGCCCGCTCTTCCCATTCCCTCCACCATCACCATCATACCGGCGATGAAGAAGATCGTCTCCCAGTTGATGCCTGCCGAGCTCTCGGAAGCCTCGCCCGCCGAGTACCAGAAGCCCGGCGTGAAAATACTGCCAACATTCAGCGTATCGATCACCGCCGAACCGCTGTGCATGCAGAAGCCGAATACCAGGATCAGCATCAGCAGCCCGCATCCCAGGGACGCCAGATGACGTTCAATCTTTTCGGATACGATCAGCGCAAACATTGCAATAAAAATTACAACAGCTACAATCTGTGCTACCATAAATTTTTCCTCCTCAGTTGATTTCTTTTATGAAAACGTTCCCGTTCTCCTTTCCGAAAACACTGAGGTTATTCTTTTTTCCGTCCTGCCGGTGCGCATAGCAGACAGCAATGCTCCTTCCGGAATTTTTCTGCATATGCTCGGCACAGTGCCGCTCAAACAGCGTCAGCGCACAGCCCGGATATTCCTGTACCAGATCCAGGATATCCCTGCTCTCTATGAGCTTTCGACTGCGTGCCGCCCGCTGTACACAGGCATCGGGCATCTCGTTTCCCATCTGCTCCTCTGTGCAGATTCCCCAGTCAACCAGCATACGCTCTTCCCGGCGGATATGCTGACGGCATATCTCCTCCTCCATGCATGTATTTGAAAAATCAGCGTTTACTCCTTCCATGTACATGCCGGATAACGTCAGGATCAGCACAAGCAGACGGCACACCCATTTTCTTACTACCAGACTTTTCATAAACACACCTCTCTTCCGCTATTATAATCATTTTTTTTTAAAATGCAATTCTTTTTTTTGAAAGGTGTTTTTATGTGTCCGGCAAAAAATATCTATTTCAATTCCAGACGCACCTTATCCAGGTATCCTGGCAACCCGCCCGGATATTGCTCCTGAAGCGCCTCTGCCGACGGTTCCTCCCCGACTTCAGAAACCTCTATCGGGTAACGTCTGCACAGCTCTATATCAAAATAAGACGCTGTATCCACTGCCGGTGTGCCGCAATCCATATCGAGCACCAGCATCCCGGTTTCCTCATCATAATCGACCGCATCAAATTCCAGCCAGTTTTCCTGTTCGTCTGTCAGGCAGAGAAAATAGTTGATTTCCGTGTACTGATCATCGCCCTCACCGCAGAAGGTCCGCGGATCACCCTCCATCTGCACACGGATACGCGCCGAGGCATCCGTGTAGGTCATATCCTGCACATGGAATATAAGATCCTCCGTTTTGAGCGTCCGGTTGATCGAAAGCGTCGCAGTCTGCTCCATAATGCTTTCCTTAGTCGTCTCAAATGCAAATGTAAAATCAGCAAGCCCGTCAACCGTTCCGTCCTCCTGAGACTGCACAAAACGAATCATCAGAGTGACATCATTGATTTCCTGGGGGATCGCCCCCTCCTCGTAAGGCGCAAGCAATACATACTGCCCCTCTTCCCCCGTCTCATAATTTTTCAGCATCAGTGTATCGACATATTCTCCATTTATGTAAATCGCACCGTAGTACAGCCACGGATGTCCCGTCACGATTCCATCCTCCCACGAGACCTCCACGGCCGCCCTGATATTGCTGGCATCGATCAATACCTCCTTCAGGGTCATGCTGACGCCGTCCTTCGTCTGCGTTTCATCAACCACTTCCGTGTACTGCCGCAGATCGTTGTCATTTCCCATCCATTCTGCAAGCCGGGTGGTAAAGCTGCTGATCGCCTCCGCCACTTGTTTGTGAAAAACACCGCCAAGTCCTGCCGCCGCTATCAGCAGCATACATGCCGCGCGTATCCCTGCCCGCCGGAAATACGGTCTTTTTTTCTGTTCCCAATCCTTTCCCGCTGCGTCAACAAAAACATCGTCCGCGCACTGCAGCGCTTCCAGTAATTCAAAATGCTTCTGACTCATAGTGTTCTCCTTTCTTCCCTGAAATCCATTTCTCCGCCTGCAGGCGCTTGTACAGCTTCTTTCTGCTCCGATACAGGCTCGCCTTGATCCCGTTCACTGTCCTGCCGTGGCGCGCCGCGATCTCCTTTTCCCGATCCAGATACCAATATCGCCTCAGGAAAATATCCCGGTCCGCCTCCGGCAGACTGCGCAGAAAATTGTTGATCACATGCGTCAGCTCTCTTGCGGTAATCTCCTCCTCCAGCGGATCCGAGAGCAGGCTGTTCAGTACACCGGTTTCCTGCTCAATATGTACCAGATGCAGATCCGCCCTCTTTGCTGCGTATTTCTTCCGCAGACAGTCGATCGCAAAGCCCCGCGTGATCCTGCCCACAAACGCAGGCAGGTTCGCCGGGCGCTTCGGCGGCATATACGACCACGCCGCCAGCCAGGTGTCATTTACACACTCCTCCGCATCCTCGATACTGCCCACAAAATTCAGGGCGATCCTGTGGCAATAGGCGTGATACTTCGCACTCAGCTCCTTAATCGCATTTTCATCCCTGCAAAAGAAAAGATCAATAATCTCAATATCCTCCATACCGTCCTCCTTTCGTGCTTCTATAATAATATTCGTAAAATCGTGGGAAAAGTGTCACAAAAACTTGTATCTGATAAAAAAATATGTTATAGTCAAATAGAAAAGAACAACCGCCCACAGGGTGGGTTGACCTTTAGCAGAATAAATAAAAGCAGAAAATCCCACTCCATCCGCTCGGTCAAAGTTTAGGGGTGGTTTTTTCTGCCCAGGTACATTACTTTAAATTTAAAAAAATAAATGTCAGCAACGCCAAAATGAACATTCCAAACGCCATGAGATCCTGGAAATCAAAATTACGATTGTTCATCCGCATCACCTCCATCCTATGTAGAATGAAGGTCAACCCACCCCGCAACACAGTTGTCTTTTTTATCATATCACATTTCCGTTTATTATTCAATTATATTATTTGTCACGCATCAAATTATATGTGAATCTGTAAATTGAATTTTCTTTGGGATTGCACTTTTTGTCAAAATTCGATATACTATTATTTATATCTAAAATAATATCCCGAGGTGATAACATGAGTCGTTTTTTTAACATGGACAATGGATTTTTCCAGGTTTTATCCCGGATTGCAGATTTGATGATTTTAAATATTATTTTTCTGATAACCTGCATCCCCATCGTTACGATCGGTGCCGCCTGGACAGCTCTCTATTACGTAACGCTGAAGATGATCCGCAATGAAGAATCTTACATTGTGCGCAGTTACTTTAAGTCGTTCAAAGAAAATTTCAAGCAGTCCACTATCATGTGGCTGATCGCCCTCGTGCTGCTTGTCCTGCTTTTCTTTGATTACCGCATTGTAAATGTGATGGACGGAACCATCAGACAGGCAATGCTGATCGGTCTGACAGTCGTGGCGCTGTTTCTGGCAATGATATTGACATACCTGTTCCCGCTGCAGTCGAAGTTTTACAATACTATCAAAAATACCACCAAAAATGCACTTCTGATGTCCATCCGCCATCTGCCGCAGACGGTCATCATGCTGGTGATCACGGTCGCAGCCGTGCTTATTACATTCTTCAACAACTGGACGATCTCCTATGGACTTCTGTTCTGGATTTTATTGGGATTCGCCACCATCGCCCTGGCAAACTCCTGGTTCCTGGTGCGCATTTTTGATAAGTATATTCCGAAGGATGAAGAGGAAGAGACGCCTGCCCCGGACGAAGAATTCACGGTGCCGACTATGGAAGAAAAAATTGCGGAATTCCGTGCGGCGGACAATGCCGCGGAAGAGCTTTCGGAAACACCGACGGATAACGATAACGATGGTGTTTCTGATGACGACCAGTAATTTCCCGAAAACCTTTCTTGCTGCCAAAGATTAACGGGAGCTTTAATCGCAAAGTCCGTTTACAGCTCCCGTATCCTCTCAATAATATCCATATACTCCCCGCAGTATTTCTGATAAACCGGTTCCACCGCCGCGCGGAAGCGCTCTTTTTCTTCATCCGAGATCTCGATCACAACCGTGCCGTTTTTCACTGCCTTTTCCTGCGACTGCTTTTCCTGCAGCTTCCACAGCCTGCGTTCCAGACGGGCGGATTCCTTGGCGCACTCCAGAATAATCTCCTGATCCTCCTCTGAAAGCTTCTCCCACGTGTGTGCAGACACAAGCTGCATCTCCGGCACGCGCGTGTGCTCATCCACAGTATAATACTTTGCCACCTCGTCGTGGTTCATCGCCTTGTAGGACGGCCAGTTGTTTTCCGCTCCGTCGACCTCGCCCAGCTGAATGCTCGAATACACCTCGCTGTAGGCAATCTGAACAGCGGTGGCACCGAGTGCCTCCACCATATCCGCCATCATATCCGATTCCTGCACGCGGATCGTCATTCCCTGCAGATCCTCCAGGCATGTGATCTGTTTTTGCGACGTATAGAAATTGCGCACGCCCGCATCGTACCAGCTAAGCCCTACCAGACCGACCTCACCCGCCTTCTCCAGGAAATAGTCGCCGATCTCACCGCTGAGCACCTCCCACATATGTGTGGAATCCCGATAGAGGTACGGCATCTGCAGCGCATTCATCTCCGGGATAAGCTCTGCAAGCTGCGAGAGCGAGATCCTGGCAAAATCAATCCCACCATACTTCATCTGCCGCAGGACCTCTTTCTCCGCGCCAAGCTCCGCCTCCGGCTGCACGATGACCTTGATCCTGCCGTTTGTCTGCCTCTCCACCAGCTCCGCGAACCGGTAAGCTCCCAGTGTCGTCGGATAGTCCGCCGTCTGGTTTTCTGCATAATTCAGCACATATTCCGGAACCGTTTCGCCCGTCCTGCCGATCTGCCACAGAACCGTCCCCATCAGAACACACAAAAACACTGCTCCGCCGATCAGCCACCCTTTTCTTCTGCTCATACCTTTTCACTCTCTTCTATCGCATAATTGCGGTACTCGCTCGGCGTCATCCCCGTCGTTCGCTTAAAGACTCTGGTAAAGTAATTAGAATCGTGGAAACCCACCCGCGTGCCGATTTCTTTTATATTTACCGCAAGGTCCGGCAGCATCTTCTTTGCAAGCTCCACACGAAGCTCCGTGAGGTATACTGTAAAATTCTTATCAAAACACTGCTTGAAGATTTTGGAAAAATACGCATCGGAATATCCCATAGCGCCCGCGATATCCTGCAGGGCGATATCCTCCATATAATGCTGCTTCAGATAATCGCCAATCGCTACCGCCACCGCGCGCATCCGTGCATTGTCAGTGTTTTTCTCCTCCTCCGCGCTCTCCATATGACGATTTTCCTTCCGCACAAGCGTCTTCTTCTGTGCCTTTTCCTCCAGCCGGATCGCCTCCTCCAGAACAGCGATCAGCTCCTCATCAGAACCGGGCTTCAACAGATAATCAAGCGCACGCACCGAAAATGCCTTTTTCGCATAGCTGAATTCATCATAAGCTGTCAGAAAAATAATGCTGCTCACGTTATCCTTTTCCCTGATCTTCGCCGCCGCTTCCAGACCGCTCATGCCGGGCATATTAATGTCAAGGATCGCGATGCTGCACCCTTCCGAAAAAAAGCGCCGCACAGCCTCCTCCCCGTTCTCCGCCTGCACTGCCTCAAGCTGCCCGTCAAAATTTTTCTGGATCTTCTTGGTCACTACCATTCGCTCAATCGGTTCGTCGTCCGCAACCAGTACCCGAAGCATCCTCACTCACCTCCTATTGGAATTTCTATCTTTACGATCGTCCCTCTTTTTTCTCTACTGAAAAGCCCCACCCTTGCCTCCGAATACATCGCCAGAATGCGCCGGGATACGTTGGTAAAGCCTATCCCCATCTCTTTTTTGCTGTTCTGCAGAATTTCCGCACGCAGACGGTCCCGCGTCTCCTCCGGCATTCCAACACCGTTATCCGCCACAATGATCAGCAGACTGCCGCCCTTCTCCCATACGCTGATCTTTATCTTTCCGCCCTCCACTTTCGGGGCCAGGCCGTGAATGATCGCATTCTCCACGAGCGGCTGAAAAGTAAAAGTCGGAATCTGATATTTCTGCGTGTCCACCCGGCAGTCGATCCGATAGGAAATCCGCGCGCCAAACCGCATATGCTGCAGATACATATAATCCTGCGTAACCTTGATCTCTCTGGCAAGCGAAACCCTCTGCTCGTCATTTTTCAGATTGTAACGGAAAATGTCGCTGAGTGCCTTGATCATCTTCTCAGTAATCTCCGCCTCCTCCAGATTCGCCATCCCGCCGATCACATTTAATGTGTTAAACAGGAAATGTGGATTAATCTGGTTGATCAGCACCTCCATCCTGGCATTCTCCAGACGGCGTTCCAGTTCCATCTGCTCAAGCTCCTTTTCGTGAAGCTTTCCAAGGGCAATGCGGTTTTCCTCCTGCGTCTGGATATAACGCGCCGTGGCATACTTCATTTTGTTGAACGCCGCAACCAGCTCTCCGAGTTCATCCTGGTTTTCCACCTGCACGTCCTCGATAAAAAATTCATTTGCGGCAATTTTGCGCGACGCCTCCGCCAGCGCAATTACCGGATAAACGATCGAGCGGTACATGGTTTGGGAAAGCCAGAGTACAGCAAAGAAAGACAACAGAATCAGCAAAATTACCAGCGCTGTCACCCACAGTACCAGCGGATAAGTCTCGCGGTATACGGCATTTCCCGCTTCCGCGCTCTCGATCAGCAGCGTCTGCGCATAGTCAAACAGATACGACTGCATATCATATACCTCATATAGGCTTTCAATATACCGGGGATCATCGCTGTCCATCGCAAGCACCGCATCTCTGCTTTCCTGGTACACCTCATAAATATTTCGGATCGACCAGATCTGCGCATAGATCCTGACTCCGAGCATACGATCCTCGACGGAATACTGTTCCACCGTTTCCCTTGTTGCTTCCATTGCCTGCTTAAGCGTTTCCTGCTTTTCCTCATCCGCATTTTTGACGTAAGCCTCAAAAGCAGCATTTTCCCGCTCAATTACCCTCACCAGCTCACCGTTCTGCGCGTTCATTTCCAGGATCCGGTGAAAATCGACCATGGAAAAGCGCACGATCCAGGCATCCAGAATACAGGAAAGCACAATGATCAGGAGCACTCCGCCTGTAAAAAGGAGAATCTTGTGCCGGATCGTCTGCGAGTTCCATGCCTGCTCTATTTTTTTCCGCACATGCTTCCCGTCCTTTCCATTTTTGTAGCTGCACGCCCGTTTTCCTGCAGTACGTATTCCAGGGCGGCAGCCGCCACCGGATTTTTGCACAAATGAGCGGTGCGCAAAAAACGCATCGCTCATCTATTGCATGCTCCGGCGTGCCTCCCGGCTTCCGGCAACATGCTTTTTTCGTATCATGAGATACGGGATTTCAAATATGTAAAAAATTCTTCTTTTTCCGCCCCGAGCACGCGGTCTGAAATCATATATCCTCTGCCGCTGCTCTCCAGAATAATTATCATATTCGGCTCTTTCACCGCCCGACTGATTTTTTTCCAGTCAACGTTTGCCGTCTTTCCATCCGCCTGCACGTAGATGCCCGCATCTCCAAACCACAGCTCCATATTCTTTGGAAGCTGCGCCGCCTGTTTTCTCGCGCGCAGATACGTACCTGCAGGCTGTATCACCGGAACAAGCAGGCATCCAAGTGCCATCGCCGCATTTACCAGTACATTCTCTCCCCAGAAATGAATCGTCATCGCCAGAAAAGAGACTGCAAATATTATGCTGCACACTCCGACCATGGAGTGATAAATGCGGTACATGGAAAGCCGGAAGCAGTCCATCGCCGTAATGTCACATTTGAATTTGTATCTCATAAGCTCTCCTTACTACATAAGCAGGTTCGGAAGGAACATACTGATCTGCGGAATAAAGGTGATCAGCAGCAGTACAACGATCATGCAAAGGTAGAACGGAAGCGTCGCCTTTACCACCTGCTCCATTTTCAGCTTTGCCACAGCGGAACCAATGAACAGCACAGCTCCTACCGGCGGCGTCAGCAGACCGATGCCACAGTTTAAGATCATCATGATACCAAACTGGATCGGGTTGATGCCGATCGAGGTTGCGATCGGAAGCAGGATCGGTGTCGCGATCAGAATGATCGGCGCCATGTCCATAATGCATCCGAGGAACAGCAGGATCAGATTCAGCAGCAGCGCCAGAATGATCGGATTATCCGTAATGCCGGTGATCGCTGTTGCCGCAATATCCGGCACATGCAGCGTGGTCAGGCAGTATCCGAAAATACTGGAGGTTGCGATCAGGATCAGCACGATGGACAGCGTATCCACACACTGCTCCAGAACGTGCCACACGCCCTTCCAGGTCAGTCCCTTATAAACATACACGCTGACGATCAGGCTGTAAATAACTGCGATCGCCGCAGACTCTGTCGCGGTAAACCATCCAAATACAACGCCGACCACCACGATGACAACAGCTGCCAGCGCCCAGAAGGATACGGACAACTGCTTCAGCAGATTCCTGATGCTGAATTTTTCCCCCTTCGGGTAATGTCTCTTTTTCGAGATAATGTAGGAGCCTACCATCAGCGAAAGCGCCAGGAGCGCTCCCGGTATGTATCCGGCAAGGAAGAGACTTCCTACGGAGATGCCGCCCGCCGACATCGCATAAATGACCATGTTGTGGCTCGGCGGAACCAGAAGTCCCTCACAGGATGAGGTAATGGTAACAGCCGTCGAAAAATCTCCGTCGTATCCCTGGTCAACCATCATCGGGATCAGGATACTTCCCAGAGAAGCAGTGTCTGCGGATGCAGAACCGGAAATACCTCCGAAGAAATAGGAAGCAACGATGTTTACCATCGCCATGCCGCCCGTCATCCAGCCAACGCAGGCGTTCGCCAGGTCGATCAGTTTTTGCGAGATACCGCCGCTGCCCATCAGGCAGCCCATTGTGATAAAGAACGGCACCGCCATCAGACTGAAGGAACTGATACCTTTTACCATCTGCTGACAGATCGTGGTGAGCGGAAGCCCCTGGAAAAGCAGACAGAACATCGAAGATAACGCAACTGCATACGCAATCGGGAATCTTAACAAAATCATAACAAGAAAGCTTATCAGCAATACTGCGATTGCCGCTGAATTAACGGTCATACCTGCGCCTCCTCTCCCAGAACAAGGCGCTTAATGTGATTGTAAATTGCCTCGATCTCAAAGATAATCATAAACAACCCCGCAAGCGGAATCGGTGCATACATCCAGAAACGCGACAGCCACGGCATACTTACATAGGTACCCTTGGCGCCAAGCGTGGACGCATACTGCCAGCCCACCGTGAGCATAACGATCGCCAGCACAAATACCAGCGCATCCGCCAGCAGATCCAGAAGCACGAGCAGCTTCTTCGGAAGATAACGGTCGAACGCCGTCATGCGGATGTGGCTTCCCTTGCGGATCGCCAGCGCCGCCGAAAGAACCGCCATATACGACATCAGCGTAAGCACGACTTCCTCGCTCCATGCCGGGTCCGGGATAAATGGTATATAACGTCCCAATACCGCCATACTGGTAATCAGAATGTCGGCGATCAGAAGAAGCTTACAGATGAATAAGTCTACTTTATAAATGACGTCATATACCGGTTTGAACTTATCAATTTTTTCAAAAAAGCCGGTCATAATAACCTCCCTCTTATCCTTATCTCTCTTTTCTTTCCATCAAGAAAGGCGCAGCGGACATTTCCGCCGCGCCCTCCATTCCGCGAGGCAACACGCCAGGCGGATATTTTACGTGATATCTCTTGCCGTTCAGAGCTTACTGCATATCTACGATCTGCTGATACAGGTCTTCCATACCCTTGGTATTTTCGGAAATAACGTCAGCAACCGCTGCCTGCCACGGAGTCAGATCTTCCACTTCGATTACGTTTACGCCGTCTGCCTTGAGCTGCTCAAGAACCTTCTCTTCCTCGCCTGCGGAAAGCTCACGGTTGAAGTTGGAGGCATATTCGCCGGCTTCCATGATAATGTTCTGCTGATTCTCGCTCAGTTTGTCCCATGCAGCGTCAGTAATGATAACCTGGATAGCGCCCAGCGTATGTCCGTCAAGGATCAGGTTCGGAGCAACCTCCGGGAATGCATTGGACTTATAGTTTGCGATCGGCTGCTCAGCGCCGTCAACAACGCCTGTCTGCAGTGCGGAGTACAGCTCGCCGAAGGATACAACTGTCGGAGAAGCGCCAAGACCTTCTACCAGACCGTTCATAACCGGGTCGTTGGACACACGCAGCTTCATGCCTGCCAGATCTTCGATGCCGGAGATTTCCTTCGTCGTGAAGAAATGACGGAAGCCTTCCTCGCCGTAGAACAGACCTCTCACGCCGCTGCCGTTCTCCTGCGGCTCCATGAGGAATTCCTGTGCAAGATCAGAAGTCGCAAAGTTCCAGAAATGTTCGCGGCTTACGAAGGTATACGGGAGAGACAGAAGCATGGATTTCTGTCCGCCGTAGCTTGTCAGAGCAAATGCGGAGATACGGGACATATCAATTGTTCCGCCGCCGCCAAGCATGGTGTCAAGTACATCGTTCTCAGAACCAAGCACGCCGCTTGCCTGAATGTCAATGGTGATGGAACCACCGGAAAGCTCTTCTACCTTCTCTTTGAATGCAGTTGCCGTCTGACCTACGATCGTATCCAGCGGGTTAACCTCTGCGTATACCAGTGTAACCGGTGCATCCTCTGCTGCTGCAAGCGTTCCCATAGAAAGAACCATAGCTGCTCCTAAAACTACAGATAATAATTTCTTTTTCATCTTTTTTCCTTCCCTCTTCATTTTTTATAGAACCGTTCTATTTGATAATTTAAGTATATCGAAAAAATATACTATTTGGTACAGGAAATTTTTGATATTCCTAGCAAATTCATGCTATTTTCTTTTACTCTTTTTTCTCTTTTGTTCATAATGCACAAAAAAGAGCAGCGGGACAAGTTTGCAAATTGTCCTGCTGCTCTTTTTTTGCTGCCATCACATATCTCTGCTATTCCCCGGATACAAAGATTTCCGTCATCCAGTAATAGATGTCCCCGTAGACATCCTCTCTGTCCACTTCGTTTAAAATTTCATGGCGGTCCTGCGGGTAAAGCCTGCACTTCACCTTTGTCATGCCCATGCGCAGGAACTGCCTGTATACTTTTGTCACGCCCTTGCCGAACTGACCGACCGGATCATCGTCGCCGGAGACAAACAGCACCGGAAGATCGCGCGGCATCCCGTTGAGGAAATTTTCAAAGCTCAGTGTATAAATGCTGTAAAACAAATTGTAATATCCGTTTAAGGTGAAGCGGAAGTTGCAGAGCTTTTCCTTCATATATGTATTCACGTTTTCCTCGTTCCGGCTCAGCCATGCCTTGCCGCTTAACTTTCCAAATTTCCGGTTGTAGCCGCCGAACGCCATTGCATCCACCAGAAAACTGCGGTAATTCCAGCCGAGAACCTTTGCCATCGCCGTGGTGAGCACCATTCCGAACTGCGTGGCAATGCGCGGCTGATAACCCGTACCCATAATCACCGCGCCCGCAAGCCCTTCTCCGTAAATGCAGAGGTACTGCCTTACCAGAAAAGAACCCATACTGTGTCCCAGCAGAAAATACGGAACCTCCGGGTATTTCTGCTGCGTGATCCTGCGCAGCCTGTGAATATCCTTCAGAAGCGTTTTGTTGCCGTCTTCTTTGGCGAAATATCCGTAATGCTCCTCCGACTGCACGGATTTTCCGTGTCCAAGATGGTCGTTGCCCGTCACCAGAATGCCGCGCTCCGCCAGATATCCCGCGAACTCATCGTAGCGGTCAATAAACTCCACCATGCCGTGCGAGATCTGCAGCACCGCGCGCACCTTTCCCTCCGGAATCCAGCGGATGGCGTGAATCTCTGTCACATGGTCGTTAGAATGATACGTAAAATGCTCTTTCTTCATTGTCCAGCCTCCTTCTTAATATTTATTTACAAAATTTTTTTAAGATTTAAAAGTGTTTAAAGCCCGTATTTTGCAAGAAAAATTTTCTTGACAAATGCCCAGGCATATTCTATACTGATTTTAAGAAATGGGTTTTTGCCAAGTAGAATTTTATGATTTGAACGGGTTGCTCGTTTCTTTTTTTATGTCTAAAACATCATATAAATACATTTTTCCATCATTCGCGTGGCGTATCAGCATAGACGCATGAAAAATATTATACCGCTCCACCTCTCCCGATTCATCATAAACAGGAAGCGCAAAACGGGAGTCATACCTGTACCATCCATTTGCTGCATTTCTTAAATGCTTTTCCCCGGAGTTTTCCCGAAAGTGCTTACCAACTGCTATTTCCAGCATTTCCGGTATCCCCTGTGAAGCATTCACCTTTGCTTTTGCATTCGCCCCCTTTAACGAATAAGTATATCTGGAACCTGTATACTCATCCGGCAGGTCCTGCCCAATATAAACAATGTCCTTCGTATCAGCGATCTCATAAAACTCTCCTACATAGGATTCCAGGTAAGCCTTTACATCATCCCAGTTGATTGCTTTCTTTCCTTTAAAAATAATATCATTAATCAAGGCAATTTTATTTCCATTCAAATCTGTTATGATATTTATATTCCTGTTCATTGGCTGCCTCCATAAAACTTAAGCCTTTATTCTGTTTTCCCGACAATCACATCATAGCTTTCTGCAATCGTCCTTTTGATTTCTCATCCGAAATAGTCCCATCCAAAGTAACAGAATTTCAATGTTCCTTATTCTGTTGATCCCCCTGCAGCACGGATGAATAAATATTCCTCCACAGGTCACGCCACTGCGAATCAACCTTTACATTCACCCTGTCATAATCCCAAAATCCAATGCAGATGAAACAGCCCGAAGAAGCGCAATCAGCCGCATATTCTTGCTCTTTTCAAACCGGAATTTATTTTTTTCTCGCAACCATAAAAATGCCGACTGCAAGCACTGCAATACCCGCAACAATTCCTATAATTACCAGAGGACTTCCGACTATACCAGCAACAAATACTGAAGTCGGACCATCTGATCCACCAATGATAGACACTGACATTTTCCCTTTTATTTTAAAAATTAGGGATACTACTGCCATCACAATCCCTATCACTGTTAATATAATTCCTAAAATCTTCTTCATGCGCTCGATTCCTCCAATCCTGATTCTTCATTTACCCATCTTCTTTTCTGCTGGACAAAAAGCATCCCTCGCTTGATCAATTCCGATTTTCTTAATTCTACAAATTTGAATCTCTGCACACTATATCATTTTTGACATAATCTCTTTTTCTTTATCCTGTAACACGTTTAATAGTCTTTGTTTACATTCTTTGATTTCGCCTATAAGAACCCTCTTTGAATCCTCGAGTTTTAATTCTTTTTCATGTCCTAATTTAATATCTTGCATCTGATTGTAACGTTTAATAAGGGTGTTAAAATAATGTTTGATTATAATAGGATCATTTTTTTGTACAATAACGGCTTTGCCCTTTCGAAATCCGCAATTATTAGATGATATGCATTTTCAATAATATCTTCATTTGCTTCTGTGATTGCAGGAACTCTTATCACACTAACTTCTCTTATCAATTTTCCAATTTCATCCCTCTGCCATTCAATAAACTCATGAGTTTGCTCCGCTTTTTTAGTTTTAATTATAAAGGAATGATCCAAATGAGAAATCAAAAATTGAACCAATGCAGCAACAAAACCTGCAATTACACCGGTTGCAATTCCACCACCATTAAACAATAGTTCTATCCAATTATCCATGGTTATATATGTCCTCCATTCCTATAAATCCCGATTGTAAGGAAAAAGTGGCAGCCTTTCCCTGCTACAAAGTATAGCAGAAAAAGGCTGCCGTATCAATCAAAAGTCGCTTTCGAAAAAAGGAAACAGCTTCTTTATGAAGTGTTTCCCTTTTATAGCATCTGTCTTTTATAATATCTGTTTTTGTAACGCCCCGGTCATATGGAGGCACCGGATGCCGCTATGGCATTCCGGACCGGACAGCATTATTTCTTTGCTTCCCCCTCCGGGAATATGATTTTGAATACGAAGAAGAATATCACCATGGATATACCGCCCATCAGTACCGTGGTGCCGATGTTGTACAACCATCCCGGAAGGAGCTGGCTTGCAACCGCTACCCACACGCAGTTGATGGAGTTTACCACGATCGTGATCACCACCCACGCGATCACGTACCACATGATCTGCCAGGGAATGTTGCCATGGCTGCGGAAGGTGATATTTCTCTGCAGCGGGAAGTTGATGCACTGCGCGAGGAAGGAACCAACCAGCATGGCGATAAAGTAGCCGAGACCGCCGCCAATGATGACCTGTCCTGCTTCATTGTACAAAACGTCGTAGCCGAGCGCGTTCCAGGTGAAGTCGATTCCAAACAGGCTCACCGGGATTGCCGGCCAGCTCCATGCTGTACCCGCAAGTTCCAGACCGAGCAGATTCGGCAGGAAGGCGTAGATGATATACTGGACAACAGTTACCAGGTTACTGAAGATGAGGAAGAGACCGCCCTCGCGCACCCACTTTGCTGCTGACGGATGCCTGTCGGCAAAATTTCCCCACCATGATTTTAAAGCATTCATATGTTTACCCTCTCCTTATATATTGTTTTTGTGCTGCCAGCGGATCACTCCGCTGCTGACATCACTCTATTCCATCTTGTTCGCTTTTTTCATTACCTTGCGCTGGCGGAAGAATCCCCCGATCACCTTGCCAAGCCCCTTGAAGAAATGTCCGTTGACGATCTGCATGATGCCGCCGACCATCTCCTGGCTGACCATTCCGCCTGCCATCTTGCCGATACCGCGGAACGGCATGTTGTAGATGAACAGGATATTGAGATCCGGTTTGCCCTTCGCCTCGCTCTTATTTTTCATGTTGGTCATGATCTTCCAGACAAGTCTTGCCGGAGCGCTCTTTGCGTAGTACATCTGGCAGATCGCGTCGTTCACATCCAGCAGACCATCCGTTCTCCATTTGCCGTCCGGGATCGGATAGCCAAGCAGCGCTTCGTATTCTTCATCCGATACATTCAGCACATTTCCGCTGTAGTAATCGGCAAGCTTTGCCTTGTCATACGGACTCTGCGCCTTTGTGCCCTGCACGGAAACCGTTTCGCGCAGGCGGATGTCCTCGCTGGAGGCTCCGACAAGGATCTCGTACTCACCGCCCTCTATCTCCCATTTATTGGTCTCTACATTGAAGTAGCGGAATGCCTTGTCATCCAGCGGCACGGTCACGGTCTTGCTCTCGCCCGCTTTTAAGAATACCTTCGCAAAGCCCTTCAGCTCCAGCGCCGGACGGAACACTCTGCCGCCCTTCGCTGCCACGTAAACCTGTGCGACCTCCGCGCCGTCTCTTCCGCCGGTGTTCTTCACCGTAAAGGTAACGCCCTTATCCGTTGCCGTGATGCCCGAGTATGCAAACGTGGTGTAGGAAAGACCGAAGCCAAACGGATAGCGCACCTTCACGCCGGTCGTTGCATAATAGCGGTAGCCGACATACAGCCCCTCGCGGTACTCGCTGCTTCTTTCCTTGCTCGGGAAGTAGTTATACGCCGGAGTATCCTCGTATTTAAACGGATATGTCTCCGCCAGCTTTCCGCTCGGATTGATCTGTCCGGTGATTGCTTTGAGCATCGCCGCCGCCCCCGCCTGTCCGGAAAGATATCCGTGAATGATCGCCGGAACCTCGTCCGCCCACGGTATCTCGATCGGAGAACCGCCGCTGAGCACAACGATAATGTTCTTATTTACCTTCAGGAGCGCTTTTAAAAGCTCCTCCTGGTTCTTCGGCAGACGCATATGCGCGCGGTCGAGTCCCTCCGCCTCGCTCACCTCGTCCAGGCCGATGTAGAGCAGTACGTTTTCCGACTCCTTCGCCAGGCGCACCGCCTCCTGCTTCATCACATCGTTTGCCTCTCCGGTGCGCACGTAACCTGCAGCAAAGCCTGTCATGTTCAGATCAAAGTCCTTTATCACATCCAGGGTGCTGTCAAGCTTCGTCGGGTTTACTACCGAGGAGCCTGCGCCCTGGTAGCGCGGCTTCTGCGCGAAATCTCCGATCACCGCTACCTTCGCGCCTTTTGCGAGCGGCAGCGTATTGTTTTTATTTTTCAGAAGGACAATGCTGCCCTCCGCCGCTTTCTGCGCCATCATGTGATGTGCTTCCACATCAAATATCTTTCCCTTTGCCGCCTGCGTCGCGGGTGCAAGCTGCATGATCACCTTAACGATCTCTTCTACCCGCTCGTTTACCGCGGCTTCCGATATCTTGCCGCTCTTTACCGCCGCGATCAGCTCTTCATCGCTATCGCCGCCGGTGGTCGGCATTTCCAGATGCGAACCGTTCGCCACGCCCTTTACATGGTCGTTTGAGCCGCCCCAGTCAGACACTACAAATCCGTCAAATCCCCACTCATCGACAAGAATATCGCGCAGGAGGTGTTTATTTTCGTTTGCATATTCCCCGTTGATCCGATTGTAAGACGACATGATCGCCTTCGGGTGCGCTTCCTTCACCGCAATTTCAAAACCGGTCAGATAAATTTCGCGCAGGGTCCGTTCATCCACGATCGAATCGCTTGCCATACGGCGAAGCTCCTGGCTGTTTGCCGCAAAGTGCTTCGGACACGCAGAACTGCCGTGAGACTGAATGCCTCTCACATATGCCGCCGCCATCTTCCCTGCCAGATACGGGTCTTCCGAAAAATATTCAAAGTTACGTCCGCACAGAGGGCTTCTCTTAATGTTGAGGCCCGGTCCGAGCAGTACGTTTACTTCCTGGGAAAGCGCTTCCTCTCCAAGTGAGCGCGCCATCTCCTCCGCGAGATTCTCGTCCCAGCTGTTTGCCATCGTCGCCGCCGTCGGGTAACAGGTTGCCGGAACGCTGGCATTTAAGCCAAGCTGGTCTGCAGCTCCCGCCTGCTTACGCACGCCGTGAGGTCCGTCCGCAAGAAAGATCGACGGAAGTCCCACGCGGTTCACACTCCTGGTCTGCCAGAAATCCTTACCGGAAAGCAGATAGCATTTTTCCTCCAGAGTCATATCCTGGACCATTTTTTTGATATCCAACTCTTCACCTTCTTTTCTTTTTTTGGAAAGGGATGCAGCCGGGACTGCGATCCCTTTCCCTGGTTTCATGCCTTATTTTTTGCTGTCCGCATCTGTTTTACTCAACAGACGCTTTTTTCTTTTTCTTTAACAGATAACGAACCAGTACAAGTACTGCGATGCCGACGATGATCACGCCGCCTGCAATATCAACCGTCATAAACAGCTTGTCCATATTTGTCATGCCGCCTACCGGGTTGGTGTCGCCTGCATAGTAGCCGCTGTTTACGATCGTGTACATGATGTTCTTACAGGACTCGCGCATTGCAAGGGTTGCCGTTGCGCTCTCGTCTGTGAACTGGTTGGACGCTGCGCTTGCAAAGCCAAGCATCAGATCGTTGCCGTTGCGTACACAGTGGTCAGAAATCATGTAGCCGTAGGAACCGTCGTAGTCTGTGATCACCATGCCCTCAAAGCCCCACTCACCGCGAAGAACGTTGTTGAGCAGATAGCCATTCGCACAGCTCGGAATCGTTCCGATCCAGTTGAAGGAGGACATGCACGCCTGCGTTGTGCCAGTGAAGCCCTTCACGCAAAGCTCAAACGGTTTCAGATAGATTTCACGGATCGCCTGCTCGGATGCATAGGTCAGCAGGAAGGAGCAGCGGTTCGTTTCCTGATCATTTACTGCAAAGTGCTTGATGTAAGCGTATACGCCCTTTTCCGCCGCACCGTTTACCTGGTTCGCCGCCAGATATCCTGCAAGCACGCCATCCTCGGAATAATATTCGAAGTTACGTCCTGCAAATGCGGAGCGGTGTGTGTTCATAGCCGGACCATACCAGCCATAGTTGTTTGCGTCTGCATATTCCTGTCCCATAGCCTGTCCCACTTCATAAGCAAGCTGCTTGTTCCAGGTCTGCGCAAGCAGAACCTCGGACGGATAAGCGGTACCATAGGAACCGGTAATAAAGTTGCTAAGACCTGCCGGACCGTCACAGTCGGAGGTTGCCACCTTGCCAACGGAATCAATTGCAACTGTCTGCCATCCACCTACGTTGATCATCGTCGCCATATCCTCGAAGGTGAGCTGGTCGAGAAGCTGATCCCATTTTGCGTCGTCATACGGAGCGCCCTTGAGGTCGAACAGTGTCAGACCGTTGTCTGCGCCAAGTGTCGGCATCGCATCGTCTGCGTTGTCATACTTTGTCGGATCATAGGTGCCGAATGCGCTTTCTTCTACAGCCGCACGAGTCTCATCGGACATCACAAACTGTTCTTCCTTAAGCGGCCCGCAAGCCTCGTCGTAGTTTGCAAATTTGTCTGCACGGGAGAGCTGTACGAAATCGCCGCGGGAGTAATCCTCAAACTGATTGGTTGCTGCAACAGCATCGCTTGCGCGTCCTTCTGTGCTGTAGTCGATGTCAGCGTCAACCGTGAAGGTCTCCTCTGCATCTACGGTGTGTGAATCAGAGCGAACAGAAATCACATAATCGCCCTCTTCCAGGATGTAGCCGCCGCCCTGGATCTTGATGCCTTCGGAATCGTAGGAAGCAAGATCTTCCTTCGCGATCTCAAAGGAGAGCGTCTCGGATGCGCCCGGTTCAAGCACGCCGGTCTTTTCAAACTGAACAAGGTTTACGGAAGCCTTTTCAATACCGCCGTTCGTGTAAGGCGGTGTGAAGTAGATTTCTGCAACATCTTTGCCTGCAACGTCGCCGGTGTTGGTTACAACTACATCAAAGGAGATGCTGTCGCCATTGTCCGCAAAGTTTTCGATGGTCTTCTCAAAGGTGGTGAAGCTTAAGCCATAGCCGAACGGATACTGCACATAGTCCTCATATTTTAAGAAGCCTTCTTCTGCTGCCGTCTCGTAGAACTTGTATCCGACATAGATACCCTCTACATAGTTTGCAAATGCGATATTTCCTTCGTAGGAAGCGTCCGCCGCAGCGATCTGCTGCTTCAGATCCTCCACGTTGCTGTAGCTCATGTTGCCGATATTGTTGATATACGGCGCCTGCATCAGATCCTTTACAAAGGTATCCGCCGTCTTACCGGACGGGTTTACGGAACCGTTGATGATCTCGCCAAGCGCTGCGAAGCCGGTGTTGCCTGCGCCCGGAGCCAGAAGAACGGCGCCGATCTGCTCATACTCGTCTACCCAGCCAAGCTCCATGGTGTTGTTTGCATTGATGATCACGATAACGTTGTCAAACTCGGAGCAAACCTTTTCAACAAGCTGTTCCTCGGTTACGGAAAGCTCCAGGTAGGATTCGCCCGGCTCGAAGTCGTCGTAGGAGCCGTTGTTTGTGTAGTAAGCGTTCATGTAGCACCAGTTTGCCGGAGCAACAGAAACCTCAAGACCCGGGTTGTAGGTGCTGTGGATGATAGCGTTCATGTCCATCGGAAGGTCTGCGCCCTCACCGCCGGAACGTCCGATAACGATTACGGCCGTATCGGAGAATTCCTTTGCCTCTGTCATGATATCATCTGTATAAGCGTCCACCGTCGGTTCCGGCAGCGTCCAGTCCTGAGAGGACATCGCAATTGTCGGACGGGTGTCGCGATAATCCGTGTAGAGCTTTGTAAGCGTTTCGTTTGTCGCATAGCCTGCGTCCTGCAGAGACTGCAGAATACCGACTGCGGTGGATGCATCCGAGGAACCGGAGCCTGTTCCGCCAAACAGCGGGTTGGTGGAATCCCATCCAAATACGTTCAGGCTGTTGACATCGGAAGATAACGGAAGCAGCCCGTTGTTCTTTAAGAGAACGGTGCCCTCTTCGCCGATCCTCTTGATCATGTCTTTACTCTGAGCAATCGTTTCTTCCGTGAGATCTGCCTTTGATGCATTCAGAAAACCGGAAACGTTTGTGTACATCGGTCCGTAACAAATTACATTGACCGTAATGAGCAGTGCGGCGAAAAATGCCATCACCGCTTCCCAGCGGATTACGTGTTTGAAGCCCTTTTTTGCTTTGGATGCAAGGATTAATACTACAATCAGTACAACCAGAGCGGCAAGGATAAAGTACACGTACCCCTGTAACTGTGTGAGGTAGGCGAGCAGGTCTGCCTCACTGACTCCCAGGCTGCCGAAAATCGGACCCAGGAGATTTGCCAATAAGTTTACCATCTTTTCTCCTCCTTTTGGTTTTCACGCAGGCGCCCCGGCAGCGCCTTGGTGATTTTGGTAAAAAAATTATAGCATACATCTTGATTTATGGTGCGTTATTTGCACAAATTGCAGATTTTCCTTCATAAATTGTCCTATGCTTTTTTTATTTCCTGTCCTCATATGTCTATTTTGCACAAATTTACCAGGTCGGTTTTGTGCACGATGCATAGATAGCAACTTTGCAGACAGCTCCAGAGATTTGCTGCTTACAGCAACTAAGTATCATTGGCAGATGACACATACCATGATATAATGTGCATATGAATTAATCGAAAGATGGAGGAATAAAATGGACAGACCAATTACAACATTGTTTATGCTAATGTCTGTTGATGGTAAAATCAGCACTGGTGCGTCAGATAATTTAGATGTGGATAAGGACTTTCCTAAAATTACAGGAGTGAAAGAAGGGTTACATCAATATTATGAAATAGAGCAGACAACAGATTTATGGTCACTTAATTCTGGAAGAGTGCAGGCGAAAATCGGTGTCAACGCAGCGGATATGCCAGATAAAACGCCTGTCTCCTTTGCTGTCATTGATAATAAACATTTAACGGAACACGGTATCCGCTATTTTTGTGCTTTATCAAAGCAGTTCGTTCTGATTACATCCAACAAAAATCATCCGGCATTTGAAATGGAAGAGGATAATCTTCATATCATATACCAAAATGAATTATCGCCAGAGGACGCTCTTGCCAGGCTCAAAGCAGACTATGGCTGTGAAAGGATAACGATACAGACCGGTGGTACACTAAACGGACTGTTTCTTCGTGAAAAGCTGATAGATCTTGTTGATATTGTTGTAGCGCCTGTATTAGTCGGCGGGAAAGATACCGCCACTTTAATCGACGGGAAATCCTTACTGTCGGAAAACGAATTATCAAAATTATGCGTGCTGAAATTGCAGGAATGTGTCGTTCTGAAAAATTCCTATCTCAGATTACGCTATGAGGTAATTCACTGACCGCTGTCTGTTTGTAGGGCAGAAATGTAAAGACTGAGTATCGGCAGATACCGCATGGGGAAATACCGTGCGGTCCCGCCAGACTAAAAACGTCCACCGGACGTTTTTGTCGTATGCATGGCAAGAAAATCCGGCAGAGGATAATCCCCTGCCGGACTCTAAAGGAAGAGCACTGCAGGGCTGAGCTCATCCAGCCCCGCAGTCTGATAAAACCTGAGCTATAAACTATGCTTCTGTCTCGGTTTCCGTTTCTGTTTCCGCGTCAGTCTCCGCTTCTGTTTCTGTCTCGGTTTCTGTTTCTGCGTCTGTTTCCGCTTCCGTTTCTTCTTCCGCGTCTGTTACTGCTTCTGTTTCTGTTTCCGCATCTGTTACTGCTTCCGTTTCCGCTTCTGTTTCTTCTTCTGTTACCGTGTCAGTTTCTGCTTCTGTTGCCTCTTCCGCATCTGCTTCCACTGCGCCCTCACCTGCATAAGCTGCCTCATATGCCGCAAAATCAAGGCTCTGGATGGTTGTCAGCGGTTCTGCAGAGTATTTCTCTGTGCGCTCGTCGCTGATCACGCCTGCCCAGTTCATACCAAATGCGAAATCATAGGTGTTGCCTGCTGCGTCTACGTAGCATTCCATGTCGCGCGGAACGTCCTCAAGCTGTGCCTCTACTACTTCCATGGAAGCCGGCTGCTGGAATACCAGAAGACCGTTCGGCTCTGTCTGGCCAAGGATGATCTCAGCAACAACGTCATTGTACTGCTTGTTGTAGCATACCAGGATAGCGTCTGCCAGCGGCTCTACCTCATCCCAAACCATGCCGCGTTCCATCTTCATGGAAACGATCACCGGAATGTCGCCTGCAACAGAATCCGCATACTGGAGTGCTTCCAGATCGCCGTAGTTTGCTGCTGCCGGAGCGGTATTGCCCTTGTAGGAACGGTTTTCCTTCGTGCCGTCTTCCAGGATCTTACCGGAGATGGAAACCTCGCGTGCGGTGTCAGCCGTGTACTCTGCGTACTGCAGGGATGCCGGATACCATTCATCTTCCGTTCCTTCCGGAGCCGGTGCGCCGCCGAATGCACCTGTCATAAGCGCATTGTAGGAAACGCTGTATGCATTGCTCATGCCAACCAGGATATAGTCGCACGCTGCAATTTCTTCCTCAGTTGCACGTGTAAGGTCATCCTTCGTGTAGGTCGCGTTGCCGTTTGCATCCGCCTCGCCGGTCGGATCGCCCAGTGTATCGGTTACGATGTTGAAATACTTGCCGAGAACTTCAAGGTCCATACCCGGTGTCCAGGACGGTGTACCCTGGCTGATACCTGTCATCCAGGTTGCGCTGAAGCCTGTGTTGTATACATACGGTACGTATACGGTCGGTTTTTCTTCGGAAGCTTCCTTCTCGCTGATCACGCCGTCGTTCTTGATCATAACTACAGACTGTCTCTGTGTTTCCAGACCGTACTCGTTTGCGGAATCACTGTAAACGATAGAATCTGCGTATGCGGAATCGCTGTACGGCTGGTCGAACATGCCAAGGTTCATCATTACGATAATGTAGTTGTAAGCCGCATGTCCAACGATCTCATCTGCCTTTTCCTGTCCGTCGCGCTCTACCAGGATGTTGTAAGCTGCTACAGCATTCTCAACATTGCTGTAACCGCCGAGCAGGTTTGCACCTCTCTCCCAGCTTGTAGCGATGCGATCCGGCTCTTCCAGGGATTCTGCACCCCATACGCCTGCGAACTGATATACGCCCCAGTCAGTGATCTTCAGGCTGTCGTAGCCAGCCTCCTCCAGAAGGCCGTACATAAACGGATTGTAAGCGCCTGCCCACTCGCCGCCATACGGGTTGCCGTCTGCATCTACGTTGATCGCATATTCTGTCATGATACCCGATGCGCCTGTCAGTCCCGGCAGGTTGAATACGCCGTCAAAGTAGGTGATCAGGTGTGCCTGCAGGTTGTTGCCCGGGAACGTAGCATAACGTCCTGCATTGCTGTGGTCGTTGCGTCCGCCCTCGGTAGAGCCTGCGCCGCCGTAGTGCTTCGTGAAGCAATATACGGACTCGTCGCCCCATCCAAGGTCTTCGCCGTTTTCATCATAAGTGGACTGCATCGCATTTACATAAGCGGTTGCGATATCCAGTGTAAGCTGCGGATCCTCACCGTAGGTTCCGCCTGCGCGATCCATAACCGGAGATGCGATATCTACCTGCGGTCCAAGGAGCGCGGTAACACCTGCCGCACGGTACTGCTTCGAGGTTTCCTCACCGATCTCAGCCGCCAGCTCCGGATCCATGGTAGATGCCAGGGAAACCGTCTCGATCAGACCGGAAATATTTGCCGGGTCGATAGAGATCATAGCCGGGATACCGTATAAGCAGCTCTCAGCAACTGCCTGGATTTCGTTGGTCCATTTTGCATGTGCGCCGCCGCCCTGGGAAATGTTTCTGGTAACGCCGCCGCGTCCGCCCTGTCTTAAATAGGTTGCGGAGCCGTCTTCATCGGTAAGCGGTTCAGTGGTGAAATCGCCCCAGCCGCCGTGTGTGAGCATTGCCGCCATCTCGGAGCCTTCCATCTGGCTTACCAGATCTTCCGAACGCTCTTCGCTGGTCTTTCTCCAGTCCTCATATACGTCCAGCTCGCCGTCCTGGTCGAGGTCCTTGAATGCGTAGCCGTCTTCTTCGATGATCTTAACGCCGGAATTAGAGGAAAGTCCCAGAGTCTCGCCATCTTCATTCTCGATCTTGATCCAGTTATCATCCGTTACGGTAACGGTATATTTTGCATCGTCACCCGGAACCGGCACGTAAGCTTCCGCTTCCGTTTCAGCCTCGGTCGCTGCTTCCGTAACCGCTTCTGTTTCTGCTTCCGTCTCAGCTTCTGTTTCTGCTTCCGCCTCAGTTACAGCCTCCGTCTCAGCTTCTGTTTCCTCAGCCGCTGCACCGGCATTCTTATACGGATCTGCTGCTGCATCTGCATTCTTATACGGGTCTGCTGCTGCATCTGCATTCTTGTACGGGTCTGCTGCTGCGTCTGCGTTCTTGTACGGGTCCGCTGCTGCGTCCGCGTTCTTGTACGGATCTGCTGCTGCGTCCGCATTCTTGTACGGGTCTGCTGCTGCGTCTGCATTCTTATACGGGTCTGCTGCTGCATCCGCGTTCTTATACGGGTCTGCCGCTGCTGCGTCCGCATTCTTATACGGGTCTGCTGCCGCTGCATCTGCGTTCTTGTATGGGTCTGCTGCCGCTGCGTCCGCATTCTTATACGGGTCTGCTGCCGCTGCGTCCGCATTCTTGTACGGGTCTGCCGCTGCATCTGCTGTCTTGTACGGGTCTGCCGCTGCATCCGCTGTCTTGTACGGGTCTGCCGCCGCAGTCTCTGCCTCGGTTTCTTCTACTGCCTCGGTCTCAGCAGCTTCTGTTTCTTCCGCCTCGGTCTCAGCAGCTTCTGTTTCTTCCGCCTCGGTCTCAGCCGCCTCGGTTTCTTCCGCTGCCTCAGTCTCCTCTGCCGCAGCAGCCTCTGTTTCCTCTGCCGCCTCGGTTGTCGCAGTTGTCTCCGTCTTCTTGGAACTGGAATCTCCGCAAGCGGTAAGACTCAGAGCCATGGTCGAAGCCAGCAGCAATGATAACACTTTCTTTCTCTTCAAAACCTTTATCCTCCTTTTTCTCTTCCTCGGAACGGAGCGGTGAGCTACTCCTCTCCCTTCCGGTCCGGCATTGCGGAAACCCTTGCACCTTCTCCCGCACGCTGCCGAATATGTGAAAAATATACCACAGATTTTATTTTAGGACACACTCTTTTCACAAACTGTTCTTTTTCTTGCGCAAATTGTCAGCCTTATTCTGTGCTGCAGGTTTTACTTTGTACGAATTGTACAATTTCTATTTTTCATTTTTATACATTGTGCCGGTTTTTCGTTTTAGGGGAGCGGAATCAGGATCATCAGCCGGAACCAGTTTTTTTCCTGGCTCACCGTCAGGGAACCGCCATATTTCTGCGCGCTGTGCTGGATGCTCTTCACGCCGAAGCCGTGATACGCATGATCCTTTTTTGATGTCAGCGGCAGCCCGTCCTTAAACACCGCTTCCTCCTCACAGTAATTTTCAATGCTGATTGTGAGGAACTGCTTCTTCGCCGCCACCGAAAGGTGGATCAGGCGCTTTTCCTTATCCGGAATCTTTAATTCACACTCAATCGCATTGTCAAGTGCGTTTCCGAAAATAGTGCAGATATCCATCACGTCCATAAAATCCAGAAGATGCCCGTCCGCCACGCAGGTGATACCGATCTTATGCTTGTCACAATAAAGGCTTTTTGAGGTGAGCACAGTATCCAGGATATCGTTCCCGGTTTTGTTCTGCGCCTCGTACACCCGGATCTCGCTCTCCATCTCGTCCAGGTAGGCGTTGCGCCTGTCCGCATTGCTCTCCGCGCGCAGCACGGCGATCTGATGCTTCAGATCGTGATATTTGCGGTTTACAAGGTCAATGCTCTCTCTGGACATCTTGTACTGCATGAGCTGGTTCTGCAGCATATCCTCCATGGTGTCGCGCTCATAGCGCAGATGAAATTCGTTCAGAAGCGCATGGTAGGCGTACAAAATAAAAAAGCCCGCCAGATCCACCCAGGTGCGGATATTAAAAATCTCCGTCTCGATACTGCTGCTGAACGGGGTGTTTTCGTACAAAAAGCTTAGGTTACTCATAAAAAACGCAAGCGCGCCGATCATCGCGGCTGATAGCAGCTCGCGCGTGGAAACCTGCAGCATATCGCCGTCCACAAGCGCCCGCCGCTCCAGCCTGTAGGCAATGTAGAAAACAATTCCATAGATCACAGTGACATAGAGCAGGCGCACATAAAATACGTCGTTCGGTCTGCCGTGTACCATATAAAAATAAAGCTGCCACTCCAGGGATGCCGCAAGCTCCGCGAGCAGGAAAGCGCGCACCGAATTGTACATCGCATTTTTCAGCGACATTTCACAGCAGAGCATGATCAGACCGCCCATCGATGCCACCGCCACAAGCATCCCCGGTACCCAGAGGATTTCCGGCAGCATCCCGTCAGCAAGCTGTATCAGCATCTGAACCGCCAGCCCTCCGACAAGGATTCCTGCTGTGCCTGCCGCGGAATAACGCTTTTTCAGGATCAGAACATAGACAAGACACGCTATCCACTCTGCAATTGCGGTATAATAGCGCGGAACATTCGGGATTACCGGTTCGAATATCATAGCAGCACCTCATTCATATAGGCGGCAAGCGTCTCCTGGAAAATTTTCTTGCGCGGACGGCTGACTGCAAGCGCATCGCCCCCTACCATTACGCATCCGTTCTGAATGCTGTCCACATGCTCCAGGTTCACAAGATACCCCTTATTGCACTGGCAGAAGTGGAACGGCTCCAGCTTTTCGCCCATCTCCTTCATGGTGCCGGACGTCTCATGCGTGCCATCCTTCGCGTGGACGATCAGCGAATGCCCCTGGCTTTCTATATAGTAGATATCCTCCGTTGCGATCCGCTTGGAGCCGCCCTTTAAGCGGATCACCAGATAATGCTTCTCCTTTTTCCGCAGACGGCTCACCGCCCGATCCAGGCGCTGTGAAAAGGCAAAATAAGAAACCGGCTTTAAAACATAGTCCAGCGCGTTCACCGCATACCCGCGGATCGCATACTGCGGCATATTTGTGATAAATATAATCGCAACCTCCTCGTCAAGCTCGCGGATCCGCTCCGAAGCCGTCATACCGTCCATAAATCGCATCTCAATATCCATCAGGATAATATCGTAAACTGCCTGGTAGTTCGTCACGATATCCTCCCCGTCCTCAAAGCAGGTGAGCTGGATCGCCTCACCGCTCTCCTGTTCAAATTTCCGGATATAAGCTGTCAGCTCCTGCCTGCATGTTTTATTGTCCTCCACAATCGCAATCCGTATCATCTTCTCTTTCCTCTCTCCGTCCCCGACGCCGGTCATCCAGCCGCATATTCTACAATTCCTTTCTGCCTCTTCATGCTGTCCAAAATCCTCACATGGTCGTGAGCTTTCCTGGCATTTCAGGATGCATTTATACTCCGCCCAGAATATCCGCGAGCCGCGCAAACTGCCCCAGCGTCAGCGTCTCGCCGCGCACCCCCGCCGGCACGCCAAGCGCCGCGATCGCCGCCGCAATCTCTTCTTTGGTAAAATCCAGCTCCGGCGCGTTACTAAGCCCGTTCGCCAGCGTCTTTCTTCTCTGGTTGAACGACGCCCGGATGATCCGGAACATCAGCTTCTCGTGCGCCGTTTTTACCGGCGGCTCTTCATGCGTCGTCAGCCGGATGACCGCGCTTCCCACCTTCGGGCGCGGAATAAAGCAGTTCGGCGGCACATTCGCCGCAATGTACGGATCGCAGTAATACTGCACCGCCAGCGACAGCGCCCCGTAGTCCTTGCTGCCCGGCTGCGCCTGCATCCGCTGCGCCACCTCCTTCTGCACCATCACCGTGATGCTCTTCACCGGCACGTGCTGCTCCAAAAGCCCCATGATGATCGGCGTCGTAATATAATAAGGAAGGTTTGCCACCACCTTGATCGGCTTCCCGCCGTTCTTTTCCTCCACAAGCGCCGCAATATCCACCTTCAGAATATCCTCGTTTAAAATTTCCACATTCCCGTACCCGGCAAGCGTGTCCTGCAGGATTGGGATCAGCATTTTGTCGATCTCCACGGCAAGTACCTTTCCCGCTGCCTCGGAGAGATACTGCGTCATCGTGCCGATGCCCGGTCCGATTTCCAGCACGAAATCCTCCTTCGTGATATCGGCAGCCGCAATGATTTTATTTAATACATGCCCGTCGATCAGAAAATTCTGTCCGAATTTTTTCTGAAAGGCAAATTCATATTTCTGAATGACCTCAATCGTTTTCTGAGGATTTGAAAGTTTTTCCATAATGCTCCTTTACAGCCGGTATAATTTTTGCGCATTTTCCCAGGTCGCCTGCTCGACCTCCGCTGGCGTCACGCCCTTTATTTGGGCAATTTCTTCTATTACATAAGGGATGTACAGCGAGCAGTTGCGCTTGCCGCGGTACGGAACCGGCGCCAGATACGGGCAGTCTGTCTCCGTCACGATCCGCTCCAGCGGAATGTCCGCCGCCACCTCTTTGAGCACCCTGGCGTTTTTAAAGGTCACGACGCCGCCGATACCGATGTAATATCCCAGCTTTACATACTCGCGCGCCATCTCCACCGAACCGGAATAGCAGTGGATCACGCCTCCCGCAAAACCGGGCTTTGCGGCGTGCACCTCTTTCATGCAGTCGAAGGTATCCTTTGCCGCATCGCGGCTGTGTACGATGATCGGCTTCTCCATTTCCAGCGCAAGCTCCATCTGCGCGGCGAACCATTTTTTCTGTATCTCGTGTGATTCCTTATCCCAGTAATAATCAAGTCCGATCTCGCCGACCGCCACCGCCTTCGGATGCGCCAGCATCTCACGCAGGCGCTGCATTTTTTCCTCATCCATCTCGCCCGCGTGATCCGGATGAATACCGATCGCCCCGTATACAAAATCGTATTTCTGCATCAGACGCCAGGATTCCTCCGCTCCGCGCATACTCGCGCCCACGTTCACCACCGCCCCGATGCCCTGCCCCGGCAAACCTTCCAGCAGCGTCTCCCGGTCAATATCAAACGCCTCGTCATCATAATGTGCATGTGTATCGAAAATCATTTTCCTTCTCCTTCATTTCAAAACCATGGGACGAGCCCTTTAAATATTTGTGACTACTCAGCCATGCGGCAAGTACCAGAAACGTCTGCTTACATGCAAGCATGACGCATCCGCTTCCGGCATTTACCGTATTACTGAATAGTTACAAATATTCTACCATAGACGCTGCCCTTCTGAAAAGCATCTTTCCTTTTTTTTAAAAATAATATATACTTTGTATTGACTTTCCCCCTTGTGGAAGGTGTAGGATTTGAACAGGAGGTGGGGATTTGAAGATTCAGCAGGTAGAGGAACTGGTGGGAATCACCAAAAAGAACATCCGTTTTTATGAGCATGAAGGGCTGCTGTCCCCGAAGCGCAGCGAAAACGGCTACCGCGATTATACACAGAAGGATGTGGAAACACTGAAAAAGATCAGGCTGCTAAGGAGCCTGTCGTTTCCTATCGAGGAAATACGGCGGCTGCAGGCAGGCGCGCTCACCATGGAGGACGGTGCGCGCCGTCAGATCATCGTGCTGGAGCGCGAGCAGGCGTCCCTGGAAAAAGCGCAGTGTCTCTGCCGGGAAATGCAGGAGCACGGCGAGACGCTTGATACGCTGGACGCCGATCTGTATCTGGAAAAAATGAAACATATGGAAAAGGAGGGGGCTGTCTTTATGGATGTCAAAAAGCATGATCACCGTAAAGCTTACATCGCGCCCGTGGCTGCTTCCGTTATTGTTGTTCTCTTTATCGGAATCATTCTGTTTGCCATGATCGCAGAATCCATGAGGGAACATTTGTCCACAGGCGAATTTTTGCTGATCGCGGCAGTGACGGCATTGCTGCTCGCCATTGTCATCGGCATACTGCTGGCGCTCTGGCAGCGCATCAAACAGATTAAAGGAGGAGAAGAGGATGCTGCTTCTAAATATTGATTATATTCCCGGAAAGGAAATCGCCGAGGCGCTCGGCATTGCAAAAGGAAGCGTCGTCATGTCCAAACACCTTGGGAAGGATTTTATGGCGGGCATGAAAACCATCGTCGGCGGCGAAATTGAAAGCTACACAGAAATGCTGGACGGAGCGCGGAAAATCGCCATGAAACGGATGGTGGAGGACGCGGAGGGCATGGGAGCCGACGCCGTCATCAACATCCGCTACGCTTCCTCCTCCGTTATGCAGGGCGCCGCCGAGGTGACCGCCTACGGAACCGCGGTGCGCGTAAAGGACTGACGCTGCTTTACAGAAACCTACACAGAGCGCAGCACTTCACAGCACAGCGCATCGCATCGCATGGAACCCGGCTCATTGCCCGCGGAAGTGAGGCACTGCGCAGCTGATCATACTTACTCACAAGGAGATTCATCATGATTACTCTTACAAACGTTTCCAAGACCTACGGAAACAGCAACATAAAAGCCGTGGACTCCCAGACATGGGAGGTCCCGGACGGCAAGATTACCGGCTTTATCGGACCGAACGGCGCCGGAAAATCGACCACATTGAAAATGATCACCGGCATTGTGACGCCGGATGATGGAAGCATTGAAATTAACGGACACGATATCGTGAAGGATCCGATCGCGGCAAAAAAACAGTTCGGCTTCGTCTCGGATTCGCCGGATAAGTTTCTCCGGCTGAAGGGCATCGAGTATCTGCGCTTCTGCGCGGATGTCTATGAGGTTCCGGAGGCGCAGCGCAGAGAGCGGATTGATATGTTCGCCAGCCGCTTCGGTCTCACGGACGCCCTCTCCAGCCGGATTATGAGCTACTCGCACGGTATGCGCCAGAAGCTGATGGTCATCGGCGCGCTTCTGCACAACCCGTCCGTCTGGATTCTGGATGAGCCGCTGACAGGACTTGACCCAGGCTCTTCCTTCGCGCTGAAGGAAATGATGCGCGAGCACGCTGCTGCCGGAAATTCTGTGCTTTTCTCCACGCATATTCTGGAAATCGCCGAACGGCTCTGCGATTATGTGGCGATTATCAATCACGGACGCATCGTGTTCCGGGGCACGCTGGAACAGCTCCGCGCCCGTTATTCCGGCGAAATGTCGCTGGAAAATATTTTCCTGGAGATGACCAGTCATGCGTAAAGAATTATTACTCACAAAAATCCTGTTAAAATGCGGAATGGGCAGTATGCTGCCCGCAGGAAAAAAGAAGCGGCAGATAATCGGACAGTGGGCGCTCTATCTGCTGATTGCCGTCTGCATCGTGCCGCTGCTGGTTCTGCTTTACCAGTTTGGCAGAGCCATGTATCAGACGCTGTCTCCGCTGCGCCTGGAGTACCTTGCCTATGACATCACGCTCCTGCTGCTCTCCCTTACCACGCTGATCTTGTCGCTGCCCTTTGCGATGTCCGTTTTATTTCTGGCAAAGGATATTGAATATCTTCTGCCGATGCCGCTTTCCCCGTGGCAGATTGCGGGGGCAAAGCTCTGTACGGTGCTGCTGTACGAATATATCACCACCGCGGCTGTCGGAATCCCCATGCTTGCCGGAATCGGAACGGCGGCGCATCACGGCATTGCATATTTTCTTTTTGCTGCGCTCGTGCTGCTCGCACTCCCCATACTGCCGGTGATTTACGGATGCCTCCTCGGCGTTCTGATTCTGCCGCTCACCACAAAGCTGCGCCGCAAAGAGGCAGTCACAACGCTTTTTTCCATCCTGATTATCCTGCTCGCCAGCGGCGCAGGACTTCTCTTCAGTTACTTTGGCGAGACGCTGGGCAGTCTGGATATCGCCGCCATTATCACCGGAAATAAGCAACTGCTCATCCAGGCGGAATACATCTTCCCGAATCTGCTGCTTGCCGGAAGGGCACTGAAAAGCACAGACCCGGCAATGCTGCTTCTCTACGTGCTGACTGCCGCGGCGGCAATCCTTGTTTTCCTGCTGGCAGGAAACCGGTTTTATCTGAAAGCGGTATCCGGCATGAACGAAGTTTCCCAGAAACGCGAAAAGCTCTCCGCTGCAGAGGAGATGCGCGCGCTGAAGACTTCGGGCATTGTAAAGAGCTGCGCGCTCCGGGAGTGGAAGCTGCTGGTGCGCACGCCCGTGTATTTTCTGAACTGTGTGCTTTCCGCCTTTCTTGTGCCGGTCATCCTTCTGGTAGCGCTCATCGTTCCCCTGCTTGGGAACATGGAAGAGCTGCAGAAGTTCCTGCCTCAGGTGTCGCAGCTTTTTCAGATGTTCGGCACAGACCAGCTCTCCGGTGTGCTTATGCTAACTGTTTTCGCCCTCACGACGCTGTTCTGCACAATGAATCTGTCGGCTGCCACCTGCATTTCCCGCGAGGGAAGCAATTTTATCGAAATGAAATACATCCCGGTTCCCTATAAAAAGCAGCTCCAGGGAAAAATGCTCTGCGCCGTCAGCCTCAGCTTCGCGGCTACGCTGCCCTACACGTTTTTGCTTGTATTTGCAGGGGCGGCAATCTTAAAGACCCCGGTGTGGCTGCTCCTCCCGGCGCTTGCCATCAATGTTTTTACGGTATTTACCGTCAGCTATTTCCAGTTGCTCGGCGATCTCTGGAAGCCAAAGCTCTCCTGGACCAGCGAGCAGGCCGCCGTCAAACAGAATTTCATCGCCATGCTCACCATGCTCGGCTCATTTTTGGTCTGCCTGCTGCTCGGACTTGGCTGCATCGGGCTTTATCTGCTGCGGATTCCCGTCTACGGAATCCTCGCCGCAGGAATCATAGTCCTTGGCATACTTGCCTTCGGACTGCGCGCCTTCGCTTTCCGCTACGGAGAGCGGGCACTGGCAAAACTGTAATCAAATACTATTCCCCGCAATAAGCTGCGTGATATCAGACCTGTACCGCAGCAGAACTGCGGGAATTTTCTCTCCGCTTATCTCCGGTCGGTACTAAACGTGTACCCTATGCAACCGACCTTTTAAAAGTGTAAAAATCAGTCACGCAGACATATCTCCCTCAGGTCGTTTTCATCTCCCGTTTCACACTTTCCAGCTCCCCGGACGTCATTTCAACAAGTCTGAGAATCTCCTCCTCCGGATATCTTCCCTCCAGCATGGCCCGCGCCATTCTTCTTTTCTCCTCCTGTCTGCCACGCCGTATCCCGCGCTTCATTCCGCTTTTTCTGCCATTTTCATATACAGCTTCCGAAAGATTACACATCAGATTTATCTCCCTTCTCATATCTGCGTCCATTTTTATATGAAATTTTTCTCGCAGCAGACGCTCTTTTTCTTTATAGGATTTCTTCCCGGACAGCAGGACATTCAGCATTTCCAGAAATACACTGTCTGTCTTCAGTTTTTCATTCAGTGTCACAGTACAGAACGTTATTTTGGAATAGGCGCCCGGCTTATCCGGCTGCCAGCCCGCCACATCCCGCTTCGCAATAGAATACTCCGTCAGCGCATTTCCAATATAGCGGGGCGCGTTCATACAGAGCCAGATAGAGCAGACTTTTTTTATCCCATTATAATTCGGTATGGAAAATTCCGTACCAAGCTGTTCAGAAATCATACGCGACGCATAAAAAATCCCCCGTGTTACAATTTCATAGCCGCAGTAAAATGACCTCTGCGCCTCTACATTGATAAGCATGCGTAGCCTTTTTCGTTTCTCCGGTACATACACAAAGAAACGGATATCATAATAAACCTCACCCTCTTCCGGTTCTTTACTCTCATTTTTGCTTCCCGAAATCCGCTCCGCCGCACTGCCTCCCGGATTTACCCGCACCGAAGAAATCTCCGGCTCCGCTTCAATACAACCGACAATTTTCTCTACGGAATATTCCCGGAATTCTTCCATCGTATACTTTAAAATCCATGCCAGAATTATTTTATGGCTCAATACCTTCTTGCACTGTGCATCATACTGCACTTTGGATCCCGCAAGAAACAATGTTCTTGCCAGCTCGTTTTTCATAATCCTCCATTCCGGTGCGCGGAGGGTCCGGATGCATCACAACCAGACATTCCTGGTACCCGCCGCATTTCCTGTTGTATTCATTACTGAAATTTTGGCGAGACGCCAGATTTTCTGAAATGTGAAATCATTATAGCATATCATTTTTTACATGTCAATATTTAAAAATATTTTTATAATATCTCTTACTATTTATAATATTCTCGGTCATGCAACAAATATCAGAAACAAATGTGTCATGCCTTCGACGGGAAGCCAGTCCTTTAAAGCATGTAAGCAGATATTTCTGATATTTAACATATGGCGTTTAGACAGAGGTCACAGACAGGAGCTGTCACTGGCAGCCTCTTTCAAATGCATGGCAACAAAAGAGCCAGCCCGGACGACGTGAATCATCCGGGTTGGCTGTGTCTGTTCTCATATTATAACCGGGCATCTGCCCTGTGCTGTAAGCGTTCTGACAGGATAGTCAGGGTATCTGCCCCATGCTGCAGATGTTCTGGTATCATCACCGGGTGCATCTGCCTTCTGCTGTCCGCGCCTTAGTTCAGCAGCGCGCTCTCCAGGTCAGAAAGCATAACATCGAATGCTGTCACGCCGCCCTCTGCGGTGTACCACACTGCCGGGTGCTCCAGAATGACAAGATTGCCGTTTTTGTATGCGTCTGTGCCCATTACCAGCTCATTTTCCATGATTTCCTGTGCGAGCTGCGCGCCGTTTGTGCCGATAGCCGCATCGCGGTCCATTACGAAGATGTAATCCGGATTCAGCGATACGATCAGCTCGAAGGACGCCTCATTTCCGTGCGCGGATTCCGCTGCGCCGCCATTTCCCTGGGCAGCCGCCTCTGTAACCGCTTCGGTTGTGCCTTCCTGTGCCTCTGTTTCCGCTTCGGTTGCATTCTCCTGCACCTCTGTCGCTGCTTCCGTTGTACCTTCCTGTGCCTCGCCTGCTGCTTCCGCTGCACCTTCCTGCGCACCGGCATTTTCTCTGCCGCCGCCCTGTCCGCCGTTGCCGCCGCGTCCGCCGCCGCTGGATTCCGCAACGTCAGCGCAAAGGTTCTCAAAGCCGACCTCCACGCCGATAAGAGAGCAGCGTCCGCCGTTGCCGATTACATTAAAGCTGCCGCTGGTGCACATACCGATTACCGCGGTCTTTCCTTCCGCAAATTCATGCAGCGTAGCAATGCGCTCGTCAAATCCGGCAAATTTTTCTTCTATCTCAGCTTCCTTTCCGAAGATGGAGGCGATGGTCTGCGCATTCTGACGGGTGCTCTCCAGAAGTCCAATTTCTGTGTCGGTAGACAGATAAACGACCGGGGCAATCTCACTGAGTGCATCGTAGCTTGCCGACAGACGTCCGCCGATGAAAATGATATCCGGCTCGCACGCCATGACCGCTTCCAGGTCCGCCTCTTTAATCGTGCCGAGATTTACGATTTCTTCGTTTTCCATATAGCTCTGCAGATAATCCAGAGAGGTGGAGGCAGAGCCGACCACGCGGTCTCCCAGGTCCAGGTTATCCAGGATATCCAGCGCCGCCATATCCAGAATCGCGATGCGCTCCGGGTCATAGGGAACCGCCATCTCTGTTTTTTCACCTGCTCCGTTAAGGCAGGTAATCTCCACGGTCTCCGCCGAAGCGTCCGCCGCCTGGCAGCACGCCGCCGCACCAAATGCCATCATTGCTGTCATAAGAATCGAAACTGCTTTTTTCATATCGTTTTGCTCCTCCTTAAATTTTAATAGTAAATGGAAAGAGGCTTTCCCTCAATCTCCATGATTTCAAAGTCTACATCGTAGATACGGGATAAGGTCTCTTTCGTCATCACCTCCTGCACCGTCCCGAATTTTGCGATTTTTCCATCTTTAAATGCACAGATGTAGTCTGAATAAAATGCCGCGTAATTAATTTCATGCAGCACTAAAATCACCGTCTTGCCCAGCTCATCGCAAAGGCGACGGACAATTTTCATCATATTGGTGGCGTGGTAAATGTCCAGATTATTCGTCGGCTCGTCCAGAAGCACATACTCCGTATCCTGGGCAATGACCATCGCAATGTAAGCGCGCTGTCTCTGCCCGCCGGAGAGCTCGTCGATAAACCGGTCGCGGAAGCTATCCAGCTCCATATAGCGGATCGCCTGGTCGACAATACGCTCATCCTCCGGCGTAAGCCGCCCTCCGCAGTAGGGGAAGCGCCCGAACGCCACCAGCTCCTCCACTGTAAGCTTCATCTGGATATTGTTGCTCTGCGTAAGAATCGCCAGCCGCTTTGCCAGCTCCTTACTCTTCCATTTAGAAATGTCGGCGCCCTCAAATTCCACCTCGCCGCCGTCCCGCGCAATCAGACGCGAAATCACGCCCATCACCGTCGATTTTCCGGCGCCGTTCGGACCAATCAGGGACAGCACCTTCCCTTTGGGAATCTCGAAGCTTACCCCCTGCACGACTTCCTTTCCGTCGTATTTCTTTGTCAGTTTATCAATAATCATTCTTCAGAACCTCCTGTTCTTCAGCAGCAGATAAAGGAAATAAATGCCGCCGCCCACGGAAATAAACACGCTGATGGGAACGGAATACACATACACCCGCTCCACGATGCACTGCCCGCCGATCAGCACAATCATGCCAAAAAGCGCCGAGCCGAGAATCAGCTGCGAATGCCGGTATGTGTGCAGAAGCTGCCGGGACAGATTGGCAATGATCAGTCCCAGAAAGGAAATCGGTCCCACCATCGCCGTCGCCACCGCAATGCAGATGGTGACACCCAGGAGCAGCCGCCGGATGCTCCTGTCGTAGTCTACGCCGAGATTTATCGCCTGATCCTTCCCCAGCGTCAGCACATCCAGCAGCGCCAGGTCTTTGCGCAGTACAAAAATCAGCGCGGCGAGTATAACCACCGACAAAACGATAATCTCTGAATTTATGTTGTTGAAGCTTGCCACCAGGGTGGCGAGCAGCGTGTCGTACTCATTCGGGTCCATAATGCGCGTCAGTGTCGACTGGATGCTGGAGAAAAAGGACGACAGCACCGTACCGATCAGCAGCACATAAAGCACATTATGATTCGTCTTCTTAAACAGATAGCTGTAAATAAATGTCGCGATAATGCCCATCAGCAGCACGTCCATTGCAAACGCGGCGTTTGCATTCACCGCGAAAATGCTTGCGGAGCCGGCAAAGAAGTACACCGCCGTGTGAATCAGCGTGTAAAGCGAATTCATGCCGAGCAGGCAGGGCGTCACAATCGTATTGTTGATAATCGACTGAAATACGATGGATGCGCCGCCGATGGCAAACGCCGTGATCAGCATAACGATCAGCTTCGGAATGCGGATTTTCATGGAATACTGAAACAGCTTCGGATTATGAAAGTTTACGGCAACAAACAGGTACGCCGCCGAGCACAGCAGCACCAGCACCGCCATGATAATCAGCTTATTTTTATTTGAGAGACGTCTGGTTTTCATCACGCGTTCCCTCCTGTTCCATTCTGCGCCGCGCCTTTTCCGGTTTTTTTCGTAAAATCAAAGCGCACAGCCTTTCTGCCGTGCTTCAGGCGATACAGCAGCAGCCCGATAAACAAAATACTGCCGAGAATACCGACAATCAGCTCGATCGGCAGCTCGTAGGGGGCAATCACCACACGCCCGATCATATCGCAGACCAGCACGAAAATGGCTCCGAACAGCGCCGTGTCCACCAGCGTTCCGCGGATTTTGTCCCCCTTAAACATGGCGACAACGTTGGGAACGATCAGCCCGATATAGGAAATCGAACCGACAACCACAACCACAGATGCCGTTATCATGGCGGCAATGCTCAGCCCCATAAAAAGAACCAGGTTGTAGGGAACGCCAAGATTCTTTGAAAAATCCTTTCCCATACCAACAATGTTGAAATGGTTTGCAAAGATAAACGCCAGTATTACCAGCGGCACAACCAGATAAACAATCTCATAGCGTCCCCGCAGAACCAGTGAAAAATGCCCCACCAGCCAGGATGACAGCGCCTGTGTCATCTCATATTTGTACGCCAGATAATTGGTAATTCCATTAATGACATTGCCAAACATAATGCCAACCAACGGTACCATGACTACATCCTTAAACTGGATGCTCTGGATAAACCAGACAAAGATCCAGGTGCCGAGGATAGCGAACACAAATGCAAAAATCGCTCTTCCCCACAGCGTGGACTGCGGCATAAATAAAAGCGCCAGCAAAATCCCGAACTGTGCCGAAGAAATCGTAGCTCCGGTGGTCGGGGAAACAAATTTGTTCATGCAGAGCTGCTGCATGATCAGTCCCGCCACACTCATACCGACACCGGTACAGAGAATCGCCAGCAGGCGCGGCAGTCTGGAGATCAAAAACACCTCCCACTGCTTTGCATCTCCACCTATAAGACCGGCCGGGTCCACGTCCAGCCCCCCGATAAACAGCGATATAAATGATAATATCAGCAACGCTGCTGCTAATATAATTGTAAGACGATATTTTTTGATAAAAATCCCCCCATCGTTAGTCTATGCTAACTTTTGTCGTAAAAAAAAGAATATCGCCGGCACTTTTTCCGTGACCCACAGTACCTGCCACCGGCAGCTCCCTTCGGATGCAGGACAACTAAAAAACGTCCACTGGACATCTTTGTCGTATGCATGGCAACAGAAAATGCGCTCTGTGCTTATTCACAGAGCGCATTATAACAAAAGCTCTTCCGCTGTTTCCACTCCAAACGGTTCTTTCAATGCTCCAAAAAGATACTTTTCCGGCATTCGGTCGGAGAAACTCCCATCACCTCCCGGAATGCCCGCGAAAATTTGCTGCTGTTGTCATACCCAAAAGCTGATGCAATTTCTGCAACCGACATGTCTGTTGTTTTTAAACAGTGCGCCGCCGAGCGCATTTTGTAAGCACGGATATATGCCTGGATGGATTCTCCGTAAACACTGTAAAAACACTTCTTTAACTGCGCAGGAGAAACATAAAACTGCGCCGCAAGCTGTTCGATCGTCACTTTTCTATCCATATGATCGTTGATATAACGGCACACATCCTTCGCAAGCTCCACCTGGGATTTCCGGCATGAGCGCTGCCCCGACTGTGAAAGCGCAGGATCAAGGCTGCTCAGAAACAAAAACAGCTCCAGCACCTTCACCTTTAAATAGCCCTTGCGGATATCATCGGGAACCGTGTAAAGCTCGGAGAAAATATGCTCCAGACGCGCAGTGGAGCGCATGATAAAATAGCGGTTTTCCCCGCAAAATTTCTCCAGAAGCGCAGCGGGCTTCACCCGCACATCCGCCAGAAAGCAGGAAAGACAGCGCGGAGTCAGCGCCGGATCGACGATCACAGAAACGCCGTGGTAGTGTCCCGTAGGACAATACACGGCGGTGCCGCTGCCCGCGCTTTTGCAGACCGCCATATCACCCTTGGCCAGATAAAAGAACTGATCTCCGGCGTCATATTCAAACCGCCCCTCCCGGCAGTGTGTGATTTCCAGCACGCCTGCCGGGTAAGAGGGCGGATAGGTGTATGTCTGTATGTGCGCATCCTTATAACACAGCCATATCCCCGGAAATACGGGCTATTCTGTGATCGTCAGCTCGCCTTCCTCATTCTCCACCCGGTAAGCAATACTATCTTCATTTTCAAAAAGGAGTCTGGCATCCTGATCGCAGGTGCCTTCGCATAAATTCTTCTTCATGCAGGTCATAATAACATTACATTTCTTTTTTGTCAATTTGTGCCGTCATGATGCTGCAGACACAACCAGTTACGCGTTACTGCTCAGGCCAGGACTTTGCATTCACTGCAAAGTCCGTAAGAAAGTGATACAGGTGTGAGCAAATCCCATTCGCGGAGCGAATTTTAAATGGATTTGCGAATGTTACTGTGAACGATGTGAACCAATGTCATTTAGTTAAACAAGACATGTTAGAGAATCCCTGCCATAAAACAGCCCTATATTGGAATGATATGGGGATTTTACCAGCTGTACGAAGCTCTATAACCGGATATGTAGTACAATGGGAAGTTTTTGGGTATGGCAAACAGACAGATTGCATATCTGCCTTAAAAATGGTATACTGCTAATGGCAGTTCCGCTTTACACGAAACGGTAAGCGAAACTGGCCGGTACCTGGAACCTTAGCTGGCGGGCATAGGTTCGGTCTGGCCTGATCGGCAGTATATAACGGCTGATCAGGTCATTTATATTTCCGGGACCCATATGGTCTGAAAGGAATGCAAAACATATTTTTATCGCCATAGACAGATTGACCTGATACGCCCATTTCCCCGTTTCCTTTTTTATAGCGGTATCCATGATTATGATGGTACAAAAATTATACAGCGTCATCCGGCAGAGAATCTCAAACTCAATGTATTCCTGGGATTTGGCGTGGAAGTTTGCGGTTCCGATCGTATGTTTTAAGTCACGGAAGGAAGTTTCCTGGTTCCACCGGAGATGATAAATGTGCCTGATCTGTTCTGATGAGAATTCATCTTCCGGAAGGTTCGTGATGACATTTTCATAAACCCCTTCCGCTATCTGGAAACGGACTACGCGCAGACGCATGCGGTATTCGGGACTGCTTTCTGTGATAAAGTCAAAGGAAACCGTCTTGCATATATAGCGGTAAAGGCTTTCCAATTCGGGATGCTGCCTTTTCTTTTTGGCCATTGACCGGGTAAGTATCACCTCTGCCCACCGGTCCATCTGGCTGGGGAGGCTGCCAATCGCAAGGAGACGCTTTATATTGACATCCTTGGCGCGGATGGCAAAGAAACAGCCTTTCTCAAGCGCATGTGCGAAGACGTTATAGCTGGCAAAGCCCCTGTCTGCAACGAAGACAGGGGAGCCGCCATAAATATAGCGGTCTATAAGCTGGCAGAGGGCAGCAAATTCGTTTTTGCGTCTGCCCGGCTGTATGATGGCATCCAGATACCGCTTGGAAAGCAGGTCATACAGGGAAATGGTATGGATGGAGTTGAACCCCTTCTTTGACCTGCCGCTTGTGGGATGGAAGGTGGAAGGGTCCTGCGGATTCCGCGCAATGTTAAATTCACAGCCGTCTGCGGCAATAAGGGAATACTTTCCCCAAAGCTTTTGTGTAGGAAAGCGGAGGTTAAGCTGTCTGAGGATGTGCAGGAAGGTATCAGGGCGGAGCTTTGCGCGCTGCTGGATGAAAGCGGAAGCCGTCGGAACTTCATCGGGCAGAAAATAGAAATATTTCAGCAACTCATGGCTGATGCATCCACTTTCCATGCAAAGGAAGAAACGGACCAGTTGTAGAAAGCCCAGTTTCCGGTCACGAGTAAAATCCTTTTCGGGATTTTTGACAAATTTGTCCATGCTGCTGGTCATGGAGTTGACGATTGCCCAGAGGGTAGATTTAACTTTTTGCGGGAATGACATACGGGTACCTCCTTGAAATTGAAATGATAATTTTAGCTTCAATTTCAAGGGCCGCTCTCGCTACTTCTTAAAATATAATCAGTAGCGAGAGCGGCCGCACATTTTGGATTCTGTGTCAACCCTTTTTCTTAAATTTATTAAAAAATTTAAGTTAGACCTTCAGATTGATCTTTTTCAATTGCCTTAACTAAATGACATTGGATGTGAACAGTAACAATTACGCGGTACTGTTCACTCTGTTCGCAGTAACAATTACCTGCCGCCTTTTCTCCGACATGCATTTTGCTCAGATCCCTTCATAGAAATCATGGAGACGAACTGTATAATCCTTATAACGTTTCAGGTATTTCTGATATTTTCTCCCCGTTTCCGGTTCCGGCTGATATTCCAGCTCTGTTTTCACATATTTTTTTGCCGTCTCCTTTAGATTTTCAAATATTCCGATCGCATTACCCGCCAGCATTGCCGCTCCCCACATAGCAACATCAGAGCGGTTCAAGGTAACGTACCGCATATTCTGCACATCTGCACACATCTGCGTCCAGACCGGGGACTTCGCTCCTCCTCCGATTATTTTAATAGCATCCATCGGATATTCCGGATAGAGATCTTTTACTCTGTCAAGCGCAAGCGTAAAATCATAAGTAAAGCTTTCCAGCAGCGCTTTATAAAAATATTCCGAGGTATGGCTCCAGTCGTACCCCATCCACATCCCTTTCAGCGCTCCATCCAGCGGCATAGAAGACCCTCCCAGCAATCCTATGGCCATAAGCCCATTGCATCCCGGCGGGATCGTTTTTATCCTTTCCTCCATACTGGCGAAGCATTCCCCTGCACTTTCCTGTTTTCCCACTTCAAAAGTATCCATAAACCAGTCCAGAGTGATACCGGAACCCGCCACAAAATGCGTCGCGTAAAAATCTCCGGGCACAGCAGAAGGAATGACATCCAGCCGTTTCTCCTCCAGATCCGGACGATACTCCGGAACACAGCAGCTTATCTCTCCATAAGAAGACGCTTCAAAAATTGTATCTCCATATTCCACGATCGCCGCTCCGAGACATCCCGCCACCTTATCTCCCGCGCCGGATACCAATGGTATTCCCGCCGGAAGTCCTGTGATCTTCGCCATCTCCGGATTCAGATGCGCACAGATATGATTGGAGTTCACGATCTTTGGGAGTTTCTTCCGGTCTATGCCCACTGCATTACAGATCTTTTCCGACCAGCAGTCATGCCGCACATCGGCCAGTCCCGTCCACTGCGTATAAGAACGGTCTATCACTGCTTCTTCTACCGGAATATCCCCCAGTTTTCCGATAACATAACCGCTTATCATCAGATACTTCCGGATTTTTTCATTTTCCCCTGGAAATTCATCCCGGAACCATTCAAATTTGGGCGCCATCTGCGGAAAATTCGTTCCGCCGATACACAGAAAATCTTCCTTCAGCCTTTCCATCTGTTTCATTGCCCAGGGCATATAACGGCTGTCCAGCGAGCAGGACCAGGTAGTAATGTCCTCCCACTTTTCATCGACTCCCATAAATCCGGACATCTGTCCGGTAAATGCCATCGCTGCCACGTCCCGTTTTCTCTCCCCCAGCGCCGCCGAAATTTTACTGAGACAGCGGATCACAGAATCAAGCAGCTCCTGCCCTTTCTGGATGAACACCCCGGGTTCCGGACGATAGTCCTTCACCGGCTCTGTTTCCAAAGCAATACATGTACTTTGTACATCATATGCACCGGCTTTGATAAAGCTGGTACCTAAATCTACTGCTAATAAAATTGCTTTCTCCATAAGTACCTCCCTTGTCTGAAAGCATATGTTCCATACAGATGCAGACAATTTCGCAGTTTATGGATGGATCACTACTTTCATTGTGTTTTCATCTCTTATAGATACAAATCCCTCTTCTACATTATCCAGTGTTACGATCTTTTCTATATATTTTTTTGCATCCAGTTTATGGTGCAGCATCATATCCATAATCACCTTCATATATGCCGCCGTTGTCGCATGGACGCCGAAGATCTGCAGTTCTTTATAATGTATCGCATTAGAGTCAAGGTAGCCCTTTCCATCCACAGGGAGCCCGCCAAAAAGTGAGATCCGGCCGCATTTTGCAGCTATGATCTGCGCTTCTGTGTGGACCGAAGGAACGGAGGTTGCGGTAATGACCACATCCGCACCGCGTCCGCCTGTTTTTTCCCTCACCACTTCTACTGTATTCTGCGTGAGTGGATTGATCCACTGAACTCCCGGGACTTTTTCCAAAGCAATCTTTCCTCTTTTTTCCACCGGTTCTACCACAAATACCTGTGCGGCCCCTTTCGCAAATGCAAGCTCCGCATGTATGCAGCCAATCATTCCGCTTCCATAAATCACTACCGTATCGCCTTCGTGTATATTCAGGTAAGCCTGTCCATTATACGCGCACGCAGCCGGTTCGATCAAAGTCGCATCATCGTAAGAGATCTCATCCGGCAAATGTATGAGATTTCCGTTTTTTACCGCTTTTGCCGGAATTTCTATCAGGGATGTAAACACACCGTCATACTGAAAACCAATCGTTTCCAGAGAATCACACATATTGGTATGTCCGTTTTTGCAGTAATAACACTCCCCGCATCCGATTGCCGGCGCGATCGTTACCCTGTCGCCCTTTTCGAATCCATACTTCTTCAATTCCTCTCCAACATAGAGGATCTTTCCCGCAAATTCATGTCCCATAATTCTGGGAGGATCGATTTTCTGATTTCCTTTCAGAAAAGTGCGCATGTCCGTTCCGCAAATCGAAGCAGAACAGATTTTTGCGATGATATTATCCTTCTTTTCTGCCGGTTCTGGTCTTTCTGCAACCACCAGTTCTCTTTTCTCATTCATGATATAGGCTTTCATATTGCCACCTCGTTTCGTATACTCTGCCTATCCTTCTGTAATTGCAATGCCAGCGCTGGTGCCAAGCCTCGATGCCCCGGCTTCTATCATTTTTTCTGCATCCGCTCTCGTCCGGATTCCGCCCGACGCCTTTACTTTAAGCTCCGGTCTTACCGTTTTAAACATAAGTGCAACATCTTCCGCCGTAGCCCCGCCTGTCGAAAATCCGGTTGATGTCTTTACAAAATCTGCTCCGGCCTCTTTGCAGACTTTGCAGACTTCCACCTTCTCTTCATCCGTAAGCAGGCAGGTTTCAATGATCACCTTTAACACATGGTTCCTGTCCACCTCTGCCTTTACTTTGCAGATATCTTCTTTTACTCTGGAAAAATCGTGCTCCTTTGCGGCGCCAATATCAATTACCATATCTATTTCCCTGGCGCCCTCTTCCATGGCTATTCTTGCTTCCATCGCCTTAACTTCCGATTTATTTGCGCCAAGAGGGAACCCGATCACCGTACACACATTTACGCTGCTTCCTTCCAGCAATTCTGCAGCATACCTTACGTGTTTGGGATTAATGCACACAGAAGCAAATTTGTATTTTAAAGCCTCCTGGCAAAGCTTTTCAATATCCGCCCTTGTTGCCTGCGGTTTCAAAATCGTATGATCTATATAAGACGCCAAATTCATCTTCATCATGATCTCCTTCCTTATCTCATTCCATTCGGATAAAACATAATCTTATTAAATACAATTTCTTTTTTCTCAATTTTCCGGAATGTCTCCGGCAGCTCATCCAAAAGCAGTCTGTGCGAAATCAGCAGGTCCGGATTAAACTTTTTCTCATCCATTAGTTTTGCTGCATCCGTCCATTCCTTTCCCGGGAACGGATTTGAAAATGAATTCCAGCTTCCTCTTATGGTAAGCTGATACCTCAAAATTCTATCGACTGCTTTTTCTGATAAATGCAGGGCGGCATGAGAAATGCCCAGAAACAATACTCTTCCCATTTTTCCAGCTGAAAGTATGGCCTGCTCCTGAGCCGACGGAACACCCGACATGTCAAACGCTGCCGAAACGCCCTGTCCGTCTGTATATTTTAAAATCATCTCTACGGCGTCCTGCTTCATGGAATTTATAATATGCGTAGCTCCACATTCTTTTGCAACCTTCAGCTTTTCATCATTCACATCCACTGCAATAATAGTTTTGCAGCCCAGAATCTTCGCATATTGTATTGCAAACAAACCAATCGCGCCCAATCCGAATACGCACACACTGTCTTCCCCGGACACCTCGATGCGATAAAAACCATGCAGAGCGTTTGCAGCCGGATCAATCGTTGCACCCCAGTCAAACGGCGTCCCATCCGAAAGGCGGATAAGATTATCGGCTTTCACAGACAAAAATTGCGCAAACGCACCGTCGTTTCTGGAACCATAATATTTATAATCCTCACAGAGAGAATACAAGCCTTTTTTGCACCACTCACACTTATTACACGGAATCAGCGGAGCTGCTGCCGCTTTATCTCCCGGATCCCATCCCTTTACATCTGTTCCGACTTCCACGATCTCACCGGCAAACTCATGCCCCGGAATAATCGGAAGCACGTGGGAACCATATCTTAAAATACGCGGGATATCAGAACCGCATACGCCAACCGCCATAATTTTCAGTAAAACTTCATCCGCCTTCGGTTTCGGTCTCTCAACCTCGACAACCTCCAGATTATTAATCGCTTTCATTACTACCGCTTTCATTACGCTCCTCCTTTTTCATCACGATATTTTGTTCAGCATAAATACCTTAACCTCTTCCGGCTGCAGGAAATCCTTTACTGAAACATTTCCTTCCTGTACGCTCTTCTTCTCATCCGTCATGATATCAGTGATCTGCTGATATCCTTCCATGGGAACAGACAATTCCACACACGCTGCTTTTTCATCATGATTAATAAGAAACAGGAATGCCTCATCTTTTCCTTCCAGTACACGTACCTCCACTAATTGTTCACTTCCCGGGCCGCACAGTTTTGCCTTTGGAGAATATTCCACTTTTTCCAGCAGCTTACAAAATACTTCGTTCGTATCGCCCGAATAGTTCCACATAGCATTTGCAAAAAACAAGGTACCGACATATGCTGTCTTTCCTTTCCCATAAGAATGCGCTATTGCCGCCGGTCTGCCATTCTCAAATTTACCAAATACTTCCGCATTCTCACGGACTTTAATATGCTCGGCGATCACTTTTGCCACATTATGATATTCATGGTCTTCTATTACCAGATTCTGTTCATTGATCACACAGTAATCGCTCTTAACATCCAGGCCGAATACCTCATCAAGACCACCCGCCGGGCAAACTTCTGCTCCCCATGCTTTGTCTGTAAAATATCCAAGCATACCGTCACTGATGATCTTTCCGCCGTTCTTCACATAAATACGCAGTGCCGCTGCCAGTTCCTGCGTGATGCTGATCCCATATGGTATCAGCAGAAGCTTATATTTTTCCAGTCCTCCCGCCAGTACCTTATCTGCATTTATAAAATCCGGCTGGATCAGATTCTGCATACAAAGCTTATAGCATCCCATGAATGCAAGGGAATCTTTATAAAATCTATTCTGCTTCCGGATCATGCAGCTTCCCGATGTTCCAAGAGACACCAGGCCTTCAATAAATATGCTGTCCATATTATAAAGAATTGCCGCCTCGCTCTCCGGAGCCATCGCATAGGCAAGCTTTGATTTATATTTACGGAAGACATCGGTAAACTCTTTCAGAGCATCACAGCGTTCTGTCCAGTCTCCATTTCGTTCTGTAAATCCGAGCGAGATCGTCTCTACCGTAGAAAGCTCCGGACGCCATCCCCAGAATATAACTCCTTTGGCACCTCTCGCGATCTGTCCCCAGGTCTGACGCTTGATCGTCTTACCGGAGATCGGCAGTGAGAAGCAGAAGCTGTCTTCCGTCCGTTCCCCAACAAAAACAAACATCGGACCGGCGCCTGTACCTGTTTCTCCTATCCAGTATGGTCCATTATTTGTGACACTCCGCAGCAGATCACACACAAATGCTGTTATTTCCGGATTTACAGAATCGTACATGGAGCTGCCGATCATATCTGTTACATCTGCCAGTTTAAAATGATCATTCGATGTAACGACCGGATGTCCCGTCTCGTAAATTGCGGTATGTACTACCGTATAGCGGTCTTTATCATACTTCTTTATCGTCTCGCTTAAAAATTTCATGGCATCTGCCTGTGCATCTGCGCGGAAATGCTTCCAGTCCAGCCAATCCGTATACATTCCAACTGATTTCGGCGGCTGTACCTGCAACCAGTTCTGATATTGTCTTGTCCATACCTCATTTAAGCTTTCCAGCGTCCCATACTTCTTTACCAGCCATTTCCGGAATTTTTCTTTTGTATGATCACAATAGCAGTAGACCAGTTCTCTCCAGTCATTCTGATAGTATTGCTGCGACGGTTCTTCTGTAGGTTCATGCCAGATATCAAATGCAATAATATCTGCATTTCCTTTATAGTGTTCTGTAATTGCCTTCAAGAAGCTGGCAATAGCGCCCCTGTGCGGTTCGCTGTCCAGGCAAAGTCCCGGCCATCCGCCTGTCGCCGCATCCGCCTGCTGATGCGGTGTCCATACATTGCCTCCGGCAGAAACATATCTGCTGTCCGGATATTTCTCGTATACCCATTCCGGTGCGCAGACAAGATACATCGTAAAGATCACCTTTAAACCATATTTCACAGCCGCCGATATAATATTGTCGTAATATGTAAAATCAAATTCTCCTTCATTTGCTTCTATGGTTCCCCATGTAGCATGGACCCTGACCGTGTCCATGCCGCATTTTTGCATATTACTAAAGTCTTTTTCCCAGTTCTTATCCGTCCTGTCCCTGTAAGCGGAATATTTTGTTCCGATCGGAAATATTTCCTGCAATTTCATTTTATCCATGCTGCTTCTCCTTTACTTTATCTGACATATACGAAATGGCCTGCCCTTTCCATTACGGATCCTGATCGTTTTCTCTTCTCCAGGCAAAAGATCAAAATAATTATCCGAGCATTCCATATGATCCGGTATATACACTCCCTATATTGTTTCTCCGGCTACATTTTTATCTCTTCCAGCAATACGTCCGCAGTTTCCTCATCGATCAATAGTATATTGGCATACCCGGCATGCAAAATTGCCTTTAGCGGTTCTAATCTCTGTTTTCCAAGAATTACTGCGATCCGGTAATCACATCGCTGAAGCTGCTGAAATGAAATAGCCATCGTCCTGTCATCCAGTGTTTCTGATACACACTGCCCATCCTTATTAATAAATCGTGTGCAGACCTCTCCAACCGCACCTTCCGAGATCAGTGTTTTAATCTCCTTTTCTGTAATAAACCCTGATTTAACCAGTGAGCTTTCCATGCTGCATTGTCCCACAGTAAAGACTGCAACATTAATATTATCCAGCATCTTCACGACCTGACTGATACACTGTTCCTGGAAAAAAATCTCCTTATATTGTTTACTTTCCACAATTGCAGGAACCATCATTGCATACACATTTGCCTTGTAAACATCTGCAAAATTTTTAGAAATTTCATCGGCATACGTCCGTTTCTGGTTTTGGGTCACACCTCCGCAGATCTGTACGACCTTCACATTTTTAAGAGATTTATCTGTCCGCAGATATCTTGAACAATCATAGATCGTCTTACCCCAGGCAACGCCTATCACATCTCCATCTTTCAAAATACTGTTCAGAAGAGAGCCAAGCTTCTCCCCCAACTGCTGTGTATACGGATAAGTATCCTGCTGATAGCTGCTCTTATCGTCGGCAATGACTACCTTGTCCAGATGGAAATGCCGTTTGAGGATTCTTTCCTTCTCATTCTCCATCAGCCATATATTATTGCTTCTGAATTCAATCAATTTCTCTTTTCTTGCTTCGACCAGCAATTTGGATACATAGGAACGTGAAATTTTTAGTTCCGACGCAATCTCATTCTGATTTTTATCTTCAAAATAGTATAAACGCGCCACTGCAATCTTTAAATTTTCTTTCATTGTTATCCTCTATCCTTTCACAGCACCTGCAACCATGCCCTCCATAATCTTTTTATGAAAAATAAAGTACACGATAACGACGGGCAAAGTTGCGATCGCCAGCCCGGCCATCATGGGAGTATAATCTACAGAATACTGTCCGGTAAAATAGGTCAATGCTATCGGCAATGTTTTTAATTCCGGCTTTCCCATCAGGACAAGAGAAAACGGAAATTCATTCCAGGCATCCAGAAAGCTCAGTATGGTAATCGTTGATAAAATCGGTTTTGAGATCGGCAGAAAGATCCGGAAAAAAACATCATGGGTATTTCCACCGTCAATAATCGCAGCCTCCTCCAGTTCCCTTGGTATTGTCGATGCATAAGTGGTCATCAGAAAAATTGCCTTCGGCAAACCAAATGCTGCATAAATCAAAGCCAGAACAAACCGGTTGTTATTTAACGAAAATGTTTTTAGTTCAATAAATACCGGAACCAGAAGACTATGCACCGGGATCAGCATTCCCATCAAAAACATCGTATAGAGAAGTTTTTTCCCTTTAAAAACGTACCTTCCAAATATTGTTCCAGCCAAAAAAGCAATAAGCAATAAAACGACTACTGCCGTTACACTGACCAGCACACTGTTTACAAATGCTGTATCCATTCTTCCTGTCTTCACCGCTGTCTGATAATTTTCAAAATGAAGCTGTGTCGGAAGCGAAAGAAGATTTCGCTTAAACTCCGATTCTTCTTTCAGAGAAGAATAAAGCATCCATACAACCGGAAACAGACAAAAAAGAGAAAATGCGCTGATTATCACATTTACAAGCAGTGAGCCGAGTTTTTTTAATCCAGATTCTATTTTACTCATATCTCTTTTTACCCTTTCCAAAAATTATATTAACCAGCAGCACCAACACAAGACTTGTCAGCATGATCCCAACAGATATTGTCGAGCCATATCCAAACTTCTGTTTTATAAAAGATGTTTTATACGCGTACATCGCGCCGACCATAGAAGCATTTCCTGGACCGCCGCCTGTAATAATGTAAATATGCTCAAACAGTTTCATACAGCCTGATACCGCAAGAATAATAGATATTTTTACCGTATCGAGAACCAGCGGCCAGGTAATATAAAGCGTCCTTTGAATGCCATTGGCACCGTCAAGTACAGCACTTTCAATAATTTCCTCCGAAATATTTTTCATGGCGCCTACAAGCATAACAACATACATACCGATCCACTGCCAGACAATGGGAACCGTAATCGATCTCATTACAATATCCGGATCATCCAGCCATGCCTGTATCAGCTCTTCATGGCCAATTAATTTTAAGAAAAAATTTAACAGACCGTAATCTGCGTTATAAATAATTTTCCATAAGAATCCAACTACAACCGGCGCCAGAATCACCGGCATAAAGATAGCAAATTGATGGAACGCTTTCCCCTTCAGCATTTTTGTACATAACAGAGAGGAAATAACAAAAGCTATTCCCACCTGGAGAACCACGCAGAAAAATGCCAGAATTAAATTGTTCCAGATCGCCTTGGCAAATACTCCGTCCTGCAGCAACCGGATATAGTTTGTTATTCCGATAAATTTCATAGTCTTCCCGCCGGACCAGTTGAAAAATGAATAATATATTGCCATAACAACCGGTATCAAATTGAATATCAAAAATAATGCAACACTCGGGAACATATATAGAAACAATATTTTTCGTTTGGGAACCAATGCTTTACTTTGCTCCAATTCCAATACCACCTTTCATTTAAAAATAAGGTTGTCCGAAGACAACCCTATTTGTACTGCTTATTCTAAAGTCATCTCATATTCATCCTGCACATTTCCGCCCCACTCTTCAGCAGAGATCTCTCCCAGTAAAAGTTCCTGGAAACCAACATTCATCGCGTCAATAACAGAAGTATCAAAATGGCAGTCATACTGTTGTGAATTCGTAATCGTTTCCTTTAAAGCAACATATTCTGCTACCAGCGGAGAAATCTGGCCGTAATCATAATCAACACTCATTCCTCCAAAATCTCCTTTTTCAGCCAGGTCCATACACCACTGTTCATCCGAAATATACTTGATAAAAATACGTGCCGCCTCTTTTTTCGCACCTGTCAGCTTTGCATTATATGCCTGTCCCCATCCAGCTCCGCCCGGAGTTGTGGTTCCTGCTCCTAATCCGCCTTCGAAAGCCGGAAATACTGCTACACCAGATTTCTCAACCACGCTCTGATCCTCACCTGCAGTTGCGATCAGCGTTCCAAATGTCCAGCTTCCATCTACATAAGATGCATACTCTCCTCTCAGATACGGCGGCATTACTTCAAACTGGTCAAGACTATTCATATTTTCATTCATAAATTGTGATAATTCTGCCATTTTTTCTACGCCCTGCAGCATATTAGCATCCAGGAATCCATCGCCGGTCCCATTCATGATATCTGAATACCAGCTATCCCCTGCTCCGCGATATCCAAGCGCGCCAAATACACAGGAATTTGCTACCCACTGTCCGCTGTTGCCCATGCCGAGCGGCACATATCCTGCCTCCTGCAATTTCGTAAAGCAGTCGATTAATTCATCCCAGGTCTGCGGGAAGGTATCATAGCCGACGGAGCTGTAAATTTCTTTATTATATATGATTAACGAGCAGGAAAGATTCTGGAATGGAGCTCCATAATAATGCCCGTCATATTCCATATCGAAAAGAATATTGTTTGTAAATCCGCTTGCCCACTCTTCATCTGCCTCCAGGAACTCATCGATCGTTCCAAGCTGTCCGTTTGCCACCATATTCGGGATCCAGGAACCTTTTACATTAAAAACATCCGGAAGAGAATCTGACGCCATATAAGTCATCATGATCGTCTGATAATCATCGTGAACAGAACCATCATAGTTGATCGTGATATTCGGATAGTCCTCTTTCAATCTTTCCAGTGCATTATTCAATGCATAAGACTTTGCATCCGTTGTGCTGTCCAGCGACCACATCATTGCCACATCTAATGTAACCTCTTCCGTGAACCCGGTTTCCTGCTGCGCTTCTGTCAGTCCTTCTTCTGCATACACTGCAGCCGGCGAACATGCTAATAATACAGACAATAAAACAGCTATTTTCTTTTTCATAGTTTTCTCCTTTCGTTCTTACATCCCTATCGCGTTTAACGTTTGATAATATAATTCGTTTTTAAACTCATCTTCTGACATATCTTTGCTTAAATCACATTTTTTCACATATACTGTTTTTGTCTGTCCTGGTGACAGATCAAAACAATTATCCGAAAAGATACCATCTGATTCTGTAAAATCCAACCGGATACATTTTGTGTATACCGATGTCTGCAGATTTATGACAAACCGTTCTTTTTCCTCTGATACAGAAAGCTCTATCTCCGGTTTCAGGAACTGAAAATGTTTGGGTTTCACAAAAAGGTATGTATCACTGCTGATAAGCTTCTCGTCCTCATCCACAAGCTCCATATCCAGATACAGCATATTTCGATTATCCTCATTTACTGCTTCTGTCATATCAATATCACAGATCAGCGACGAGCTGTTTTTTTCAATAGCAGCCTTTCTGCTTCTCTGCAGAACACAGGAACCGTCATTTTTCTTTAAGCTCCAGCGAATTTCTGCACTGACTTCCTCCTGCCCATCATGTATCACATATATTTCCGCTTTCTGATCCTTTCCGTCAGCCCATATCATGGTTTTCTGAAAAAATCGTTTTGCATAATAGTGCAGCATTTTCCAACGGTATTCATAGTCAATTCCCGACCACGTTGTTCCCGGGAAACAATCTACGATCTGCCAGTACAGGCTCCCCATGCATCTGGGCTTCTGTTTTCTGAACCAGCCCGTACCGTATTTAATTCCTTCTGCCTGCGCATACTGTGTCGCAAAAACATATTCTTCAAAATTTTTCGGCGGCCGCACTTCCTGGAAAACATAGCTCATGATCTTCCCATTACCCATGTAGCAAAAATTATCGCTGCATTTCTGCATGAAATCCATAACTTCAGAATTGGGCGTCATATCTTCCGGTTCCATATAATGTCTGAGTGTCTTAATATCCTGAAAAGATTCCAGACCGTATTCACTGACAAATCTTGCCTGACATTCCTTATAAAATGTATACGGCTTTGCCGGAAGGTACCAGACATACCAGCAGTGAACATCGCCTTTCTCATATCCATTGGGATCAGCATATCCTCCCCCGCTTGAAGGAGTACTCGGCCAGAACAGACGATCCGGATCATATTTCTTTACTACGGAGGCCAGATATACTTCATACTGACGCAGATTGTCCATCCGCAGTTTATAATTTAACCCTTCAAGATCATGTTCAAAATCATGAAACCATTCATTTTCATTGTTTCCACACCACAATATCACGGACGGATGATTTCTTATACGAATAACATTATCTTTCGTTTCTGCACAAATATTTTCTATAAATTCATCTGTTAAATGATACAAGGCACATGCAAACATTAAATCCTGCCAGACAAGGATCCCATATTCATCACACAGGTCAAAAAATTCATCATCTGGATAAACTGCTCCTCCCCAGACGCGAATGCAATTATAATTGGCTTCTGCGCAATATTGAATGAGCTTCCGGTGGCGTTCTCCCCTGCATAAAGCCAGAAATTTATCCGGCGGGGTATAACATCCTCCCTTGGCAAAAACAGGAACATCATTGACATAAAAAGCAAATGATTCGCCCCACTGATCCTTTTCACGCCTCACTTCCGCCTTACGCAATCCTATTCTCTGCGATTTCCGGTCAATCTCTGCAGACGCAGACGTACTTTCTAATATAACATCAAGACGGTACAGCGGCTGATCGCCATAGCCGTTAGGCCACCACAGGCGTGGATCTTCCAACCGGATCGTCCATACTCCTTTTTCGCCTGTTATCTGCAGATCCGCTTCTGCTTCCAGAAGCTGATCCGGATTCCACAAATCAATATGGACCCGGCTCTCTTCCCTGTGGTACTTCTCAAGACATATTTCTACAGAAAGCTCTGCCTCTTTACCGGAGTGTTTTTGTCTTACATAGATATGATCTATTTTTTCCGCATCATATGCTTCCAGATACACATCTCTCCATATGCCGGAATCCGGCACACACGGCTCTGCATCCCAGCCAAACGAACTGTGTATTTTTCTGATTTGTGAAAATCCGTGCGGTGAGGCTGTATTCATTTCCGGAATCGGATGTGCTTTATGCTGTTCTGCAATATACCGCACAGGAGAATAAAAAGTAATCCGAATTTCATTTTCACCCTTTTTCAGTCTGTTTTTCACATCAAACCGGTATGTACGGTGCATATTGTCGGTATTGGCAAGCAATTCCCCATTTATTTCTATCCTGGTAATAGTATCCAGACCTTCAAATACCAAAAACAGCCTTTCTTTTTCCAGCAGTTCTTCCCGCACATGGAACAGGGCAATATATTCATAATCATCCTCAGCCAGCCTGGAAAACTGTCTCTCGTTAAACCTGTAATACGGATCTTTTATCAGATGATTATTCATCATATCCAGAAACAAACTTCCCGGCACCACAGCAGGATACCATTGTTTCTCACCAACACGATGAAATTTCCATTCGGCACACTCCAAATTTTGAATCACCATAGTACTCCCCCGACCGAATCAGTCTTCTTCTATTGTCGTAAACCTTGTAATAGCCGGATCCGTATAAACATCCGTCCCATCATCACTGTATGAAGAAAACTCAGAGACGATCGCTCCCTCCGGTCCAGCCTGGAACCAATGTTTTGTGTTCGGCGCCAAGGTATACTGCTCACCCTTTTTCAGTACAATTTCATGCCAGACTGTATATACGTCATCTTTTCCCTGTGGGATCCTGGCTTTCGGATTTGCAGTCGGCTCTCCCGGAACATGAACATACACTTCTCCATACCGGCAGCGGAAGGTTTCTTCTTTTCCAGGATTTTCCGGGCTAAGCGGCGGATGCCTGTGCTCCGCACAGATCTGACCCGGTAACATCGGAAGTTCTTTTGCGCAGCATCTTTTCGTGTTCACATACACATGCAGCATCAATCCTTCTTCATACGGATTATTCAGACCAAAATCTGTAACCTCCATTCTCTCCTCCTCTTCCGGAGTCAGATATAAGCCGGCCTTTCGCATAAGTTCCAGACCTTCTTCTTTAATTTTGTTATACTCACTGCGTTTCATAATGCCCTCCTTTTCTTTAGTGTCATTTGACACTTCTATTTGAGATTTTTTGTTCACATTTGCGCATCCGTGATCAATTTTGTTAGTTGGTGATTTCATGTTATCATATTTATTTTGCACTGTCAACACTATATTTTATATACTTTTTTGTGCTATAAGCCATTTATGATAATGTCCTAGTATACCACATATGAAAATGTCCCGGATGTGGTAAAATATCCTCTATCTATTTTAGATTGGAGGAAATCATTATCAGAAAGGTAATACTTACAATGGATGAACAGAAAAAATACGAAGTGATCAAATCTCTGGCAGATCACCCGGATGGGAATAAGGACAGGGCTGCCCTCACCCTTGGCTGCACCAAACGCCATATCAACCGTATGCTGGCTGGATACCGCAAAGAAGGAAAGGCTTTCTTTATCCATGGCAATAGGGGACGTAAACCGTCCACCAGCATCCCTGACGAGACCCGCAATCGCATCATCGATCTCTACCTTACAAAATATTTTGATGCTAATTTCCAGCATTATTCAGAACTCCTTGAGGCCCATGAACACATCTGCGTCTCACCTTCTTCTGTAGCTAAGATCCTGGAAAGTAAATATATTCTTTCTCCGAAAGTTACAAAGGCCAAGAAAAAGCGTATGGAAAAGGAGCTTCAGGATAAAAAGAAAAGTGCCTGCAGCCTGAAAGAAGCCGCTGTGCTCCAAACCAATCTCGTAGCGGTTGAAGATGCTCATTCAAGACGTCCAAGATGTGCTTATTTTGGGGAACTGCAGCAGATGGACGCAACTCCCTATGAATGGATCCCCGGGCAGGTATGGCACCTCCACCTGGCTATTGACGATGCTACCGGCCGGGTCACCGGAGCCTGGTTTGACACGCAGGAAACCTTAAAGGGCTACTATCACGTATTCCACCAGATCCTGACCACCTACGGCATCCCTTACAGGATCTTCACAGACCGCCGTACGGTATTTACCTATAAAAAGAAAAACTCCCCATCTCTTGATGAGGATACCTATACCCAATTCGCTTATGCCTGCAAGCAGCTTGGTGTTCAGCTGGAATCCAGCAGTGTCCCGCAGGCCAAAGGCCGCGTAGAACGCCTCAACCAGACACTACAGTCGCGCCTGCCAATCGAATTACGATTAGCAGGGATCACGACCATAGATGCTGCCAATGAATTCCTCCACTCATACATAAAAGAATTCAATGAGAAGTTCGCGCTTCCCCTTAATGGTATCAAATCTGTGTTTGAAACGCAACCGGAAAATGAAAAAATCAACCTGGTTCTCGCTGTCCTGACAGAACGGACCGTGGATTGCGGGCATGCGATCCAGTTCCGGCACCGCCATTACCGGATGCTGGACGCCAGAGGGAAACAGGTACATTACCGCAAAGGCACAAAAATAATGGTTATCCAGGCTTTTGACGGAAGCCTTTTCTGCTGTGTCAATGACAAGGATGTCCATGCACTGGAGGAGATCCCCGAACATATGGAAAGATCCCGGGATCTGGATGCAGACTATCAGCCGCCCAAAGCAAAAAGACATTATATTCCGCCAATGAGCCATCCCTGGCGCAGCAAAACTTTCCAGAAATTCGTAAAGACACAGGAGCACCATCTAATGGATGACGTTCCAGCATAAAAAGCAGCAGAAAAAGATGATAGGTATATACCTACCGAAAGGAGAGATCACATGAGGGACTGGATCGACTGCATCGAAGCGCATACAAAAGCACAGAAAAAATATGATAAAGAACATACACAGGGAATTTACTTAAAACTGAACCTCCGCACAGACCTTGATATCATCCGCTGGTTTTGGGAACAGCCGTCAAAACAGGGAGCCGTAAAACGGCTGATCCGTGAGGAGATCGCCCGAAAAAAGGCGGAAGGAACAGGGAGCGGAGGCGTTGTCAGGAGAACCGTGGAATAATGGGGTTGGGGCCCCGTTATGCCGCGAAAGTCTCTTGAGATAAGCCTCACGGAAAACGCTGTTTCTAAGGAGAAAGGATATATGCCCTTTCTCCTGCCCCCTGCGGGGCGGGTTCGGGCAGGGCCCGATTATGGGTCAAGGGACAGGTCCCTTGCGGGTTCTTAGGGCAGAGCCCTAAGCTTCCAGAGGACATCTGCCACGTAGCCATATGAAATCAGCACCGGAAAACCGGTGCTAATGTTTCAGTTTTTTCGGGACATTTTCAAAAATGCTTGACACACTATATTTTATATACTTTTTTGTGCATATTTCTTTCTTTAGGGCATTTTTTCAAGTGATATTTGCTACTTAAGAGAAGTGTCATTTGACAATTTTGATTCCGGTATTTCAGTTTCCTTCATTGTAACTTTCCGAAAAAAATCGCTACACTGCCCATATTTTCAGGCATTGTAGCGATTTTATCTTTCCCAAACTGTCTAAAACAGGATTACGATAGCATCAGACCTTTATTTTGTCAGACTGCTCTTCTCCAGCTTCCCCAGGTACTCCTCAAATACCCTGAGCGCAGCCGCCACAGGCTCCGGAGAGGACATATCCACGCCGCATATCTTCAGGAGGTCGATCGGGTCCATGGAGCTGCCGCCGCTTAAAAATTCCTTGTATTTTTCCACAATACCCGGCTCGCCTGCCAGTATTTTGCTGCTGATCGCGATTGCCGCCGCAAAACCGGTCGCGTACTGGTATACATAAAACGGCGTGTAAAAATGCGGGATCCGCGCCCATTCATACTGGATCTCCTCATCCGAAACCATCTGTTCGCCAAAATAATCCTTATTCAGCTTATGATAGATGCCGCAGAGCTTTTCGGCAGTCAGAACGCCTCCCTCCTGCACGATATCGCGGTGCGTCATCATCTCAAATTCCGCAAACATCGTCTGGCGGTACATCGTTCCCTTAAACTGATCCAGGAAATAATTGATCAGATAATTCCGCTCCGTCTCATCGCTGCTGTTTTCCAACAGATAATGGATCAGCAGCGCCTCATTGCAGGTGGAAGCCACCTCCGCCACAAAAATGCGGTATCCGGCGTAACGGTATGGCTGCCTGTGGTCAGAATGCCAGCTATGCAGGGCATGGCCCATTTCATGTGCCAGCGTAAACACCGCATTGAGTGTCCCCTGGTAGTTCAGGAGAACATACGGATGCGTTCCGTAAGCGCCCCATGAATAGGCGCCGGTGCGCTTTCCTTCGTTCTCATAAACGTCGATCCAGCGGTTGTCAAAGCCCTCCTGCAGGAGCGCCGTGTAATCCTCTCCCAACGGAGCGAGCGCCTTTTTCACAATCTCCTTTGCCTCCGCAAAGGGGTATTTTTTCTGCGGCATCTCTACGATCGGCACATAATTGTCATACATATGCAGTTCATTAAGCCCAAGCATCTTTTTGCGAAGCCCGGTATAGCGGTGCATCAGGGGCAGATGCTCACGGATGGTTTTTACAAGATTTTCGTAAACCGCCATCGGAATCGCATTTGCGTTAAGCGCCTGCTCCATCGCTCCGGCAAATTTGTGCTGCTTCGCAAAAATATCCGCCTGCTTCGCATTTGCGTAGTAGGTTGCCGCAAGCGTGTTGCAGTACTGCGCATATACGCCGTAAAGCGCCGTAAACGCCGATCTGCGCAGCACCCGGTCGCTGTCCTTCAGCATGGGAATGTAGTTTCCCTGCGTGAGCGGATGCGCATTTCCAGCGCTGTCCACCGCGTCCGGGAAGCGGATGTCCGCATTATTAAACATGGAGAAGATATTTGCCGGCGCCTGTCCAAGCTCCGAAAGCTTCGCCAGCAGCTCCTCCGTCTGCACATCCAGCACATGCTCCCGCTGACGGACGATCTGCTCCACCACCCAGCGGTAATCCGCAAGCTCCGGCGTCTCTGCAAAAAATACCGCAAGTTTCTGCTGCGGCAGCGCAAGCAGCTCCGGTTCCAGCCAGGCAGTACACCCTGAAAGCTCTGTTCCAAGAATCTGCATCTCGCCGCTCAGTCTCTGGTACTTCGCCTCCGCCGTGTCCTCATGATATTTCTGATTCGCGTAGACATGGAGCTTTTCATACAGGCAGTTCATTTCTTCCTGCAGCTTCAATGCCCGCAAAAGCTGTTCTCCGCTCTCAGCCAGGCTATTCTGCCGGGACGCAAACTCCTTCATCAGTTCCCGCAGCTTCTCCACATCCTGCGCCATTAATTCTTCATTTTCATACATATCCTGCATATTCCAGGTATCTTCGATTTTCTGCTCACATCGCTTCATTTTATAAGACCCTCCGCTGATAATAATCATAAAGTAAGCTTTGCTGATAATCATAGCATTTCATGCCTGTTTTGTCAAAATTTACAGTTTTCCGATTTTTTCTGCGCTACTTTAGTTTATGTAATATCTATTATTTATATGTTGATTTATATCGGTTTATGTGATATATTTGTTTTACATTATAAAATTCAAGCCGCTGTACGGACATGTCTATGATATGTGCCAGAATATGGAGAAGATTATGGGATTATTTTCAAAAGAATTGCAGGAGCTCGACCGCAACACGGTGCAGTACATGATTGATGAAATGCAGGAAGAAATCAATCAGCAGAAAGAGCAGCTTGCACAGAAGGAACAGCAATTATCGCAGAAGAACCAGCAACTGACGCAGAAAAACCAGCAACTGACGGAGAAGAACCAGCAACTGACGCAGAAGATCGCCGAGCTGATGCAAAAGCTGGAAAATCAGAAACTCATTCTATGATACTGGCAGAAAGGGCACCCCCGGATCAATCCCCTTACGTGTGCCCTTTTCTGTCACTTTTATTTTGCGATCTTTTCTTTCACAATTTCCTCTGTCAGCTTCTCCGCCGCCCCGCGGCCGAAAAAGCTGTTCATGGATTCGTAGGTTTTCCGTGCAAACGACTGCTCATCCGCCATATATTTCTGCGCACCGTTCACCATCTGCACAACAAGCGTATCCTCATACGCCGACTGTTTCTCAATCTCTGCGGCCGTCACACAGTTCAGCTCCGGCTTCACGCCGACCGCCAGCATATTTTCCGCCAGCTTCATGAAAAATACTTCCGTTTCCGCCTCGCCGTCCGGGATACTCTCAAAGGTTTTTGACGGCACCGGGAAGCCTTCAAACTGCTTCTTCTGCGCCGCGCAGGAAATCTTCCGGCTGCTCATGGACAATATCGGATGCTCGATTTCTGTCAGTCCGTATTTCATAATCTGCAAAACAACCTGTCCGAGCTGTCCGCCAAGGGAAGCGATCATCTCAAACCCCTTCGCCTCTCCCAGGTCCTTTTCCACAAGGCAGTTTTCGTCGTCCGTCGTCCAGTATCTTGCGCGCTGCTTCGGCACCTGGTCGCCGCATGCGCCCAGAAGGCACAGACACACTGGCCCGCCAGCCTGGCTTTCTGACGCTGCGCTGCACATCCCATCCGCCCGGCTCTGCGCTGCTGTATGTAAAATGCAGTCCGCCAGATTTTCTTCCACTACGCGCGATGCCGCGCCTGTCAAGTCGGAGGTAATCAGCCGTCCGCCCGCCCTGTCAAATACATTGTCCATAATGGAGGATTGTACACCATAGTGATACAGCACAGCGATAGCATTTCCCGCCAGATCCTCAACCCGGATTACCCGCAGCGTCTTATCGGACGGTCCCTCCGGGTTCATGCCGATCCACCAGCCTTCCTCCGAGGGAATATCCCGGTTAATGTTCACATCACACTCGCCGCGCCCGAATAAGAGTCTTGCCGGACGCATATTTTCCGCCGCCGCTCCGGCTGCCCTGCGCACCGCTTCATACAGCGCCGTCTTATACATCGCTCCCCTGATAATTTCTTCCTTCGAAGCGCGCTCCAGCATCGGTCCGCCCAGAAGGTGCGGCGCCGCAAAGGTGTGCGTCGCACAGATCCAGATATTCTCCCGCTCCACCTGCCCGCTCTCGCAGACAATATCCTTCATTTCCTCTATAGCATCCGCCATGATAGAGGTAATCTCCACCGACACGATCGCAATGCGCGCTTCCCGCTCAAACAGCACTGCCCTCACCTGCTGGCAGTCATGAATGCCGACAAATTTCTCCAGCGGGAAAAATTCCTCCGGGATTGCAACTGCGGCTCTGCCCGCGCCCGCCAGAATCTGTTCTCTGCTCATTTTTAAACCTCACTTTCGTTTTGCCCGATAACTAGCGCCGCGCTTTAAAAATCCACTCCCGGATGGCTTCAATATCATACGCCTTCTCCCATGTTTTTACATGGTACATCCACGGCGGAGTATCCGTGTCTTTCGTTTCCGACAGGACGCTGTCTCCCGAAAACCACGTAAACATGATATGGTTCCCGGTGTCGGCAATCTCCTGCATTCTGCGATTCTGCTTGGCAGCAGATGCGTTTCCGTCCACAAAGCCATAGCTTACCTTTCCTCCTGCCTCCTCGATATTTTTCATGCAGGCACCCATGATCGGAAACGCCTTAATGTCCTTTTCTGAGACAAGCGCCCAGATATTTTCGTCTTTCACCGCCGCCATGGTGTCCGGGTTCCACTGCCCCGCGACCAGGAAGCACGCCGCAAAAAATTTCGGATGACGGATCATCAGCTCGCAAAGCATCATGCAGCCCATCGACTGACCTGTTCCGTAGATCCGGGAAGCATCGATCGGATACTGCTTCGCAAGCTCCTTTATTAGCTCAAGGGTAGCGTCCGCCTCCCAAGTGACGGTGAAATCATCCTCTGCCGTCTTCTCCGGATAGAGCGGTGCCAGCACAAAGCAGGGACGTTTTTTCTGCTCCTCCTCAGACGCCCAGATAGTGGCGCCTTTTCCCTGCGTCAGCGGTACATTCAGATCATTGCAGCAGTTGCCCGCGTCGTGCATAAACAGTACCAGCGGGTACGTATGTCCCGGCTCACAGCTTTCCGGGATATACAGATTGTAGCAGAGCCTTTTTCCCGGTTCCGACAGTTCAAACATGCCCTTTTTGAAGCGCTCCGTCGCCTTCTCGTCCGCCGTCTTAAAAATTTTGCGGGTATCGTAGATCACGCGGCAGCCAGCATGCTCCATCACGCGCTTATACTTATTTTCCGACTGATCCTTGTTTCTCGGCAGATCGCACGGACGCGGGAAACGACGACGGTATACCACCGGTTTTTCGTCCCCGTTCAGCGGCGGGAAATGCTCGCCGGGAAACGGCGCGCCCTCGTTACCTTCCAGAATATATTTCATATTTTCCAGATATTTTTCCACGATCGAGCCGTCCACCAGACCGCCGCCCGCACAGATTATATCAAACTCATCGCGGTGTGCCATCAGTGTCTCCAGGTAGCCCGCAAAACGCTCCACACTGCCGTTTAACGGCTTTCCCATCGGCATTCCCAGCTCGTCGCCCGCAAACAGCAGACGTTCCTTCCGGTCCAGAAACAAAAGGCTGCCCACAGCGTGATCCGGCATTTTAAAAACCTCCAGGTCACGATTCCCCAGATGGAACACATAACCCTCATCGATCACTTCTATCTTATAATCACGCGGAAAATCAATGCCCGCAAAGCTGGGAAACGGGCGCGTCGCCAGCGGCACTGACTCCGCCGCCATAAATGCGCAGTCAAAATACACATTGTTTGCCGTGTGATCAAAGTGGTCGTGCGTATTTGCAATATAGCGCACCGGCTTTTCCGTAAGGCTCTGACAATATTCGCGCACATTGCCGCAGCCGTAGCCGGAATCGATCACCAGCGCCTCCTCATCGCCCTCCACCAGATAGAAATAGTCTCCGTCGCTCACATTCTTCCATGTGCCCGGAGCGATTTTCTCCGACTGGAAGAACGGCACGTCCATCGGCTGTCTGCTGCCATCCTCATTCTCGATCAAAATGTCATGTTTACAGGAAAAATCAATTTCTTTTACCATAGTCTCACTCCTATACCATATCCCTGATGCCTTATGATTTTCCCTGCATCAGGCGTTTATCTCATTCACCCGGCAGCAGGAAACGTAATGTCCCTCGCTCACCTTCGTCAGCTCCTGCGGCTGATGACATTTCTCGCAGGCATACGGACAGCGCGCCGCAAAGCGGCAGCCCGGCTTCGGCTCCACCGGAGATACGATCTCGCCCTCCAGGATGATGCGCTTTTTCGGATTGTCGATGTCGATCGACGGAATCGCGGAGAGCAGCGCTTTCGTGTACGGATGCAGCGGACTGGCAAACAGCTCCTTTGAAGATGCAGTCTCCACAAGCTGTCCTAAGTACATTACACAGATGTCGTCGGAAATGTGCTTGACGACAGACAGATCATGCGTGACAAACATGTAGGTGACGCCCGATTTTTCCTGCAGATCCTGCAGAAGATTAAGTACCTGCGCCTGAATGGAAACGTCCAGCGCAGACACCGGCTCGTCGCATACGATAAACTTCGGGTTCAGCGCCAGCGCGCGCCCGATGCCGACTCTCTGGCGGCGTCCGCCGTCCAGCTCATGCGGGTAAGCATAGCGCAGGCGCTCATCGATGCCAACCATCTCCATAATGCGGTCCGTCTCGTCCTGCAGCTCGTTTTTCTTAAAACGGCGGGACAGCTCCAGCGGCTCACGGATGGTATCCTCCACCGTCATACGCGGATTTAAGGAAGCAAACGGATCCTGGAAAATAATCTGCATCTCTTCTCTCAGCTGATGCATTTTTTTCTTATTTACGCGGGTAACATCCTCGCCGTCAAACAGAATCTGTCCGTCTGTGCTCTCATAAAGGTGGATAATGGTACGCCCAAGCGTCGATTTTCCGCAGCCGGATTCTCCCACAACGCCCATTGTTTTTCCTCTCCCGATGGAAAAGGTAACGTCGTCTACCGCGTGCAGCGTCCCCTTCGGGGTATCAAAATATTTTTTCAGATGTTTTACTTCTACTAACGGCGTCGCCATTTCAATCCTCCTTCCCGCTATTTCTGATGCAGCGGCACTGATGCGTTCCGCCCAGATTCTTCATAGAAACCTTCCCCTTTTGGCACTCCTCCGTGGCATACGGACAGCGCGGCGAAAATGCACAGCCCTGCGGCAGATTGCTCGGATCTGGCGGCATACCCGCGATCGGGGAAAGCCGTTCCGTATCGGCGTTGACGTCCGGCAGAGAGCCGAAAAGTCCTGCCGTATACGGATGCGACGGATTCTTAAAGATTTCCCTTTTGCTTCCGTACTCCACGATCTCACCGGCATATACGACCGCCACATTATCGCAGACCTCCGCCACGATGCCAAGATCATGCGTGATCATAATCATCGCTGTATTCAGTCTGGTCTGCAGATTCTTAATGATATCGAGCACCTGCGCCTGGATGGTAACGTCCAGCGCGGTGGTCGGCTCATCCGCAAGCAGCAGATCGGGACTGCAGGCAAGCGCCATCGCAATGACAACCCGCTGCTTCATGCCGCCGGAAAACTGATGCGGATAATCGCGGTAGCGGGAGCCTGGGATACCGACCATCTCCAGCATTTTCTTTGCCTTTTCCTCCGCCTCTTTTTTGGAAACTTTCTCGTGAAGCGCGATGCCCTCCGCGATCTGTTTTCCCACGCGCATAACCGGATTCAGCGCCGTCATCGGATCCTGGAAGATCATGGAGATCCGTTTTCCGCGGATTTTCCGCATCTCATCATTATCAAGCTCCAGAAGATTTCTCCCCTCCAGCTTAATCTCGCCGCGGTCTACATGCGCGGGCGGCTCCGGAAGGATGCGCAGGATCGACTTCGCGATCGTCGTCTTGCCCGCGCCGGTCTCACCCACCAGACCGAGCGTTTCGCCTTTGTTTAAGCAAAAGGAAACATCGTTTACCGCATGAATTTCTTTTCCCTCGGAGGTGTAATGAACAACCAGATTTTTCACTTCCAGAAAAGAAGATGTCGTTTTATTTTCAGCCATTCCTTTGTCCTCCTATTTCTTCAGCTTCGGATCCAGCGCATCGCGCAGACCGTCGCCGAGCATATTCAGAGACAGCACCACCAGCGCGATCGCAAGACCTGGAAATAATACCATGTGCGGATAGTCTCTCATGTAGGTTCTCGCTGCGGAGAGCATTGCGCCCCACTCCGGCGTCGGCGGCTGTACGCCAAGTCCAATGTAGCTGAGTGACGCTGCCATCAGGATCGTATTTCCGATGCCCATCGTAACGGATACAATGATCGGGGAGATACTGTTCGGCAGGATATGTTTCATAATGGTACGCGGAACCGAGCAGTTGATCGTCTGCGCCGCCTCCAGGTATTCCATCTTGCGCACACCCATAATGGAGCCGCGCAGCAGACGCACCGTCATCGGGATACCGCCGATGGAAAGCGCAATAATTGTATTTGTAAAACCACTTCCCAGACATGCCGAGATTGCGATCGCCAGCAGGATTCCGGGAATTGCCTGCAGGATATCCACAAGACGCATCACCACCGTATCCACCGCTCCGCCGAAATAGCCAACGATGGAACCGATAATCATACCAATCACAGTAGAAATAATCGTCGCCAGAAAGCCCAGGGACAAGGAAGCCCTTGCGCCGTAAAGCAGACGGCTGAAAATATCGCGTCCCATCTCATCTGTTCCGCAGAGATGCTTTAAGGACGGGCTTGCAAAACGCTCCGCCATATTCATCTCCTCGTAAGGATAAGGCATGATCCACGGGGAGAAAATCGCCAGCAAAAATAAAATCAATATGATAACCAGACCTGCCATCGCCAGTCTGTTTTTACTCAGACGCTTCATCACAAGGCTGAACTGGCTTTCTTTCCTTTTTCGTACCTTTGTCGTTGTATTTGCCGCAGCAGCTGCACCATTAGCCATTCTTCTTCCTCCTTCTGAAACTCTTCTGCTGTCCCTCGTACTGTGCCTTGATACGCGGATCAACAAATGCATAAATCACGTCCACCAGAAGCATGATCAGACTGAACAATGCGCCGAGAAACAGCACACCGCCCATAACGACAGGGTAATCACGGTTATTGATCGCTGAGGTTGTATACATGCCGATGCCCGGAATCGAGAATACAGATTCGATAACCACCGTACCGCCGAGCATCATTCCCATACCGTTTCCGACTACGGTGATGATCGGGATCAGTGCGTTCGGAAGTGCATGCTTGTAAAGGATCTCCCGCTCGGAAAGCCCTTTCGCGCGCGCCGTCACAATATAATCAGATCGGATAACCTCCAGCATACTCGAACGCGTCTGACGCGCCTGAGATGCAATGCCCGCGAACGCGTTTGCGATACACGGCAAAATAAAATACTGGATCCCGCCGACGCCGTAGGGCGGCAGCCAGCCAAGCTTTACAGAAAACAGCAGCACCAACATCATTGCCAGCCAGAAGCCCGGAACGGAAACGCCTGCAAGTGCGATCACCATGCAAATACGATCCGCCAGACCATTCTGGTGAACGGCTGCAGTGATGCCAAGCGGCGTGCCGATCAGGATCTGCAGCAGCATACAGATGACCGCGATCGTAGCGGTGTACGGCAAGCGGTATAAGATACCGGACATTACCGACTGATTCTGGAAATAAGAGGTTCCCAGATCAAAGTGCAGGAACACCTGGTTTAAATAGCTCAAAAGACGCACCAGATACGGCTCATCCAGCCCCAGCTCCGCCCGCTTTTCCGCTATCGCCGCCGGCGTCGCCGCATTGCCGAGGATCGCTGCCGCCGGATCGCCCGGGCAAAAATACATGATTGTAAAAATTACCACGGAAATACCGAGCAGCACCGGTATCATCCATAACAGACGTTTTACAATATATTTCCACATATGGACTCCTTTCTAAAAATGCGGCGCCGCATTTTACGGAGTGTGCAGCGCCGCATATTGTAACTTGGCTTATACCGGTTCTTCCTTTATTCTGCGTATACGCATGCTCCCGGAAGGATCTGGTTTCTTGCATCCAGAGCAACAGTTGCGATCTTATCAGAATGTACGATATTGATCGGACCCTGTACAATTCCGTAGCCGTAGCATTTCTCTACAAGGTAGTCATGCATTGCTTCAATGCTCTCCGGACCGTAGGTATCTACACTCAGGCATGCCTGCATCAGATTATCCAGCTCTTCGTCCACTACAAAGTTTGCAGTTCCGCCGGTGATGTCACGGTAGTCTCTTGCATCCCAGCAGAGCTTCCACTGGTTCACAATATAGTCTGTGGAACCGGCCGTCTTCAGAAGAATATCAAAGCCCTCCGCATTATACTGTTCCTGCTGTGCCATCATCTGGTCGTAACCAACCAGCTCTACCGTCACGCCGATCTGTCCCCAGTAAGCCTGCAGCATCTGCGCCAGCATTTCCTGCATGCCGCTGTTGGTATATTCCAGAGTCAACGGGCTTCCATCATAATTGGACTGTGCAAGATATTCCTTTGCTTTTTCTACATCATAATCATAATAATCCTCGTTATCCCATTCCGGATTATAGTCCGGATAGGTCGCGTTTGCAAAATCCTTCACCGCCATACCATTGCCGTTGAACGCACCTTGATTCAATCCTTCCTTGTCAATCGCACAGGCAAGCGCAAGTCTCAGATTCTCGTCATCCTTAAATACAGAGCTGTCGGACATGTTGTACTCTATGTCATAGGTAAGATTATCCAGAACAACCGATACCTGGTTTCCCTCTGCATACTCTCCGCCCTCTGAAAACTTCGCAATATCCGTATCCGGAATACCGTTTGAAATGTCCACTGCGCCTGTCTGCATTGCAACGGTGTGCTGGGAAGCCTCTGTAATTACGGAAAATCTGATTTCATCCGCGTTGTGGATACTTGTTCCGTGCACCAGAGATTCATCCGTCTGCCAGTAATTTCCGGTGTCCTTTAAAACAAGCTCAGACCCTGGAACGTAGCTTTCTACCAGATAAGCGGAGGTGCCGACCGGCGTCGTCGCCATCTGATCTTCGGATGCCTCGTAAGCTGCCTGCGTAACGATCGCTACCTCCAGAAGCACGTTCTCAAATTCACCAATCTCAAGGTCCTTGTTAAACTTGAATTCCAGATTGTAATCATCCACCGCCGTCACGCTCTCTACAACAGAAAGCTTGCCGTAGTTCTTTGTCGCGATCGCGGATTCAAAACTGAATACGATATCGGAAGCGGTCAGCGGGTTGCCTGCCGCGTCATGAATGTAATCATAGATCTCCATCGTGTAGGTCTTCGGATCTACCTGCTCCCAGTTCTTTGCGAGCACGCCGTACACCTGTCCGTCTTCTCTGGTGATCATGTACTCATACACCGTAAACAGCATTGCAATACGTCCTGCCGACATTCCAGACCACGGTCCCATATTTTCCGGATCTGCCGTAACGCCAACGGTTACAGAAGCCGTTCTTCCATCCTCCGCCGCAAAAACTGCAGTACCGGTTCCAAGAGAACTGATCGTCAGTGCTCCGGTTAATAAAAGTGCCACAAATCTCTTTTTCATGTTCTTTCTTCTCCTTTGCATAATTTTTTATATAATGATGCCGGGACAGGGCATCTGCCCGTACGATGCCTCCCGCATTCACTATCGTATTTCAAAAACCTCCTCCAGGAAGTCCAATGCCGTGTCTACAATTTCCTCTGTATTGTAGTCCGGCTTCTCGTGGTCCGCTTCTTTTTCCAGAAAGACCGTCCGCACCTTCGCGGCTCCAGCAATTTTCTCGATCACTTTTGCAAATTCCTCCGACTGCTGCACCGGCACCGTCGGATCGGTCACGCAGTGCTGAATGAAAAACGGCGGAATATCTTTATGTACGTAGGTCACCGGCGCCGCCATACGGTTCAGCTCCGTGATATCGGGGAGCGGATTCCCCATCATAATGGATTCCGGGGAATTTTCGTTGTTATGGTTGCTTCTTCCGACTCCATTGCGGAAAATCTGCTCATCCATCGCGTCAAATCCGCTGCAGGCTCCGCAAAGGTCGATCACTGCCTGCACCGCGCTGCTGCATCCGGCGTTTCCCATACCCGGATCCTCAAATCCGGGATTTCCTTCCGTCACTCCGACGATCGAGGCGAGATATCCTCCTGCCGACATGCCCCATAGGATAAATTTATCAGCGTCCAGATGATATTTTCCGGCATTCGCACGCAAATATCGGATTGCCGCCTTTACATCATAGATCTGCGCCGGCCAGGTGACTTTATCGCTCTTGCGGTAGTCCATGCTCGCTATCGCAAATCCGCGTTCCAACGCCGCAAATAATGTCTCCGCCCGCTTATCGCGCTTGCTCCCAAATGCAAACGCCCCCTCGTGGATGTATAAAATCAGCGGAAAAAGCTCTCCTCCCTTCTTCGGTAGATACAAATCAAACACCTGATCCTCAGACTGCCCGGCATAGGGAATGTCAAGATAGCACTTCCCGGCCTGCAAAATCTGTTCCGGCGAAAACTCCGCCGTCTCCGGTATCTTAAATGGTAAGGCTGGCTTCATTTTCTTCTCTCCTGTAGTTATTTTTACAATTATCTGCTTTGTGATTACATTATACTTCCGTTATTCTTTATAAGCAAACCGCTTTCCGATGTAATTATTGCGCAAAGTGCATAAATATAAAAACCAGGGAGAGCAAGGTTATTGTTCACCTTTGCCCTCCCCGGAATCTGTGTGGAATTATCACGCGCTTTTCTTCCCTGCAAACTTTTCAAATACCCATGTTACAAGCAGCACCACCAACACCGCATAGAATGTGGAGATAAAGCGGAACACCGCGTAGTAAATCCTTGCATTTCCTGCAAATGTGCATGCCACCAGGATAAAGGTAACGCCGCCGATCCGCGCGTTTATGTACGGCACCTTCGCCAGCTTGCAGAAGTACAGTGTGAGCAGTACTCCAGCCGTCACCATCAGTACCATCAGCCACTCATTCGCAAACACATTGTCCAGCGCAACAACGCAAATTGCCACAATGCCGCCGACCGCTGTGATGATCAGACGGTTGATGCCCGCTTTTTTGCTGACCGTCGTTGTATCCTGGCAGCAAAGCAGGCAGGAAATGCACGCCGTCATCTTCTGAATAATCTCCAGGCGCATTTCCCCAAGCGGAAACTTCACGCCAAAATGATTCAGCAGCGTTGCCGTCAGACAGCAGATCAGCACCGACACCGCGATTCGCATATCCAGACAGGTAATCGCCGCTTTCTCCGTTTTTATTTCTGGTTTCATTTTCTTCTTCCTCCCAAGTAAGATTTTTTATCATTGTAGATTTTTCGCACCATGAAAAGCAATTCGATTTCCGTCTGCATTTATGCAGAAAGCGACACAAAAGTTACTGTGAACAAAGTGAGCAGTGACAAAAAGCTCCGGCACATCAGACTGTGCCGGAGCTTTTTCTCTCTTTATATAATGATTCTGAAAGCAGCGCCTATCTCTGCTGCCATCCCGCGAGGCATTTTTTCAGCGCCGCGTTAAGCTGCATCTGTTCTTCCTCCTTAAGCATCGCAAACATCTCGCTGCAGTCTGCGCCGCTCTCCACGTTATGATGCAGGAAATGACCGCATTGGCGCAGAAGCGTCATAGTGACTTCCGATAACGTCATATTTTCCTCGTCAATCGGGCGCATCTGTGGTTTGCCTTCGCTGTGTCCATGTTCGCTGTATCCATGTTCCCCGCGGCCATGTTTTCCTTCTCTGCCGTGGCCATGCCCGCCGCGGCCGCATCCTCTCTCGCCGCCGTGTCTGTGCTCACCATGTTCGCCGCGGCCTTCTCTTTCGCCTTCTTCTACCGGAAGCCCAAAGTGTTCTTTTCCCTTCGGGCAATGCAGATTGTCGACCGGACAGTGGCGGTCGCAGCACGGGCAGACTTCTTTTCCATCTTTTGTCATTGTATTATTTTCTGTATTCATCGTTCATTCCTCCGTTTTCTTTCCATATGCCATTGCGTCAGAAGCTTTCGCAGCATTTCTTTTAACTGTCCCTGTTCTTCGGGAGATAAAGCCTGGAAAATTTCCTCCGCATGCGGCTTTGATCCTTCTGTTTTTTCCGCCTCAGCGGCCGCTTTCCCCGCGTCCGTGAGACGAAGAATCATTTTGCGGCGGTCACTCTCGTCCTTTTCTTTTACAAGAAAGCCCTTTTCCTCCAGCTTTGCAAGAATTTCGCTTAAGGACCCCGGTTCGATTCCAAGCCGCTCCTGCAGCGCCCTCTGGCTCATCTCTGGATTTTCCAGCAGAATGCCCAGTATCCGGTTCTGTCCTCTCTGTCGCCCGCTTTTGCGCTCCGCAATATATCCGCAGCGGATAAGAAGCTCCTGCAGGGAAGCCTCCTCTATCTGAAATCCTTCCATACGTCCGTGATAGCCGTGTCTGCCGTGATGCTCCCCCCGCACACAATCATCGTTTATCTCACATTTTCTCATTCGGAATTCCTCTTTTCCTTATTATTTCGGTACCTTGAAATCATCTTATCATTTCCTCCGTAATTTGTCAAGGTGCCTAATCATTTTTCAAAAAAAAAAACGGAGAATCATCCAATTCCCCGTTTCTGCCCTTTGCAATAATACGCATCCTTTTTATGTGAGGCATGTTTTCAATACCTCTTTCAGCGCGTCCTGCTCTCCCTGCGACGCACGCATTTCCAGACTCCAGTCAAGATCGCGGTATTTTTCGCAGCGCGCATCCTCCTTTAAAAATCTTTGCATATTTTCCAGCATGTCCATGCTCCAGACACTGCTGTCTATCTGCGCCGTCGTATAAACGCCCCTCTCTATCATTTCAAAGCCAAAAATATCCTTAGCATGCGTTTTTTCTGCGCTGTTGATCACTTCTGCCACCAGATGGCATGGGATAAACAAAACTCCGCTGTCTGTTCCCATAACCACATCGCCCGGAAGACATACCCCCTGCCCGATTCTGCAGGCGCTATTATAGCCGGTGATCACACACTCCCGGATCGGTGTCGGATCAACGCCGCGGTAAAATACCTGTGTTCCTATTTTTTTCATCTGTTCAATGTCCCGGATGCCGCCCCAGATCACCGCTCCGCCGCGTTTTGTCTGTGCCGCGATCGCAGTAGTCAGATTCCCGCCGATAAAGGTTCCGTTGAAAATCTTATCATACATGTCTGCAACCAGCACATCCCCTTCCACCAGGCCGTCTACTACCCACTGATTGCACATACCCTTCCAGTTTTTCTGTTCGCCCGTTGATTTTACAACAGAAAATAAATCCGGTCTTGTCGGCATAAAGGTGCATGTCACTGCACGTCCTACCAGCTTCTGTCCGCCGTGAAGCATCTTCATCCCGCCTTCAAACTGGAAATGATAACCCTTGATATAAAGTGGAAGCCAGATTTCCTCAAGTGTCATTGTCCTTAGCTTTTCCAGGTATTTCTCCTCCACCTTCGGTCTGCCGTCTGCAAAGCGCTCTCCGTGCCACTCCTGCGTCAAAGCAATTATTTCATTCCTGTCATTTAATATCACGTCTTCTTCTCCTACTGTTTTTGTTGTTTTGTTACTGTTCAGGTCAGGACTTTGCATTCACTGCGACGCGCAGCTAGTCCTGTGGGCAAAGTCCGTAAGAAAGTGACACAGGTGTGAGCAAATCCCATTCGCGGAGCGAATTTTAAATGGATTTGCGAATGTTACTGTGAACGACGTGAACAGTAACGTTATTTTCTTCTACAGAACCCCCGGCGCCCTCCAGTAGGCCTCCGGTGCAGTCTCCCAGAGCGGCATCGCTAACGCCATCGGATCAAACACGATCGTTCCCTCACGGATCGTCATAACGCACTCCAGCCGCCTGCTCCCATTCATTCTCGCATGCCCGCTGTCCGCATAGCCAAACTGCCCTTCCTGTACTTTAAGCACTGCAATATCTGCACAGCCATTGATACGCAGATCCCCAAGCTCCGTGTGTCCGATAACCTCCGCCGGACGCTTTGTCGTGCGAAAAATAACTTCCTCCATCGTCATGCCCATGCTCAGATATTTTGACATTACATGCGTCAGATTAATGACCGGCCCTGCAACATTATCAAGATACAGGTCTGTTGAAATCACATCCGGCGCAAATCCCTGCTGCCATGCCGGAACAGCATTCCGGAACCAGAAGCTGCCTGCTCCGTGCCCCAGATCAAAAATCACGCCTCTTTCGCGCGCCGCAAACATCTCCCTGCGCACACATCCGCTCTCATCCAGAACAGGAAACTGCTGAGCATATACATGCGTGTGAATGTCGCCCGGACGGAGCTTACTTAAAATCAGCTCCTCATATGGCCGTCCCGGAAGCGTCGGCTGAAAATCCGCCATTACCGGCTTGTGGCAGAGCTCGCCTGCCTGTACGCAGCGATCAACAGATTCCCACGCAGGATGCGCTTCATCAAACGGTTTTCCTACCCAGTAATGCGCTGTTTTAATCCCGACAACCGTTTCATCAAACGTTTTCGCCATTGCGGCTGCAATTTCCGGATGAAATTCTCTGATATCCTGTTCGGAATCCAGATTCACCATCCCGCCGGAAGCAATGTTGATAAATGCCAGAATTCTTAAGCGGCTCTTATCGATCACCTCTTCCTTAAACCGGATAAAATCCCGGCTTCCGCAGGTTCCCGCATCCACAGCCGTTGTCACGCCGCTTTGAAACATATGCGCCTCCGGCTGGATCGTCGGCAAACCATCCCGCGCAACCGGAAATACAGGATAGATATGACAATGCATATCGATCAGTCCCGGCGTCACGTAGCATCCTTCCACATTTACAACAGTGGCGCTTCCGGCTTCTGATGCACGTGCCGCAGGATTCTCCTGCATATGCTCTGAAATTTCCGCAATTTTCCCGTTTGAAATACGAATATCCGCTTTTTTCTTCATGCTCTGCGATGGATCAAGCACGATCCCGCCCCGCAGAATAATATCTTTTGTCTGCTTACTCATCTGTCTCTCTCCATTCTCCTTCAGGCCGGCCGTTTTTTTATCTCTGTGACACATGCCGCCCGCACAAGCGGCAAAGAATCCGCCGGGCATAATCTTCCTGACACATACGCTTCTTCTTTCGCGGACTGCACATCTCTTAACCGGCTTTCCCTATTATCCGGCAAATGCTCTTCTGTCCACAAAAAGCTGCAAAGTTCATTGCTTCTCTCGCAGGCGACAAATACAAGTCCCCCATCTGCACAGTGCAGGTGCCTCGGCCAGTGTCCCTGACAGTCCCATTCGCCAAGAAATTTCATTTCTTTTGAGACGTCGAATACCGCTATCGTATCTGCTCCGCGGTTTGCCACAAAGAGTTTTCCCGTTCTGTCAATGCAGGCTCCTCCCGGATAGTTCCCCGCTCCGCAGGCCTGTGTTGCCGGTCGGCAGACAAGATTCCGGTACCAGTTTGGTCCGCTTCCAAAAGCGACACTGTTTCCCCTCTCGTTAATCACAATCATCTTTCGTGAGCTTTCATCATAAAGTACCTGACGCGGACCGCTGCCCTCTCTTAATGCGATCTGCTCCGGCTGTCCCACAGGTTTTTCCCCCTGCAAACGAAATTTCAAAAGAGCGTCCCCGCCAAGATCCACTGCAAGCAGCTCATGCCCGCCCATACAGATACTTCCATGAATGTGGATACCGTCATGATAACAGCAGGATATCCGTTCCAATTCGTGATCGGTCACGTACAGCTCTCCGCTCTGATAGCATCCCGCATACAATACCTGCCGTCCCGCCGTCAGATGACAAAGCCCCCTGCCGGAAAACTCTATCCTTTTCTCCGGGATCAGCCTTCCGTTTTCCACGCAAAAAGATGTGATAGCCGCCTTATCACTCAGCTCGCTTGCCACAAAAAGTTTTCCATCTGCTGCACATAAAAACGACGGACAATCCCCCTGTGAGGCAGCATCCCGTATTTCCATTTTTCCGTCCGCATCCGCGGTAAAAAGCAAAATATCCGCCGCTCTGCCATCTCCGTATCCGGATGCCGCATACCATTTTTGCTGCATACCACATAACCCTTTACGTATTATCCGGCGCTTCCTGGCACCCTAAAGCACCTGCGCGATCACTTCTATTTCCACAGGAATATTCCCGTTCGGCAAATTATGTGTTCCCATAACGGTCCTTGCGTGATATCCCCTTTCCTCCAGGACGTCTGCGATCGTATCCGAAAATCCATCAAACACCCCGTCCACATCGCAAAAACCCTCTGCGCAGTTTACAAGTCCAAAGGCCTTGATGATCCTCACATGATCCAGTGAGCCAAGCGTATCCTTTAACGCACCAAGAATAATGATCGCGCACTCGCGCGCTGCCGCATAGCCTTCCTCCGGCGTCAGATCTTTTCCGATCCTTCCCTGATACAGCGGCACTCCGGTGATCTGATCTTCCGGCCCGTGCCCGGAAACATAGATCATATCATCCACCCGTCTCAGCAGAACAATTCCCCGCTTCTTTTGATACTGCGGCTCTGTCTCTGCGCCATCTATGATAATTTTATTAATGCTGTCCACTTTACGCACCTCCTATATTTCACGCTCTATCGACAAATTCTATTTACGGATGCGCACAATCGCTTCCACCACGACCGGAACATTCTGAGGCAATGCGAAAGCTCCCATAGCCGAGCGTGCATGCTGCCCGCGTCTTCCAAAAACCTCTACCATCAGATCAGAAAATCCGTTCATAACTGCAGGCTGACTGGAAAAATCTCCGGCGCTGTTTACGAGCCCAAGCGCTTTCACAAAATAGTCCACCCGATCCAGTTCTCCAATGTAATCCTTAATAGTGGCAAGCATGTTCAGCCCGCAGAGACGCGCCGCCTGATATGCCGTATCCACATCGACATCTGCTCCAACCTTTCCCGTATAAACCGGCTTTCCCTCTGCATCCACCGGCAGATGTGCCGACAAATACAGCATATCGTCCTTGAGTACCGCATCAACAGCTCCCTTTCCCTTTCGGTCGCGTACCGGCAGCGAGATTCCAAGCTGTTCTATTCTTTTTCCTGTTTCACCCATGTTTTTCTTCCTCCTAGTCAATTTAATAGCTTTCTGATAAATGTAACCTACCCCTTTACGGCCCCTGCCGCTAACCCCTCCACAAATTGCTTTTGTACCATCATAAATATCGCTATGATCGGAACGGTGATCACCATAGCCGCTGCCATTGTGCTGCCCCAGTCCACTTTAAAAAAAGATGAAAACTCATTTAAGGCTATCGGAACCGTAATGCTTGCCGTGCTTCGCGTCAGAACATTTGCAAGTGCAAATTCATTCCAGGAAGAGATAAAAGCATAAATCCCGGTTGCCGCCAATGCCGGTTTCAAAAGCGGAAGCACGACCCTGATAATTGTCTGCATTGTAGAACAGCCATCCATGATCGCTGCTTCCTCTATTTCTTTTGGGATGCCTTTAAAATATCCCTTCGCCATCCATGTGACCAGCGGAAGGCTGATCACCAGATGCGCGATCGCCAGCCCCAGCTTTGTATCTACCAATCCCACTTCATTTTCCATGTAGTAAAGCGGTATCATCAGTACCGTCAGCGGCAGCATCTGACTGATCAGCATAAACAGGGAAAGCACTCTGTTTCCCCGAAAAGAAAACCTCGCAAATGCATAACCCGCACTGCCGCCCAGAAGCAAAGCGATAAAGGTTGTCATTACGCCCACCAGAACGCTGTTTTTAAACGCATTTGGAATAGAGCTGTCAAACAGTACATTATGATAATTTGACAGGGTTGGATCCAGCGGTATCCAGCGCGGCGGATTTGCAAAAATCTCCGTCGTCGGCTTTATAGATGTGGACAACACCCATCCGATCGGGAGGATCGTAAGCAGCAGCGCCAGGATCAATACAAGATATGCCAAAATATTCAGTACTTTTTCATAGAATCTTTTCCGGCTCATCCTCACTCCTCCTTTATCACAAACTTCACATATAATACGGCAAATATCATGGTGGTAAGCAGCTGCATCACCGCGCTGGCAGAAGCGCCGTTAAGGTTCAGTATCTTAAACTGGTTATAGACCAGCAGCGATAATGTCGTTGTATTCTGACCGCCCGACGTCATGATCCAGATCAGCGAAAATTCATTGATCGCCCACACCAGCAGCATCAGTATACAGATAAAACTGATATCCTTCAAAAGAGGCATCGTGATATACCGCATTTTCTGCCACCAGCTTGCCCCATCCAGGTCGGCGCTCTCATACAGATCCGCCGGAAGCTGCTGCAGGCCAGCCGTCATCATCAGCATTACATAGGGCGAACACGCCCATATCTGAACGATGATCAGGGAAAGCAGCGCAAACTGCGGCGTCGTCAGCCATGGAATCGGTTCTTTGATCAAACCCAGACTCTGCAGAATATGATTTGCCATTCCGCCGTCTGTTGTCAGCAGCCATTTCCACGCCGTTGCCTTCACTACCCCCGGAATGATCCAGGCGATAAAGATCCCGCTTCTCCAGAAGCCTTTAAAACGGATCCCCTTTCTGTGAATCAGCATTGCGTACAATGTGCCAAGTCCAAATGAAAAGATCACGGTGCTCAGCGTCCACTTTACAGTATTCAAAACCGCTTTTATAAACTGTGGATTATGGAATAGCCGTTGATAATTATAGAAACCGGCAAATGCCCCTCCCGCGGATTGATCTGTAAAGCTCATCCGAAAAATATAAAACAATGGATAAGCGATCAGCAGCATTGTCACAATTACTCCCGGAAGAATAAAAGGAAGTGCTTTTTTCTCATCTCTGGTTAATATCTGTCTTTTCATCATATGCTCCTTTCTCTTCCGAGAGTAGTTCCGTGCTTCGTACACTTTACCGTCAGGGCAAATGCCGTGCAGCACTTTTTACCATGCAAGCAGCGCGTCGATATCCGCTGTCATAGCCTCGCATGCCTCATCCACTGTCATACTTCCTGAAACAGCGCTCTGAATATAGCCGTAAATGATCGGTTCCATTTCCGCCCAGTTCTCGTAAGTCGGTTCCGCCTTGGAATTATTCAACTGCTCGGTAAACGGTTTTAATTCCTCGCTTGCAAACTGCTCATATTCCATTGCTGTCTTGCTTGCCGGGAAAGAATCTGTCAGCCGCGCCTGGTTTTCCGGCGTTGTGATATAGGCAAGGAATTTTGCCGCCGCCTCTTTATTTTCGCTGTTCTTTGCCATGGATACGCACCATCCGTTTGCGGTCGTACAGCCCATGCCGCCGTCGCCCGGAATAACTGCCGTTTTAAAGTTAAGATCCGGATAATCCGTCTTTAAGGTATCCACATCAAATGGTCCGGTAAAGTTAAACGCAAGCTGACCTGAGCCAAACATGTCTCTCATTTTTGTGTTGTCGATCTCTGCGCTGCTCGGCGAAGCGTATCCCTCCTGGATGGAGCTGACAATATTATTCAGCGCCTTTTTGGCTGCATCGCTGTCTAACAGACACTTTGTCTCATCTTCATTTAAAATATCGCCGCCATAAGTGTAAAGCTGCTGCACCAGTCTGGTTGCCGCATTTGCCTGATTGCCAAGCGGCCATGCAAACGCATACACACCATCCTGCGCAAGCGCTTTGCTCATCTCCACCATTTCCTCCCAGTCGGTCGGGAACTCCTCATACCCTGCTGCACTCAGCAGATCAACATTGTAATAGATACCGGATCCATCATAGCGGAACGGAACCCCGTATATCTCATCCTCCACCGACGTAATCTCCAGCGCAGGCTCCAGAATATCATCAAAGTTAATCCCCGCCGCGCTGCCAGACTCTTTCAGCGTCTCCAGCAGATCCTTTTTTGCGAACGGCGCCACATCCGTCAGCAGGATCGTAAACAACTCCGGTGCATTCTTCGCACTGATCGCTGTTGTGATCTTGCTTTTATAGGTATCCCAATCTGTCACAACGATTTCCACTTTAATGTCCGGATTTTCGGCCTCAAACTCCGCTGCCATCTCCCGGCTCTCTGTCTCATCCCAGTTTGGCGTCCACCATTCAATCGTTGTCTGCTCTGCAGCTGCTCCGATCCCGATAAGTCCTGTCAGCATTGCCGCCGTAAACACGCCTGCCGCTGCTTTTTTTGCCGTCCATTTCCAGTTTTTCATCTGTTTTTCCTCCTTTTTACTCCGCTTCTTTTCTTCCGGAAATCTCTTACTGTGCCTGGGAAAGATAGTCCTTTAGCACTACCGTCAATTGCATCAGACACCTCGGTACATGATATGGTCCCTTTAATTCAAATCCCTTTTTGTCAGACCGTACTGCTCCATCTCTCTTCAAAATACTGTACCATTCCCCAAATTCCCGATCCCTGAAATAATTCTGCACATAATCATACAGCTTCAGGAAATATGTATAGTGTCTCTCGTTTTCATTATATAAAGCACTCATTGCAAGCGCATTCAGCCCCTCTGCCTGCACCCACCAGATCTTATCGTCCCATGCCGCCGGAATTCCTGCGTAATCATTTACCAGAAATCTCTGCTGCGGAATTGTCTTTTCCACATCCACATGCTGATAAAATCCTCCATACGTTTCATCGTAGCAGCGGGCAATTACCCAGTCCAGTATGGTTTCTGCGCGTTTTATATAAGTCATATGTCCGCACTCCCTGCCTGCTCTCATGGAAAACCACAGAGATTCCATCGTATGACCGGCATCAATCAACCTCCCTTCTCCCTCCGGTTTTGGTTTTCCATCCGCTCCTATATATTCAAATGGTGCTTTATATTCATCGCTCGCGAATTCATACAATGATTTTTTTACGCAATCCTGCAGGATATCATCGTACAGATTCCCAAAAACAGCCCGACTCTCAAGCGCTGCTAAAAGCGTCATAAAATTTATTGCATGCTTCTGCCATCCAGGCTCAATTCCTTCCGCCTGCAATACGTCCGGCCTGCGCACATTTCCAAATAATGTTTCACTCAGCAAACGAGCAAACGCTATGTCCTGCTCCGCCGCCTGTTCTTTGCAGGAGGCTATGTACTCATACAAACCCTTTACTGCAAAATGATCAGTGAAAATGGACGTTGCTCCCTCCAGGACTTTGCCGCTGCGCGACATCATATGCGCAAAACGCCCGTCTCCGAGATAAAAACTGCCTTTCATAAAGTCCCGTCCGGCCTTTGCAATCTCCCGCCACTCCTCTTTTGGTTCAATATGGTTGTACAATGCCGCAAACAAATACATCGTCCTCCCGACAAACCATCCCGGCTTTCTGTCATCCTCCAGCCTTCCCCGACGATCGAAGCAATTCAGATATCCCGGATACGTTTCATCCAATATCCGCTCCTGCCAAAACGGGATATTTTCCTGCAGAAGCTCCTCCTGGATCTGCTTCAGAAGCTGCCGCAATTGTTTTTCATGCCTTCTGTAAAACTCTGACTTTTTCTCCATGTATCTCTCCATTCTGCCTATAATAACAAATTTATTTCAAAACACTTTCTTCCGGCATATTTTCCCGTGCAAACGTTTACATTTTCTGGTAAAAATTTTTATTCTGCCAATAGAATGACTCTGAGCATGTTTCCCACAATATCCGCTTCCTCATCCGTCAAATTCAGTGGACTGATATAAACCGCACCGCAGTTCTTTTCATAGCCGATATAAATTCCCTGCTCATACATTTTCTGCACAATATGTTCGCCTCTTTCCTTTTTCTCCGGATAGATAAACAAGCGCGGATACGTCTGTCCTACCGGTCCTTTTTCTACTGTCTCTATTTTTGCAATTCCAGGAACGTCCTTTACATACCCCGCAACAATTTCATTTCTGTGCCGGAGTGCAGCCGCATTTTTTTGCGGATCCAATTCCAGATAATTTTTTACTGCCACATACAATCCCGCCATACTCTCCCGCGATGTTTTACTGGAGCGGCAGATGCCATGAACCGGCGCCCCAAAGCGTCTGCAATCCTCTATCCATTCTTTCTTCCCGACGATCAACCCGCTGTCCGCCGGTCCGCAAAGTGTTTTGCCGCCGCTGAAAATCACAAGATCTGCGCCTGCTCCCGTAATCGTCCATAAATTCTCCACCGGTGGAAGCTGCGCTGCTGCATCCACCACCACAGGGATCTGATGCCTGTGCGCGATCGCGATCACTTTTGAAAGCTCCATGGAACCTCTCTCATACAGCGACGACAGGAAATAGAAAACGGCTGCCGTATTTTCGCTGATGCTTCCCTCCAGTTCAAACTCCAGAGTCTCATCCGCATCGCCGATTTCCACCATCTCTGCGCCCGTCCCCCAGATTGCTTCGTCATATGCATTTCTCTGCGCCCGCAGCACGATAATCTCCGACTTTATTCCCTTCGTATCCGGAAGCTTTCGGTAATGATACATGCTTCCGCGCACCATGCAGACGCTTGCCGCAAGCTGCAATGCTCCCGCCGCACCGTTCGTAATATAGGCCCCTTCATTTTTCGTCAGCTGCGCCAGCTCTTCCCCAAGCCTTTTTTGCAGCTGCTCCATATCTACAAAATGACGCGAAACCTGCCGCATTGCCTCCAGCGTGTTTTCTGCCATCCGGCTTCCGCCGTATACCGTATATGTATCGTGAGCATTGATGTACGGGGTAAGTCCGTGTTCTTCGAAAAAATCCATCCCTTTTGCCTCCCTTCAGTGTGCCTTAATGCTTGCTCCGCCGTCTGCAAATATTGTTTGTCCGGTAATATAAGCAGACATATCGCTTGCCAGAAAAAGGGCGGCATTTGCAATATCCTCCATCTTTCCGGGCGGCAGCGGCTGCATGTTCCGCAGCATTTCCATAAAACGCTCGCGCTGTTCTCCCTCCGGATAATCTAAAATCTCATCCTGCATATTGTCGCTCAGGATCAATCCCGGCGAAATATTATTTACCCGAATGCCTTTTTTCGCATAATCCAGCGCCATTGCCCGTGCCGTCGCATTGACCGCGCCCTTCGTTCCTGCATAAATGCCAAACCCTGGCATTGTCATACTTCCATGGATCGAAGAAATATTGATAATATTTCCATATCCGCGTTCAACCATCCCCGGTAAAAATTTCTGCGCACAGATCAATCCGCTTTTATAATTGGTGTTGAACATCGTATCGATCATTTCCATACTGTATTCCGTAATCTCGCCATGACGGTTTATCCCCACCGTATTTACCAGAATATCAATGCCGGCAAAATCCTCCAGAATCTGATCGCAGACAGCGGTAATTTCCTTTTCGTCCGACAGATTGCATGCGTATCCCTTCGACTGCGGGGAAACACTGCGGATTTCTTCCATTGTCTCTGCAAGCTTCGGCAGATTTTTTCCGCCGACGGCCACCGCAGCCCCCTGTCTTGCAAACAGCAGCGCGATCTCCCGCCCGATTCCCCGTGCCCCGGTAGTAATAAACGCCCGCTTTTGTTTCAGCATATTGTTGTAATCCATGTGCTACCCCACCTTACATTCACTGACCGTTTCCTTTTCTACAATTTCCGTCTGGTAAACTTTTCTCACCGGCTTCATCGGCTCCTCACTGTTCAAGCGCTCACTTAAAAGCTTCACACTATCCATACCGATTTTATACAGCGGCTGATTCACCGAAGTAATATCCGGGCCACGATAATGATCCGGTAAAATCGTCTGATTATCAAATCCCATCACAGAAATATCTTCCGGAACACGCAGGCCTCTGTCCAGCGCTGCGCGGACGGCAAAGCTGGCAATCGCATCGTCCGAACAGAATACGGCAGTCGGAGGCTGCTGAAGATCCAAAAGCGCATTTGCACAGGCATACCCGCTCCGGTAATCCGTGGACGTATATTGGACATAACCCTCGCTTATTTCCAATCCGGCATTTCTCATTGCTTCCTGATAACCGTCCATACGTTCCTTGGTAACTTTTTTATTCGGACTTCCGCAAATATGAGCGATCCTCCGATGTCCCTTCTTCACAAGATACTCGACCGCTTTCTTTGCCCCGCCAAAGTTATCTATCAGGAGTTTGTTGCATTCCAGCTCCGGCACATCATCCTCTATCATCACATAATCAACATCCCGGATATCCTTCAGATAACGAATCACACTCTGGTCGCTGAGATAGGAGCCATAAAGGATCACCGCGTCCACCACGCCGTTTGTCAGATAGCGCACATACTGTTCCTTGCTCGCAACATCCCCGCCGAGAACACTGCAGAACATCACCGCATAGCTTGTCTGCTGTGCAGACATCTCGAAGCCCTTGATCAGATCATGGAAGAACGGGTCATGCAGATTATTTACAATAATGCCTATGCAGTTTGATTTCTTTTTCACAAGCGCCCTTGCTGCATGATTCGGACTGTATCCCATGTCGCGGATCGTATCCAGTACCTTCTGCCGTACCTCTGGTTTTACTTTGTCAATGTTATTTACTACTCTTGATACAGTGGCAGCAGAAACATTTGCCTCCCGCGCCACATCCACAATACTTACTCCCTTTCGGTTCTTCACTTTCCTCATTCCTCTCCAAAATGTAAACGTTTTCATTTTCTTCGAAAAAAGAAAGCGTTCGTAATCTCTGCAAACGTTTACACTATACTTATAACACATATCTGCAAGGTCTGTCAACCCTTTTGGTGAACATTTTGACTTTTTTTGACCCCCTTTCGACGAATAATTTGACTTTTTTACCAAAACTATCTATAATACTATGAAAGATACTAACCAGCTTTCATTCATGATAATGCAGAGGAATATACATGGATATTAACTACTTCAGAGAATTTATCGTATTGAGCGAAAACGGAAATTACATGGAAGCGGCAGACAAGCTTTTCATCTCGCAGTCCGCGCTCTCCCGCCACATCAAATCCATGGAGGAGGAGCTGGGCGTCCTGCTGTTCGACCGGACCACGCGAAAGATCCGGCTCACGCAGATCGGAGAGGGGTTTCTTCCATATGCCCGCAGGATCGCCGCAATGCAGGACGAATATCAGCATTTTCTCTACGAGGAGACGCACAATTCGCAGAGAAATCTCATCATTGGCACCATTCCGAGCATGACGCAGGGAGCGGTCGCCGAGGCTCTGGAGCTTTTCCGCCGCAAGCATCCTGCCTATCATATCAACGTGATCGAAGCGGATTCCCTGCAGCTTGATGAAATGCTGCGAAAAAAAGAATGTGACCTCGCATTTCTGCGAAATATTGAGGATGAAAAGGGAGAATTCTGCAAAATTCCGGTGCTGACCGACCGGCTTGCAGCTATTTTCTGTGCGGATCATCCCTCTGCAGAGAAGTCCTCCGTGACCATCGAGGAGCTTGCCGAGGAACCTCTGCTCTGGCTTTCCAAAAACACCTATCTGCACAGTCTCTGCCGGAAAGCATTCGAAAAAGCCGGTCTGGAGCCAAATGTCGTTTTCACCAGCCGCAATGGTGACAATATCGTCTATCACGCCGGGCGCGACCTCGGCGTTGCCATGCTGATGAAAAATCCGGCGCAGCGTCTGGTAAACTCCGATGTAAGGATCGTGGACATCGAACCGCCGATCACCTCCACCATCATGCTCGCCTACTTAAAAGAAAAACGGCTGAACAAAGCGGCACAGCAGTTTATCGAAATGATCTCTGCTTTCCCGCAGTCCACAGACGAAGCCTAGTCAAGCTGCGCAATTTCATGATACAGGTCGGCGTATCTTCCGCTTTGGGCAAGCAGTTCTTCGTGAGTTCCCCGCTCCAGGATCCGTCCCTTCTCCAGCACCATGATTGCGTTGGATTTGCGGACCGTGGAAAGCCGATGTGCGATCACAAAGGTAGTGCGGTCTTTCATGATCGCATCCATGCCCTCCTCAATGTGGCGCTCCGTTCTGGTATCGACAGAGCTGGTCGCCTCGTCAAGAATCAGGATCGGCGCTTTTGAAATCGCAGCTCTGGCAATGTTCAGAAGCTGGCGCTGCCCCTGCGAGAGGTTGGCGCCGTCATGCTCCAGCAGCGTATCATATCCGTTTTCCAGATGCATAATAAAAGAATGCGCGGAGGCAACCTTCGCCGCCTGTTCCACCTCTTCATCCGTCGCATCCAGACGTCCATAACGAATATTTTCCCGTACCGTCCCCGTAAAAAGATGCGTGTCCTGCAGCACCATTGCGATATTTTGCCGCAAAAAGGAGCGCTCGATTTTCTCGATCGGAATCCCATCGATCGTAATGCTTCCATCCTCAATATCGTAAAATCGCGAAAGCAGATTGGTGACGGTCGTCTTTCCTGCTCCGGTAGAACCGACAAACGCAATCTTCTGTCCCGGCTTTGCGTACAGCGAGATATCGTGCAGGATCGGCTCTCCCGGACGATAGCCGAAATTCACGTGCGAAAGCACCACATCGCCCCGGATGGATGCAGGCTGCACCGTCTCTGTTTCCTCTTTTTCCGGCTCCTCATCAAGCACCTGGAACACGCGCTCTGCGCCTGCAAGCGCAGAAAATACGTTATTCATCTGCATGGAAATCTCATTGATCGGGCGGTTAAAATGACGGGTGTAATTAACCGAAACCGTCAGTCCGCCAAGGTCGAAGCCCCGCTTTACCACCAGCACGGCGCCCACGCACGCCGTCACAGCATAGATGACGTTACAGAGCTGATGCGTCACCGGCCCCATGATGCCCGCCTGGAACTGTGCCCTTATCTGCGTCTTCATCAGCTGCTCATTCAGATATCCGAATTCCTCAACTGCTGTCTGCTCGTGATTAAACACCTTAATGATCTTCTGCCCGGTTATCATTTCCTGCGCATAGCCGTTCAGAACGCCGAGATTCTGCTGCTGTGCAACATAAGATTTTCTTCCTCTTTTGACGATCCACTTGCTTGCGAATACCAAAAGCGGCGTCAGAATAATCGTCAGCATCCCAAGGAGCACATTGGTGTACAGCATCAGCGCAACCGTTCCGATGATCGTAATGATCCCGGAAACGATCTGGATCAGCGTCGTGTTCAGCATTTCCCCGACCGCATCCACGTCATTTGTAAAGCGGCTCATCACATCTCCCGCCGCATGATTGTCAAAATAAGAAATCGGCAGCGTCTGCAGCTTTGCGTACAATTCTCCTCGCATACGGCGGAGCGAGCGCTGCGAAACATTGAGCATCAGCCGCTGCTGCGCCCACTGTGAGAAAACATTGATCGCATAGACCAGTCCCAGCACGGCAAGCGCGCCAAAAAGCCCGGAAAGCCGCATGGAAATGTCCGCGTCCGCCGGATCGTAATAAATGAACTGATTGATCGCCGGGCGCAGCAGATACGACGCCGCCAGCGACGAGACAGAGAAAACAACCGCCGTGACCATCGCGAGTATAAGCTGCCTGCGCTCCTTTCCGAGATAGCGGAACAGACGCACAACGGTGCTTTTCAGATTTTTCGGTTTGCCGACCGCTCCAAGCGCCTGCCCGCGGGCGGCATGCGGTCCTACGTTCAGTTCTTTTTTATTGCCCTCCGCCTGGGAATGACCATATTTCTTCTGTAAGCGCGCGGCTTTTTCTGCATCCATCCGTCACTCCTCCTTACTTACCTGTGAATAATAGATTTCCTGATACTCCCGACAGCGCGCAAGCAGTTCTTTGTGCGTGCCGGCGTCCACGATTTTTCCGTCGTCCATGACAATTAATTTATCTGCGTCCATCACAGATTGGATGCGCTGCGCAATGATGATCTTTGTCGTATCCCTCAGTTCTTCCCGGAAGGATCTGCGGATGCAGGCGTCCGTCGCCGTATCCACCGCGCTGGTGGAATCGTCCAGTATCAGTATTTTCGGATGCTTTAAGAGCGCACGTGCAATGCAGAGGCGCTGCCGCTGTCCGCCCGAAAGATTGCTGCCGCCCTGCTCCAGCATCGTCTCATATTGTTCCGGGAAGATTTTAATAAATTCCTCCGCATGAGCGGTTCTGCACGCCCACACAAGCTCCTCCTGGCTGGCGTCCTCGTTTCCCCAGCGCAGGTTTTCCGCAATGCTGCCGGAAAACAGCGTGTTTTTCTGCAGCACCACCGCTACGCCCGCGCGCAGCTTTTCCATCGACCATTCGCGCACGTCCGTGCCGTCCACCAGCACGCTTCCCCTGTCCGCATCGTATAGACGCGGAATTAACGAGATCAATGTAGTCTTTCCGCTGCCTGTGGAACCGATGATGCCGACCAGTTCCCCATGACGGATCTTCAGATTTATATTTTTCAGCACATTCTCACGGTTCTGTTTAAAATAGCGGAACGATACATCGCGAAACTCAATGTCTCCGCGCTGAAGCGTCTTCTCCTTCTGAGAAGCCTGAGCATCATTCAACGTGATTTCCGCCTCCAGCACCTCCGTGATACGCCGGTCAGACGCCGCCGCACGCGTTCCCTGCAGAATGATATTTGCCAGGAAATTCAGCGCCGTCAGAATCTGCGACAGATAGGTGATAAATGCCGTCAGCGTGCCGACCTGCATATTCCCGATCATAATCTGCCTGCCCGCGATCCATACCACAGCAAGCGTCGTCACATTAACCGCCAGTGCGGAAACCGGCTGCATCAGGATCATCATCTTCAGCGCGCGGATGCTCTTTTCCATCAGCTCTTCGTTCACGCCGGAGAATTTTTCTTTTTCATATTCCTCGCGGACAAACGATTTGATTACCCGCTCGTTTGTGATCGTCTCGTTGATCCGGTTGTTCATAGCGTCCAGCCGGTTCTGCATGACCGTGTAGCGCGGGGACGCCGTTTTGATGATTGCAAAAATAGCGATCGCCAGAAGCGGAATTACGACGCAGATCACGGCTGCCAGAAGCGGATTTAAGGCAAAGGACATGCAGACGCCGCCGATCAGCATGACCGGACTGCGGAAACAGCCGCGCATCAGCGTCTGAATGAAATTCTGGATCTGCGTAATATCGTTGGTGATGCGCGTGATCAGCGAACCGGTGGAAAAATCGTCAATGTTGGCAAACGAAAATTTCTGGATGCGCACAAACGTCTGCATCCGCACATCCGCGGCGACGCGCGCCGCCCCCTTGATCGCAAAATGAGCGCCCAGCACGCCAGCCGCCAGCATCACAAGCGCCAGCAGGATCATATAGCCGCCATTGCGCAAAATATACGGAATGTCTCCGTTCGCCGCTCCCTTATCAATGATATTTGCATTCAGATACGGCAGAATAAACTCGCCGCACGCCTCGATAATCATAAAAAAAGGACCTAAAATAAAACAATATAAATTCTTTCGGATTGCATTTCCATACTTCTTCATGTACTACCTCTGCCACTTAAAATCTCCGTCTGTTTTTCCTTATCATACCATTTTGTTTTTTATTTGTCAAGGTACCTAATGTTTTGCATTAAGGAAGAGGCTGAAAATTCATGAATTTCCAGCCTCTTCCTTTTTTACAGTTTCTACTCTGTTTTTTATAAGCGTGCTTACTGAAAAGCCTCAGCAAAATTAGTCAGTGCTCTAACTTCTTCTGCTAATGGAATACTCGGCGAAGCCCCATGCCTGCTTACTGCAAGTGCACTCGCTTTTGCCGCCATATAAAGAGCTTCCCCAGGTGTTTTTCCTTCAGCGTATGCCCGTATAAAGTACCCGCAAAAGGTATCTCCGGCCGCTGTAGTGTCAACCGTCTTCGTTATAAAAGCGGACTGATAACAAATATCCGGGCAGGTATCTTTTCCCAAATAGCAGGCTCCCTGTTCTCCCAGAGTGAGTACGAACTCTGCGTTCTGATATTTTTCCCGCAGTCTTCGCAAAATATCTTCTGGTGTACCCGTCTGCATACCAGCAAGCGCCAATCCTTCCGTTTCGTTTAAGACAAATATATCTACTTTATCCAGCGGATAAGTAAACAAGGCCTCATTCACTGGCGAAGGATTTAAAATAATCTTCATTCCTTTTTCACAGGCATGTTCCATAATACTTGCCATGCCCGATATTTCATTTTGTATCAATAAAATATCGTCTCTGCAAAAAAGCGCTAATACCTGTAAAATATAGTCCTCGTCTATCCTCGCATTTGTCCCGGAGTTTACAATAATCCGGTTCTGCCCTTCTTCATTAATTTCAATGATTGCATGTCCGCTTGGCTCCGGTAATTCCTTCAGCAATTCCGTATGTACACCTGCCGCATCAAGCGCTGCTTTTAACCCCGCGCCATCGCATCCAATGATTCCCGCATGATAAGTTTCTGCCCCTGCTTTTGCTAATGCAACAGACTGATTCAACCCTTTTCCTCCAGGGAACTCCTGATATTCCAATGCAAGCACCGTTTCTCCCGGCCGCACAAAATCTTTTACATTATATACCTTATCTATATTCAGCGACCCGAAATTAAGTATCCTCATCCTTTTTCCTCCCAGACTTTTTGCATTTCAAACTTCCATATCCCTCCCTTCATTTTCCGATGTAAAAATTTACCTTCCGGGAGAAACTCCTCCTGATATTCTTTCATAACGCCTTTCTGCCCATTGCACCAGACACTGGTTTCATTCTCCCAAATAACCGGCAGATATACATCTGCTGTGCAATTAAAAGGAATCTGAACCGTCATATCAAGCTTTTCTTCTGCTACATGCCACGCACATAACAGCTTACCATAAATTGTCTCTATGCTTCCCTCTGCACTATTAAGACCTTTCGGAATAAGAGGCCGGACAATCGCATTTTGAAATCCCGGCCGCCGTTCATCCACCCGCAGGCCTGCCAGATACTTATGAAAACAAACTGCGGCCGCTCCGGACATCGGATGATTATGAGATGCCATCCGTGATATCCCCCGATAATCTTCTACTTTTTCCCATCGTTCCCACAATGTGGTTGCGCCATTTTTCAACATATAGCCCCAGCTTGGATAAGTTTCCTGCGTCAAAAGGGAATATGCTTCCTGTACAAAGCCATTCTGAAACAGCACTTCTAATACATATTTACTTCCCAGATTTCCGGTAGTCAGATGATATTCTTTTTTTTCAATATCTTCCTTCAAATTTCTAAGAACATCTGCCTTTTCTTTCCCGTCAAGCATTCCCAGATAAATCGGAAACGCATTACACGCCTGACTGTTTTCACAAAAATATCCGTTTTCTTTATTAAAATACCGGGTTAGAAAAGCCTCTTTAATCTTTTCAGCCTTCCTTTCAAAACATATCCTGTCCTCTTCCTTTTCCAGGACATGTGCCATCTTTTCTAAAAGACGATAATTATAATACTGATATCCGGTCGCCATAAATACCGTTGGTGTAATAGCCGAAACCGCCCCGGATCCAATGCTGGAATGGTCACACCATTGCGAAGGGCTCGCCCAGTCTCCCATGGGGGAATACCGGACGATTCCGCCTTCCGAATGCCGTTCAAGATATTCCGCCCAGCGCCTGCAGCTATCATAGTTTTCCTCTAAAATCTTTGTATCCCCGTAAAAACAATATACATTCCACGGCACCAACAAAAAACTGCTGCTGACCGGATCTGCCGGTTTCTGCCCCATCCGCAGAAACGGAGCTGTATCACTGATTGCTCCGGTAGTTTTCCCCTGCGTGTCCCGGATATCGCCCATCCACTTCCGATACAGCATCGGCAGGCGATAATTGTAGAGTGCGCACTCATTCCGAACAGTCATGTCATTCAACCACCCCACCCGCTCAGCTCTCTGCGGACAGTCTGTGGGCAAACCATATAAATTACTTCGCTCTGTCCATAACATACACTGATAAAATCGGTTCAGCAGTTCGTTATCTGTCTGAAAACTGCTGATCTGCTTAACAGAGCTATGTACCACGCAGCCAATGACATCCTTCTTTTCCGGTTTCGTTTCCATTCCCTCAATCTGTACATAGCGGAATCCATGATAAGTAAACCGGGGTTCAAACACCTCTGTGCCATTCCCTTTTAAAATAAAAGTATCCGTTGCATGAAGACCGTTTAAAGAACTGTCATTAATTGTATGATCTTCATTTATCAGCTCCGCAAATCGCATAGTAATCTTCTGTCCAATGTGCCCGCATACGCATAGTCGAACCCAGCCTGCAAAGTTTTGTCCAAAGTCCACTGTAAAACTTCCGTCTGCACACTGCCAGATGGATACCGGCTCCCGTTCCTCCATGACCCGGATCGGCTCCATCATCTGCGCACGGACATCTCCGCCCGGAGAATCCTGCCAGAAGACTTTTTTCCAGTCCTTATCAGTGCGCATGATAAAGTCTGCCGTATCAAATCCTGGTTGTTCCAGACGGGCGTCGTATGTCTCTCCGTGATAAATGCTGTTCCGGACAGAAGGTGCAAGTGCGGAGCAAAAACAATTATCACAATTTCCCAACAGCCATTCCTCTTCCCCATCCAGATACTCTATACGGATCTGAAATGCTATAAGATGCTCATTTTTTGCAATCCCACGTTCTCCCAGCTCCATGGCAAACCAGCCATTTCCGATTTCCATTCCCAGAACATGCTCTCCTTCAGAAAGCTTCAGCGGATAAGTCTCATACAATATGGTTTTCGTATAATCTGTGCAGGCATTATTCAGCCTCGTGTCCCTGACTGCATTTCCATCCAGGGTAAGCTGGTAATAATTCGGACTCGCCACAAATACTGCCGCAGTTTTTATATCTTTTTTTACCTGAAACGGAAAACGAATCAGATAAGAATGGTTACGGATTCCTGCTCCGCCTATCCAGCTCTCCTCCCACTCTCGCGTTCTATCTTCCAGTATTCCAGTAAAAAACGTAAACACGGAACTCCTATATTGCCTGTTTTCACAAAATACCTCTACATAATAATAATATTTTGTCCCACTTTTTAATTTCTGTCCGTCATAATACACCAGATTACTTTCTTCCGATGCTACATAACCGCTATCCCAGACCGGAGAGCAAAAGCATTCCGAATCACAGACCACGATCCGATACCCCTGCTGTGTTCCCCGGATTACATTTGACCCCCAGGAAAACCTTGGCGCCACACAGTCTATCCCCACCGGATTTTCCATCAATTCACACAAGCATAAAATCTCTGTCTGACTGTTCATGCATTGCCCCCTATGCTTTCTGTGATTGGAACACACGATCCGTCACAGAATCCAGAATAATTGCAATAATGATGATAACGCCTTTGCATACCCACTGCCAATAAGAAGAAACATTCAGCAAATTCAGCATATTATTAATGACTCCAATAAGCGCCACGCCAAACAAAGTCCCTACTACCTTTGCCTTGCCTCCATGCATCGGCGTACCGCCAATTACCACCGCTGCAATAGAATCCATCAAATAATTATCTCCTGCCCCCGGAATTGCCGATGCCACTCTTCCGGTCAGTACTGCCGCGCCAAGACCAAAACACAAGCCGCCAATCATCATTGTACTGATCTTAGTGAACCCAACACGGATTCCGGATATTTCTGCCGCTGCCGCATTTCCTCCCACTGCAAGTACATGTCTGCCATAGGTGGTCTTTCCAAGAAGAATCGCCATCAATATTACCACAATAATCATAATAAAAAACGGCATTGGCAAAAACCCGAAAATTCTTCCCTGGCCAAGGAATTTTACGCTGTCACTTAAGCCTCCGACAGATTTTCCATCTGTGATAATATAAGCAATTCCTTTAAATATCTCACCAGAAGCCAGTGTCAGTACAAAATTGGGAAGAGAAAATATACGCCCCATCGCCCCGTTAAACAACTCGCATATACATCCAATAAGCAGCGACAACAGCAATGCCGCCCAGAGCGGCATCACCCTGGATGCCAGCCCATAGCAGATTCCGCATAACCCGACAATGCTTCCAACAGACAAATCCATCATACCGCCCGCCAGAATTATGGTATAGCCAATACTGATAATAGCAAGTACAGAAATCTGTCTCATTACGCCAGTAATATTATGGCTGCCAAGCGCCGTTCCAGATGTCAGGATAACAGATACCATCAGCATGATTATTGTTAAAATGACCGCTTTATTATTTAGTACCCACATCATTGTATTTCTATATGTTTTCTTTTTCATGTCATCCTCCTGCTATTTAACTCCAAATGCGCATTTCATAATATCATCTGAATTAAAATCCTCTCTCTGAAATTCCCCTGCAATAGCTCCCTGTCTCACTACCATAATCCGGTCTGAAATACCACACACCTCCGGAAGCTCAGATGAAATCAGCAGAATGGCCTTACCCTGTTTTGCAAGCTCTCCGATCAATTTATATATCTCTGCCTTTGCACCGACATCAATTCCGCGTGTAGGTTCATCCAGGATCAAAACATCCGGTTCTGTCAGAAGACATCTTGCTATAATCACTTTCTGCTGATTTCCTCCCGACAATAGCGCAATTTCACTGTTCATGGAAGGAAACTTAATAGACAGCCGTTTCGCATAATCATCTGTATCATTTACTTCTTTTTTGCGGTTATAAAAACCATATTTTGTTATTTTCTGTAAATAAGCAAGTGATTCATTCGCACGCACAGACTGCATGGGGATAAGTCCTGTATGTCTTCTGTCCTCTGTAATCATAACCATCTTTTGCTCAATTGCCTGCTTTGCATTTGCAATATTGATCTCTTTTCCGTGCAGTTTAACAGTCCCCGATTCTTTCGGCGTAATCCCAAATAACGTTTCCATAATTTCTGTTCTTCCTGCTCCAAGAAGCCCGGCAAAGCCCAGAATTTCTCCTCTCCGCACAGTAAAACTGACATCATTTACAATATTTCCTCTCTGCAAATGACTTACTTCTAAAACGGGTTCCCCGATTTCAACCTTTGCTTTTGGAAACATATCATTCATTTCCCGGCCAACCATCTGATTTACCAACATCTCTTCCGTGACATCTGCTATCATTTTTTCACTAATGAACTCTCCGTCACGGAAGACTGTTGCCCGATCACATATGTGAAAAACCTCATCAAATTTATGAGAAATATAGATAACCGCTTTCCCCGACTTTGAGAGCGACGAAATAATATCATATAGCTTGTCCACTTCCTCATCAGTAAGCGCACTGGTCGGTTCATCCATAATGATAATATCAGAATCATACGATACTGCTCTTGCAATCTCTACCAGCTGCATCTCTGCAATGCTAAGACTTGAAACCACAGAAGACGGCTTTATATTCAAACCAAGCCTTGTCAAAATTGCTTCGGTCGCCTCCTCCTGTTTTTTCCTGTTATAGAATATTTTGTTTCCAAATTTCGCTTCCCGCCCGATCCAGATATTTTCCGAAACTGTTGTTGTAGGAACCAGACTGATTTCCTGATGAATCATTGAAATACCGTTTGCAAGCGCTTCCGCAGGTGATTTTGGCGCATACTTTCTCCCTTTATATTCCATTTCACCGGAAGATGGCTGATATATGCCAAGAATGATTTTCATAAGTGTAGATTTACCAGCCCCATTTTCTCCAAGCAGCGCATGTACTTCTCCGGGATATATTGTCAGATTCACGCCCTTTAACGCCTGCACACCCGGAAAGCTTTTCGTCACATTTTTCACACATAAAACCGGTTTCTTTTTTTCCATATCCTATCTCCATTTTATAACCAGACAGTTATATACATGCTTTCTGCCTTCTATTTACCAGCAAGTACTTCTTCCATATTATCCTTTGTCATAAGCTGATAGCACTGCGGATCATAGATCTTATTTTCATACTCTTTGCCGTTTGCCACATCTCTGGAGACCGAAATAATTGCATCTGCCACCTTTGCAACACTCTGCCGAACAGTCGCATCTAATTCGCCGCTTTCCAGATATTGCTGTCCGATCGTACCGCCGTCACATCCGAATACAAGAAAATTATCAAAGTCAACACCCGCTGCCGACAACGCCTGTATGCAGGCTGCCGCCATTTCATCATTTGCGCAGGCAATGCAGTTCATATCAGGCTGTGACTGCAGCCAGTCCTCTGCAAAAGCCATTGCGTCCTCTGCCGAAAATCCCGTTGCGATCTGCGTGGAAAAAGTGTTAATACGCTGCGGATCTACCACATCATAAATGCCGGTCTCTCTCTTTTTAATGGTATCACTTGCTGCTCCGTTTATATAACCCATATTAATCATACGGTCTTCATCTTCATCCAGCCATTCCTGCATATAGCCTCCTATTAATTGTCCTACTAAAGACTGATCTCCTGCAATTCTGCAGTCATATATATCAGTATTTACTGTCGTATCCTGAATTACGCAGGCAATTCCCGCATCCTTCACAGCCTCTACGCAAGAAACACCTGCATCAGAATCCACGATCCTCATCACGATTACATCCGGATTCTGGGCAATCAAAGAATCGATATCAGATAACTGTTTTTCTGCATCTCCATTTGCATTCGTAAAAATGATTTCCACATCTCCGGCTTCCTCTGCCTGCTCTTTCAGCGCATTCTGCAATTCATTCACAAAATCGATTTCTTCATTCATCGCCATGCCGATTACCAGTTTTTCTTCTTCCGCAGATACACCCACTGTACACATACCTGCCATCGCTGCCATCGATACGCCAAATACCATTGCCATTCTTCTTTTCTTTCCTCTTGTCATAGTTCATTCTCCTTTTCTTTTTGTATTGGGAAATTATTTTCCTAAAACGGTTTCCTGTTGCTTTATAATATACCATCTTCATTGTTTTGTCAATATGTTTTTGTATTATGTTTGATAAATTTATTTCGGAAACAGTTTTTTTATGCATTTTGTACACCTCGTATTTTCCTTTGTTATTGACAAGTCTGTTCTTTTGATTCATAATAAAGAAAAAACATAGGAGTCTGTTTATGACGATCAAAGAAATTGCAGCTCTTGCCGGAGTTTCGACTTCAACAGTATCAAAAATTATGAATGGCAAGGATCAGAATATTCACCCGGATACCCGCAGCAGAGTTTTAAAAGTAGTCAAAGAACATCATTACGAACCATACAGTACTGTAAAAAATAATGTCATGCCCAAAAAGTTTTTAATCGGACTGCTGTTAAGCTCTTTTTCAAATGTCAGTTCGCTCATGACCGGCATCATAAAAGCTGCCCAGGAGCACGGCTATCAGGTATTGCTTTTTCACAGTAATACTTCCATGGAACAGGAGCTAAAGAATATTACCGCTCTGTGCAGTGCCAGAGTAGACGGAGTAATATGGGAACCCGTCTGCAGCCAGAGTGCAGAATATTCTCATTTGTTTTCCCGACAGAATATTCCCATCCACTATATAAATGCGGCGGATGGATTTTCCTCATTTTCTATCGATTTCGGGAAAGCCGGATATGAACTCACACAAAAGCTGATCCAGAACAGGCATTCAAATATTGCCTGCGTTCTTCGAAAGAATGATTCACGTTCCGAGAGCTTTCAGAAAGGTTTTCAGAAATGTCTGTACGACCACGAAATATCTTTTCAGCCACAGCAGATTTTATACGATCTTTCAGAAAACCCATATGCATTTATCACAGCTCACAACATTACCGGCATTGTAAGTGCATATTATACAGATGCTCTGATGGTTTATAAGCACATGGAGGATATGCTGTATCATGTTCCCGCCGCGCTCTCTATTGTCAGTCTGCGGGATGATTCTGAAGAAGATTACGCCTATCCGCATATTTCCTGTATCCGTATTCCATACCATGATTTCGGTTACTATGTATGCCAGTCGTTAATCCGGGTATGTGAAAAAACGGCCGCAGATGATGTGACTTTTGTTTATTCTCCGGAGTACACTTTTACAGATACAAAAAGTATCAGCGTCCCATCCTCACTTCGTGAAAAAAAACTGGTAGTTGTCGGAAGTATTCACATGGATATGACATTTCTTGTCGATCGGCTTCCGCAGGCCGGAAAAACTACGGAAATCTATACTGCCATTACATCAGTGGGCGGAAAGGGCGCAAATCAATCTGTGGGCGCGGCCAAACTTGGTTGTGAAGTATCATTAATCGGAAAGCTCGGCAACGATCTCGACTCTGCTGCCATTTTAAATGCCCTGGAAAAAGAGCATGTAGATGCGCATGGCATATCACGTGAGCAGGATGCCCCTACCGGGAAAGCATATATCTATACCGGAAACGACGGTGAAAGCACTATTACTATACTTTCTGGTGCAAATCGTCTTCTCCGTCCGGAAGATATACGCAAACAACGGCATCTCTTCAAAAGTGCTGTTTTTTGCCTGCTTTCTACAGAGATTCCAACTGACACCATTATAGAAGCTGCAAAAGCTGCCCGGGCTGCCGGGGCAAAGGTTGTTTTAAAGCCGTCTGTTTTAAAAACTGTCCCAGACGAATTGTTTTTGCTAACAGATATTTTTATCCCAAATCAAAAGGAGGCTTTCAGTCTCTGCCCGCAAAAATCTTCTGTCAGCGAGCAGGCTGCTTATTTTATTCAAAAAGGTGTGTCTACAGTTATCATTACTCTGGGAGACAAGGGATGCTATCTCAAAACATCCGACATTGAACGCAAATTCCCGGCAGCAGAATTTTATCCAGTCGACACGACTGGTGGAGCTGATGCCTTCATCAGCGCACTTGTTTCTTATCTTGCGGAAGGCTACGACATAGAAAAAGCAATCCAGATCGCAACCTGCGCTGCCGGATTTTGTGTATCACGCCAGGGGGTCGTGTCTGCACTAACAGACCGTAGTACTCTGGAAACATATATCGCACAAAACAATATGAATTTACTTCTCAAAAATTGAACTAACAACAGATTTCCCGATAGCTCCACATGACAAGCGGGGCGTAACCAGGCTTTTTCGCCTGTTACGCCCCGCTTCCCGGACAGTGTCACTCTGACGGACAACTCGTCCCTCCTGAACCAGTCCTCCGATAATTACATCTGGCTCTGTTCAGGACGCTATGTATGTCATCAGTTCCGGATACATGTCCTTATTATCCCTGATCAGCCATCGTTTAAAAGCCGCAAACGGTGAGCTATTTTCTAATTGCTGCTTTATCAGGTATTTCAAATCCTCTTTTTCGTCATCTTCCGCTTCCCGGTATTCCCGAACATATTCCTTAAATTCTGAAAGCTCTTTTCTCAAAATCCTTCTGAGAATTTTCGCTTCCATTCTTTTCTGCGGCGTAGAACCATAATATACTTCCTGCAGCAGCTTAATTGTATTCATAATTTCTTCATTAAAAATCAGCGGTTCAAAAAGCAGTTGCTCTTCTGTTCCAAAATAACCCTTTTTCCGAAATGCTATCATTTCCTCTACATTTTCTTTTGTACAGTCTACAATCGGCTCATACTTTCCAAGTTTCGTATTGTTGCAATGCGCACACGCTAAAAAAAGATTATTCCAATCGTATTTCAAATCCCGGTCTCCCCGATGTGCATGCAGATGTTCTATCTGGTAAGAAGTAACCTGCTTATTTTCACAGATATAACATTTTCCATGAAACATTTCCCGCAACGCCCGGTTCACCTCCGGTGTATTATACGTATCATTTTTCTCTTTCGCTCTTTGCAGGGATTCCATCGCCTTCTGCGCTTTCTCTGTTACTTTCCGTTCTACTCTTATCATAAGCGCCCGCCTTCTATCTCCTCAAATTTCTCCCACGCTTCCTGCGATAATCCTCTGGGAATATTTTTAAGTTCTATGCGGAGTTTTGCCCGCTCTGCCCGCTCCTCTTCCGTTAAATCTACCTTTTTTGCCAGATATCCATAACGGTCAATCTTGCTCTTCAATTCCTCTCCGTACTCGTCAGCTTCAAAATATCCATCTGCAAGTCCTTCTGAAGAATACATAAATAAATCTTCCAATTCCACACAGCGCTCCAGATCATAAGCCTTCGCATTAGAAACCGAATTAAGGATATACGGTGAATGTGTTGTAACAATAAACTGGATTCTCGGGAAAAACTCCGTCAGAAACGGCAGGATTTTCTTCTGCAGTTCAATATGCAGATGCGTTTCAAGCTCATCAATCAACACAATTCCTTCCGCATCATATTCGCTCAATCCGTCTCCAAGCAGCCAGTTTCTGTCCATCCTCAGAATCAGATCTGAAACAATATGAATCACTGAAGAATACCCATCCGAAAGCTCGTCAAAGCCAAACGGATTTCTGCCGTCTTCATGAATCTTGAAATCATATTCCTTATAATCATATTCCAGAGTAAGCGTATCATCATCAAGCAAAACACGCAATGCTTTTACAAACCGGTCAAACCATTTCTGAATCCTGTCCGCATTTGTCATATCTCCTTCGTTTCTCGCGTACGCCTGCTGCGTCTTCAGGTGAACCATATATTTATGCAGAAACTGTCCTGGCTGCGAATAGATATCATAAGCATCACTCAGTCTGATATCCTCCACGCCGCGCGCACGGATAATCTGTGTTTTTCTGTTCGCCGGAAAGAAAGCAGTTATAAATCGTCCCTGCGCATATAACGCATCCAGTGCCTCTGCGTTATTAAATGTAACCTCTATTCCATCCTTAAATTTTTTAACCCATTCAAACCAACGCTGATACTCTTTTTCAGCCTCAAACCGCTCTGCTTCTGTCTTAGCCTGCCTCAGCTTTTTCTCCGAGTCCCGAAGCCATTTTACATACTCACTTTCCAGCTTCGTCAATTCCCCCTTATTAATTGCATTTAGATATTTTTGCAGCGCCAGAAGCAGCGATGTTTTCCCGGAACCGTTTTTACCGGTTATCATTAAATGCTGCCGCTTCTCTGGATCCAGGGGTATCGTTATATCTGATAAATGCCTTAATTTCTCAATCTTAATTTCTGTAATATAATGCTCCATTTTACATCTCCTTCCGAAAAGGTATGATTTCATTATATTTCACATTCCAGAGCAATTCAATACCCGGTCAAAAAAAAGGGCCGAAAGCTCCGCGCTCTCTGGTTACTGTTCACTCCGTTCGCAGTAACCTTCGCAAATCCATTTAAAATTCGCTTCGCGAATAGGATTTGCTCTCACTTGAATCACGTTCTCACGTCTCAAACAGCAAGTGTTTGAGGCTGGCGTGAACAGTAACGCTCTCTGCCCTTTCTACCCTCCTGCAAATTGTTCGCACAGGCTGCTGCCCGCTTATACCAGCTCCATCAGCTCACTGAAGCACCCGATTTTTACATCCGCCCTCTCATACCCGGCTGCTTCCCCGATTCCCACAGCCGTCATACCTGCTGCTTTTGCCGCGTCTATTCCGGCATGCGCATCCTCCACTACATAACATTCCAGCGGACTTATGCCGAGAAATTCTGCTGCTTTCACAAATACCTCCGGGTCGGGCTTGGAATGCGTGATGTTATTTCCATCAGAAATTGCATCAAATGCTTCCATCAGATTTACCCTCTCCAAAATAAAGCGCGCATTTTTGCTGGAGGATCCGAGCGCCAGCTTATATCCTTTTTCGTGAAGCTTTGCCAGCGTCTCCCGCACCTCTGACGAAACATCCTCCGGAGTCATCTGTGCGAGCAGCTTTCGGTAGCTGTTATTTTTCTGCTCCATCAGTTCGGTTTTTTTCTGTTTTGAGAGCGCTGGTCCCGTGTAGCGCTCCAGAATAATTTCCAAGCTATCCGCCCGGCTCACCCCACGCAAGCGGTTGTTAATTTCCTTATCAAAATAAACGCGCAGTCCGTCCGCAAGCTCCTTCCATGCAGCATAGTGAAATTTGTCCGTAAACACAAGTACACCGTCCAGGTCAAATATAAATGCTTTCATAATTCTTCCTTTCATAACCATTTCGGTTCTTTCGTCACTTCATCGTTACATTCCTTCCCAGCGCCGGAAGCCTTCCGCTGCTATATCAAACTGCTGCAAAATCTTCCCCACAATATGACCCGTACAGTCTTCCACGCTCTGCGGCTGATTATAGTACGCCATCATTGGCGGCAGGATCATCGCCCCCATCTGGCTTAATTCATACATATTGCGCAGATGGATCGTGCTGAGAGGACACTCACGCGCCACCAGAACCAGCTTCCGCCGCTCCTTTAAAGTGACGTCCGCCGCACGCAGAAGCAGATTGTCGCTGTAGCCGCTGTGAATACCGGCTACCGTTTTCATGCTGCAGGGTACCACAACCATGCCTGCACTCTCCCAGCTTCCGCTTGCTGGTGCAGCGCCGATATTCTCATTATCATAAACCTCATCTGCCAGCGCACAAAGCTCCTCCTCTGCCAGAGCGCTCTCTGTCTGCAAAGTCAGCTTTGCACCGCGCGTGTAAATAAGATGTGTCTCAATGTCCGGTATTTTACGAAGCTGCTGCAGCAACTCAATCGCGATCGGAATGCCCGTCGCCCCACTGATTCCTATAATTAAACGTTTCATATTGTTACTCCTTTTTCCGTCACCGCAGTATAGACGGTTCACTGCCTCACACAAAATCCGGCAGCCACCGCTTTGGATCAACCTCCATAAACTTCGCCCGCTCGAAACGCTCCTTCTGGTCGAACGGCACCGTACAGTCAAAGATTGCCTTACACGCCACGCCGACGCCCCGGATATGTCCGGAGTACGCCGGATTGTTGGACGGATCGAGCGGGTGACACTGCACGCCCGGTATGGTAATCAGATCGGTATCCGCCTGAAAGCGCGTCGTCATCGCCCACAAAACATCGTTCATATCAAAGCAATCCACATCTTCATCCACGAGAAATACATGCTTCAGCTCCGCAAAAGCAGAGAATGCAAGCAGCGCTGCCTGCCGCTGCCGTCCCTCATCCGAGGGAATAGACTTCTTAAACTGCAGAACCGCAATATATTTTCCGCCGCCGCTCGATGCGCAATAAACATTCTGCACCTTTCCCGGCATTGCCTTCTCAATCATCTGCAGAATACTCGCCTCTGTCGGGATTCCCGCCATGGAAACGTGTTCCTCACTTGGTCCGATGCAGGTCTGCATGATCGGATTTCTGCGTGTCGTCACAGCTTTTACCTTAATGACCGGCAGTTCCGGATTTGCCGGGCCGCAGTACCCCGGAAACTCCGGCATCGCCTTGCCGGTATTGGAATTCTGGTCCTCCCGCACGCGCACATATGGGAGAATCTCTCCCTCAATAACATACTCCGCATTCGCAATTGCCTTTTCCGGAACGGTCAGACACTGCACCATCTCTACCGGCGCTTTACGGATCGCACCCGCCGCCTGCAGCTCGTCATAACCGAGCGGCGTTGTGGGCGGTTCAAAGCAGGAAGCGATCTCAATTGCCGGATCGACGCCAATGCTCACAGAGATCGGCAGCGGCTGTCCCGCTGCCTCCGCCAGCTCGCGAAAATAGCCGATATGCCGCGCACCCGGCTGCAGAAAAATAGAGATCTCATCCTTCGACTGCAGGCACATCCGATGAATCGTCACATCGGATTCTCCCGTCTGCGGATTGGAAGCATAGCACATACCAAGTGTGATGTAGGGACCTGCATCCTCCGGCGTGTTCGTCGGCGCCGGTATCAGCTTTCGGATATCGAAGCCGTCCTCCGTCGCGTAATGTACAACCTCCTGGCACTTCGCCTGCTCATTTGGGATCACCACCGGCTTCACCGGATTCGCCACGCTATCCTTTAAAAGAAAGCCCAGCTTTTTCGGATCACAATCCAGCAGATAGCCCACGCGCTCCCGGCTTGCCAGCAGCCCGATCGCCACGCGCGCCCCCGGATGCCCTTTTATATTGTTAAAAATCATTGCCGGTCCTTCCTTTGTCGGACGCTGCACCGTACCGCCCGCCCCGACGTGTCGGTACACGCCGGATAATTCTCCCATCGGGTCTACCTCTGTATCCGTCTGCACAAGCTGTCCCGGCATCTTCTCAAGCAGCTCCAGTGCAGAGCGCAAATCATTTATTTTTGCCACTGCGGCTCTCTCCCTTCTTTCCTCCAATATCACAATATCATCTTTCTTTGCAGCCACGATCAGATTCCCCTGTCTGCATCATCTTTTTCGCGTTTGCGGTCAGATCCTCGTATCCGGAAGGCCGCAAAATGCGTCTGCCGGGCTGATGCCCTTAAATTCGCTCTCACCCGTCAGCTTCTCTATCACCGTCTCAATAGTCGTTTTCGTCGCCGTATAGGCATTAATATATGTTTTTACACGCGGTACGTCCTGCAGTAAATACGGATTTGCCAGCGACACAAAAATGCAGTCCTCCTCGTTCAGAAAACGTGGAGAATCCAGCGCATGCTTCGGGCACCAGTTGATGCGCACCGTCGTCTGGTTGCTCGCCTGCTCGTAGTTTGCCAGATAGAGCGTCAGACGGTTCTTCGGCAGGTCAGCGCAGCCATGCAGATCATCCGCAAACGGCTGATAATGTTCCACCGCGAAGCCCCGCTGCCGCAGAAGCTCTATCGCCGTCTCCGCCATGCTTCCGCCCGGAATCTCGTCTTTGCCGAGCGTGATCAGACGTATCTGCGGATATTTTTCTTTTGTGACTGGCAGCACCCGCGGCGCAAGACTTTTCACAAGCGTGACCGATTTATCGGCGCATTCCCGATGCCAGCCGGCAGCCTGCGCCAGGCTCATGTCCTGCGCGCCCGCACTGTGCTCCTGTGCGTTTCCGATGCACGCTCCGTTTCCATCTATGCTCAGTCCGGTGTATGTCCTGTCTTTTCCCGCACCGCATACCTTCGCTTTTAACGCCAGAATCCTTGTTACCGCATCGTCCAGACGTTCCTCCGTGAGCAGTCCGGTTTTCAGTCCTTCCAGAATGTAGGAATAATCCTCATAAAGATTTGTGTTGAACACGATCATATCGCAGCCGGCCATAACGGAAGCCGGAATCGCCTTTCTGCGCTCCATCGCCATGCAGTAGCCGCCCATGATAGTCGCGTCTGTTGTAATAACACCGTTAAATCCGAATTTTTCGCGCAGCACGCCGGTGAGCAGCTCGCGGCTCTGCGATGCCGGGAGGCAGTCTGCAAAGGAAAGCTTTGGATTGATCTCCATCTGCACCGCCGGCTGTACAATATGTCCCACCATAATACTCAGCAGGTCATGCTCAATCAGATTCTGATAAACTGCTCCATAGGAGCCATACCACTCTTCTGCCGACAGGCTGTTATAGGTGGGATGCAGATGGTGATCGCGGTAATCCACGCCGTCGCCCGGAAAATGCTTTGCACACGCCGCAACGCCGCATTTCTGCACCGCCTCCACATATATCTGCGTATTCTTTTTTACTTTTTCCTTATCGCTCCCATAAGTGCGGACATTGGTGATCGGATTTCTGTAGTTCATGTCGATATCGCAGACCGGAGAAAAGGTCCAGTTGACACCAACGCTCTGCCCTTCTGCCGCGCAGACCTTTCCAAATTTCTCCACCATACCATCATCGTTCGCCGCACCCACCATCATCGGCCAGCCAAACAGCGTCCCGTCCGTCGTTGCTCCCGCGCCGCCTTCCTCCAGATTCGCCGCTTTCAGGAGCGGAACCGGAGCGACCTCATCCAGCAGGCGGTAATTTTCGCAGATTTCCTCTGCCGGAGCCGGGCGGAATAAAATTCCCCCTACTCTGCTTTTTTTCACCAGCTCCTTCAGCTCATCCTTTTCATAATCCCCGCCCATCACACAAAAAAGCTGTCCTGCTTTCTGCTCTGTCGTCAAATGTGCCAGCGTATCCTTCACCCAGTGAATCTGCTCTGCATTTAAATAAAACGGTCTCTTTGCCAAATCCAGCATACTGTCTTTCTCCTATCATCTCATAATTCCGGGATTGCCTGCGCTCCCTTTTACTGCGCCGTCTGACGCCTTACTCCTGCGGTCTGCAGATACGGTCGATCCAGTCGCACACCTCGCCCGGATAGTCTGCCTCACAGTGCGGCTTATCCCACACCAGCGCGTAATCCGTATCCTTTCCTGCCTGCAAGAGCTTTAATGCAAGCGTCATGCTGACCGTCAGCGATGTGTCGGCGTCGCAGGCTCCCACACGGATGCGATAATGCTCCGCGGCGTCCGCCTTCTTTCCCGTTCCAATATAATTCAGCGGATTTATCAGCGCAACTCGCTCATCAAGCTTATCGTCGCCCTTCGCCTGTGCAAAGGCTGCATAGTACTTTTCAAATTCCTCCGGGAATTGCTCCCGAAGCGCCAGGATCGCATCAGATATTTCTTTATTGAAATGCATAAACGGATGCTCATTCGTTCCGAACACCTCGTTTTCGCCGCTGTCCATGCCAAGCGTATCGAACGATGTGCACGGCTTCATCCTTCTGCGATATTTCAGTACGTAGGTATCCAGATCGTGAATATACGCGCGCTCCCCGTCCCACGCAAGCCAGTCCGATTTGTCCGCGCCTTTTGCGGTGATCACCGCCGGTTTCCCGTCACGAAATGATACGCCCATCGGCGCTTCCTTCTCATATTCATAATTTCCGGCAAGATAATCCGCCGGAGAATATGTTTCCTTTAGCTCGCCCTTCTGCAATCTTGTCAGATAATCCGTCGCTGCATCCTGCAGGCGCTGCATCAGATAGTCGTAGCCGCTCCCGCTTCTGCCGTCCTCTCCGATAAAAAGCGTCTCCCCCGTCTGCGGATCTTCCAGTTTCAGACCGTTAAAATAGGAAATATACTGCTTCTGAAGCTCTTTCGAAAGCGCCTCCTGAAACGGTGTCATCACGCCGGCAGGTCCCGCCGGTGAATCCTCATTCTCATGGTCCGCGGCAAACATCCACTCATAAGCAAGATCCGCATGCTCCAGATCAATAATCGGACAGTAGATCTGCGCCGCAAAAACATCGTCGCGTTCATCCAGAAACGCACCGTTTTCCGCAAGAAACGGCAGATAGTCCTCACTGTTGCCTGTCACCGACAGAAGAGTGGACATCGCGCCGCCCGCGCTCCACCCCACCGATACAATATGGTCAAAATTGCCTGGCAGCGCCGCACGGTTATGACGGAGGAAGCGGACTGCTGTCTTTAAATCCACCAGATTAACCGGTGATTTTCCGCAGAGCTTCCCGTTTTCATCTCTTGTCTCTCTGCCGCGGTTTCCGCAGGATACGTATACAAAGCCTCTCTCCAGATACTGATGCGCATAGCACCGCGGACCCTCCAGCCACACGTGCGGCATCTGCATGTAGCCTGCTGAATTATTTTCAAAAATCACCGGCACGGTCTTTGCCGAATAGCCATTCATTCTGCCCTGCAGATTGATTTTTCCGCCCTCACTCATGTACGGCTCCGGCACAAAAATGCTGAGGCGCTGGAATTTCGGTGTTGTTGCCTTCTCTGTATAAAGCACATCCTCCAGACACCAGCACCGGTATTTTTCATCAAAGGACCATTCGGAAGCGCACTCTGCAAGCTCCATCGTTTTATTCGTAATATTCACCTGTTCCATGATCGTCTCTCCTTTTTCGCTGATAAATGATAAACAGACTACTTCCGTAGTTACTGCAGATGATTAAAAATAAACGTAAATACCAAATCCATATTTTCCTTTGCAAAAAACATCTTATCCTCATGATCCGCCCCTTCCAGCGGCACGAAAGAAACCCGGTCATGATCCAGCTTTGCACGTATCGCTTTGACAAATTCCACCGACTGCTCACAGGGAACCAGCCGGTCCGCCGTACCGTGCTGCACAAGCATCGGTGCCATTGCATCGCTGATATAGGTCGCCGGATTTGCCTGTGCGCACAGCGCATCGGGGGCATCCGGCAGCGCACAGCCAAGATACTGCGATTCTGGTGAGAACGGCTCGTCGTGATCTGCGCAGCTGACGCCGTTTGCGCGCGCCTGCTCATCCATCGTTCTAAAATTCATCGGTCCGAACTGATCGATCGCCACCTTCACAAACGGCGTCTCCTCCCATAGAAGCTCCTCTTTCTCTCCCGGAAATTTTCCGTTTGGAATGTTCATGCCAAGCATCGCCGCCAGGTTTCCGCCCGCGGAACCGCCGATTGCCACAATTTTTTCAACATCAATCTGATGTTCCTTCGCATGCACCTTCAAAAAACGAACCGCTTCCCGGCAATCCAGTACCGCCGCCGGAAAAATTGACTCTTTGCTCAGGCGATATTCTATCGAAGCTACCGCCATACCTCTCTTAATGCCTTCCAGATAAGCATCCATGTGATGGTCGCGCTTATCTCCCATCGCAAATCCGCCTCCATGGATATATACCAGCACCGGGAAGGGTCCGTCGCCCTCCTCCGGCAAATAAATATCCAGGCACTGTGCCCTGCTCTTTGCTGCATACGGAACATCCAGATACTTTCTCTTTACCCAACTGATATCCGCCATCGACGGCTGCCATCCCGCAGGCGGTCCACCCGGCTTTTTCCCCATCGATGGTATCCTGCCCGCTGTCTTTTTCCCGTCCATAATTTGCTTCCCCTCTCTGTATTTTTACCTTTGTATTTTATTTTAAAGCAATTCTCCTTTCTTTGTTATTCTGTTTCTTTATATCATATATTTTATTGACATTTTTTCTGCTTATTTTTATAATTTTATTATTCTATTTTTTTGTTTGGAAAACCAACGGGAGAATATATGGATTTAGAAAGACTGAATGAATTTATCGTAATTGCCGAAAAGAAAAGTATAAAGAAAGCAGCCGGAGAATTGCTGCTTTCTCCTGCCGCATTAAGTGCACGGCTTTGCGCCTTTGAGCGTTCCCTGGGAATCACACTTTTTAACCGCAGCGTTTCCCCGCTTGCGCTTACCAGCGACGGCAGCCGTTTTTATGAAGATGCCAGAGAAATTATCCGCCGCTTCAATGCCTTAAAGCAGGAGCTGCAGCAGACTGCACCCCATCTCCTTGTTCCGGGCAAAACTGCCCGCCTCAGTACCGAAAAGCTTTATGAATTCCTGGTTCTCTCCAAAGCGCTGAACTACAGCCGCGCCGCCGCCAACCTCTATATCTCCCAGTCCGTGCTCTCCAAACATATTCAGGATATGGAGCAGGAATTAGGCGTAAAACTGTTTTTCCGCACCACGCACGGTGTCTCTCTGACAAATTCCGGCAAGCTGCTCGCTCAGAGAGCGGAAAGTCTGATCGACCAGTGCAACCGGGCCGTCAGCCTGTTACAGATCTCGAACCTCCCGATCCAGGGCAATATCCGCATTGCCTGCGCACTGGAGCTTGCCCAGTCCGCCCATATGCAGATCTTCGTCAAACGTTTTCTGGAGCGCTATCCGGATATCTTTATTGATTTTGATGTAAAATCCGGCGGGATGCCGGAAAGGCTTCTGCAGACACAGGTCTACGACTTTGTCTTTTCTCCGTGTGAATACCAGAATATCCCGCCAGATATTCAGGCACATCTGGTCGCAAGCCACGGCACCTATGCCGCCCTCTATCCGGGGCACCCGCTGATCTCAAAATCTCTGATCCAGCTTCGCGAGCTGGAGGGGGAAAATATCATCGTTCCGTTTTCCCACGAGTATTTTGGTCCCTATGCAAAAAACTGGCTTCTCGCAAAAAAATACACCCATGACAGGGTGACCTGCATCCCGGCGCCTAACCTCTCCTCCGCCCTTTTTCAGGTGGCGATCGGCAGAGGCATCGCGATTATTCCACGCTATGCAAAAAAATTTGCCTCAGATAATATTTTCACCATCGGTATCGCAAACGCCGCCTGCCGTTTCAACGAATACCTCTACTACAACGAAAGCATAAAAAACGGTGCCGCAAAACTCTTTTTCGCAGAATTCTGCAGCACCTATCCGGCTGATATTTAGATATAGAACTTTGTAAATCGGCTTATTCCTCCGTGTCCCAGAACGGCTTCATAAAATCAATCTGCACATAATCGATCACGGCTGTCTTATAGGGTGTCTGCAGCCAGCACTCTGTCTGCTCTTTGCCCGGATATACATTCGTGGTGATACAGTGCCTGCCGTGATCGATGTACACCTCCACGCAGCTCCGGTCCACCAGAATACAGATATCAAGCTTTGTGCCCTCCATCCGGATTGGACAATTCATTCTCCCCTTCTCGTAACAGTCTCCCGCGCTCTTATCTACCGACACGATCTGTCCGATCATATCCACCGAAATCATAGTATATTGATGACCCTTCCCCAACACACAGATTTCCAGATCTCTGGATTCCACTTTCTCCACATCCAGCATCAGGCGCAGCCGGTAGCTGCGGTTTTCTGCCACCGGAAGGTATTTTCTGTTTGTGCCTACCTCCAGCATCTGATAAGCTATTTTCCGGCATACAAGTTCATCAATTTCCTCCACCGGATACATACAGAGATTCCAGTCTTTGTCCAGAGAAACCTTTCTCGGAATACTCAGGGTCCCTCTCCAGTTTTCGCTGCTGGTGGGACCCCAGTCCCTGCACCACGGCATCCAGAGCCAGCCATTCTGCCATGCCATCAAAATACGGTTTCCTTTTGCGTCAAGAAAGGACTGCGGAGCATAATAGTCAAATCCCACATCCATATTTCCGATTTTTTCTATCGTATAACGGCAGTTGTCAAAATCCATTTCGCCCACACAGTAAAGCGCCTTGTTATACTCAGGATGATTCATAGGCGAGCAGGTCAAAACCCATTTGCCATCCAGAAAAAACAGATCCGGGCATTCAAACATAGTCCCCAGCTTTCCGTTGGATTTCAGCACTGCGCCGCGGTATTTCCAGTGATACAGATCCTCCGATTCATACAGAAAGACTCTTCCGTCGCCATCCTTCGCAGTACCATTTACCGTTCCGCCTACGACCATATACCATTTTCCGTTCCAGCAGAAAACTTTCGGATCTCTGAAATCTGCCGAAGCTCCCTCGGGCGGTCCGCCGATTACCGGATTGCCCTCAAATTTCTCAAAATGACTGCCGTCACAGGAGGTTACCAGGCACTGGCTTTGTCTCACTTCCCCATCAATGATCGTTGTTGCCGTGTAAAACAGATATAAGATCCCATCTTTCTCCACCGCACTTCCGGAAAAGCATCCTCCCTCCGGGTGACAGTCATAGTCTTTGTCAGGGGTCAGTGCGATCGGCATATCCTTCCAGTGAACCATATCCTCACTTACCGCATGACCCCAATGCATAGACGCCCAGTCACAGTTGTTGGGATTATACTGATAGAATAAGTGATACCATCCCTTATAATAAATGAGGCCGTTTGGATCATTCATCCATGCAGTCGGCGGTGTAAAGTGATACAGGGGGCGCCATATCTTTTCCTCTTCCGTGCGTGGTTGTATACCAGTTAATCTGTCTTTCCCCATACTATTCTACCTTTATGCCATCAATATTTCCATAGAGTACCTTCAGTTCCTTTTTCACCTGGCCGTCATTGCCCACTGTCTGATGATAAGTGCCCCAGCCCTTTCCGTTAATCCAGAAAGTTCTGTAATCCTTCTGATTGATCACCGGTGCAAAGGACATTGTCTTATGGACCATATCACACTGATACCCTGCCAGCTCCGGAATCAGAGAAAAGCTTGACATTGGGCGGATATAGTGATGGCCTGCTTCTGTCTCGCTCCATGGGCATCTCTTGTATCCGTCATAGCGGTCGCGAATTGCCTTAATGATCGTAAAGGCTTCTTCAATCATACCCTCTTTCACCATAGTAACCGCAACCTGATACTCTACGCCTGTCCACACCTCATCACAATATGCAAATGGGAAGCGCGGTCTGCCGCCCTTTGGCCAGGAGCAGAGAACCAGTCCCGCCTCATCGTTCAGCGCATACGTCCGCTGCACATTCGGGACATCCTCCATGCACTCCTTGAAATTATATTTATATATAGATTCCAGCGCCTTCTTCACATGCTCCTTCGGAAGCACATAGCCAAGACCTGCCGTCTGTGCCATAAACTGTCCCAGAAGCTGATCGGTCAGGCAGCCTTGTCCGTACTGATAGCGATACGCATCCACATCCTCCAGTTCCTGAATGTAATACTCTCCATTGAAAAGCTTTTCATCCACCAGCGGGGCCGCTTTCTCATACAGTGCGCGGTATTTTTCAGCCGTCTCTGTTTTCCCCAGATATTCTGCCATTTCTGCCACGCCCTTGATCGCCCCCAGGTAAATGGTATTGGTCATGGTATTCGGACCATAAAACTCAATATCATATGTTACATGCATCTTCCCGTCCAGCACGCCGTCTCCGTCCGTATCCCATTCCTTAATGGAATATTCAAGCGCCTTCATCATATTATCCCAGATCCCTCTGAGGAATTCGTCATCGCCGGTATACTTCCACTCGCGGTAAACTCTCAGAATGGAACCAAATTCCCCGTCGCACGCCGGAATCATATCCCATCTGCTCTCGCCCAGGCACTTTCTTGCGCGGAACGGCATGCAGCCGTCTTCATCCAGCTCCACATTGAATTCCACATTGCGCATGGTAATCTCCAGCTCCGGAAACAGATTTGCTACCGCAGTCGCATAATTCCACACATGGTTTACATTTCCCTGTCCGCATCCAACATAATCACGGATACCCTCCCAGCCAAGGAAATTGCCGTTTTCAATGCGGAAGCAGCAGTGACTCTTCATAGACATGATATTGGAAGCCACAGCATCGATCACATACATCGGGAGCGTCGTATCAAACAGCGCATTCTCAAATGCCTTCGACATGCCCTCCAGATAGTCTTTCTTTTCCACCACATAGCGGCTGACATCCCACGCATCCTTAAACAGGGTTGCGTAATAGTTGCGGATGCTGTCATATCCGCCCTTTGCATACCGCTCCAGATCGGCGTCGTACTCGATCCAGCCCTTTGGACGGTTCGGAAAATACCAGGAAATCAAAAACTCAAACTCCTTCTCCTCATTTGGCCCGATCGTCTCATAACTGCTGACAGAACTGATTCTCTCTTTCAGATTGAGGAAGCTGAAATCGTAATGTGACAAAAGATCACAGCCCTTTGCCTCAATTTCTTCCTCTTCCGTAAGTTTTCCGTCCTCCGTAAAGTCATCCCAGAAGTCCTGCGCATTGTCCGTCCACTGTCCATGCAGCCATTTTTTATGCGTGATCCCATTCTTATTGGTAGTCGCGATCGACATGGACCCAAACTTCATATCCGTTTCTTTCAGATTTTTTGCAGTATAATACCAGCCCTTCAGCTCTCCTTCTTCCCGGTACTCATTTTCCACCTGGTCAACCAGCTTGACATTGTTAAATACATCATATCCGTCAAATCCAACCACATTTGCCAGCGTTCCCACTACAGAAACATCGATCGGCCGGTTTGTCGGATTACTGATTTTATATTTGATAATAGCCGTCGGTATACCGGAATTGTCCGCATCAAGCGGAATAAAAGGCGTATACGCTTCCATGCGCACCTTCAGCGGCACCTTGCTGTCCTCCAGATCTACATATACAAAGGGCTGTTTTCCTACCATTTTCGATTTTTCAAATCTCGGGATTCCCGCCAGCTCACCGTTTAAAAAACCGTGTGATTTGTAATATGGCGGTTTAATTTTCGATTCCAGAATTCTGGCAACCGGTTCTTTTCCCTCTTCCTTCGCCCAGATTGCAAAGAAAGAAAACGGCACAAACTGTCCCTTGCCCGGCCAGTTAAAAATTTCCCAGTCTCTCAGCTCACCTCTCGGACCCACCGCAATATTTCCGGTTCCCAGACCGCCCAGAAGAAATTTTGCCACTGACGCATCTCCCTGATAAGAGATCTCGCCTCCTGTCTCAAACAATTCCACCTTCGAATGCAATGCTTCTTTATTCATTTCATAATCCTCCTACTGATATCATTATCCTTTGACACCTACATGGGTCATACTCTTCACAATCCACTTCTGCCCGATAATAAATACGATCAGCACCGGCAGTATCGACAGTACGACTGCTGCAAACTCTACATTATCTCCCGTTGCATACGGCTGACGAATGGACAGAATTCCTACCGGCAATGACAATTTTTCTGTATCGTTAATCATGATAAACGTTGTAAAATAATCATTCCAGGAAAACGTAAATACAATGATCGCCAGCGATGCCAGCGTGGACTTTGCCATCGGTACCATAATTTCCACAAACGTGCGGATGGGTCCTGCTCCGTCAATAGCAGCTGCCTCATTCAGTTCTCTTGGAACCGACAGAAAAAACTGCCTCATCATAAATACACCAAAGGCACCGGCAAGTCCCGGGCAGCTTGCCCCCAGGATAGAAGGCAGTGTAACGGCAAGCGACGTGTTAATAACTCCCAGAAGATTCATGATTTTATATAGCGCAACAATCGTCACCTGTACCGGAACCATCATCGCTACCATCATCATGCCAAACATCAGGTTTTTTCCCGGAAAATTAAATTTCGCATATGCATATCCCGCAATCGCTCCGTGAAATACCATGCCAAGTGTAATTACAGTACTCATCTTCAGGCTGTTTCCCATAAATGTAAAAAACGGAATGGTGCCGGAAAACAGCTTTGCATAATACTTCAGCCTCATCTCTGAAAAGGACGGCGGCAGCCACTTTGGCGGCAGCGCAGTCGCCTCACTATAAGGCCGCAAAGATGCGGAAAACACCCACAAAAATGGTGCGATCATGATAAATGCGATCATCAGCATAATAATCGTAAGCAGGATATGGCTCACCTTTATTTTTTTACCGAATACTGTAATTTTCCTATTCATAATGCACCCACCATTTACTTCCTGCAAACTGAATGACGGTTACAACAGCAATTAATGCCAGCAGCATGACCGACAGCGCCGATGCCGTTCCATAATCAAAGGATGTAAAGCCTTTCTCCGCAATCAGCATGACCAGGCTTCGCGAGGAATCTCCCGGTCCGCCGCCGGTCAGTACATAAACCGATTCATAGATTCTCAGGGCTCCTGTCACATTCATGATCAGCACAAAGAAAATCTGCGGAGATGCCACCGGAATAATTACCCGAAAAAATCTCTGGAAGGCATTTGCTCCGTCAATACTTGCAGCCTCCAGTAATCCGCGATCCACGTTCTGCAGTCCCGCCAAAATCAGCAGCATCGACATTCCGGCATTTTTCCAGCAGTCCAGGATCAATACGGATATCTTGGAAAAGCTCTGATTGCTCAGCCAACCAATTTTTGAAATCCCGATCTTTCCCAGATAATAATTGATCACGCCGGCATCCGTCTGAAAAAATGCCTGCCAGATAATTGCCACAAAAGTCAGTCCGACCAGCGATGGAAAGAAATAGACGGACCGGAAAAATACGCTGAGCTTTTTCGGTAAGATATCATCCACCAGGACAGCCAGGATCAGACCGGCTGCTGTATTGCCAACCGCACAGCAGACTGTATACCAAAGCGTATTCTTCAGTGCCGTAAGCGAACGGGTATCTGAAAAGATTTTCTGGTAGTTTTTAAGTCCCACCCAGGTACTCGCGGTAGTAAACACGTTATACTTCTGAAAAGAAATAATGATGACCCAAATAATGGGGATCAGCACAAAACACAGGAACCCTATAAACGACGGCAATGTGAACAAATATGCCGCTCTGAGTTCTTTTTTATTCCATTTTCTTTTATACCTCTTTTTGTTCAATACTATATTCCCCCTTATTTCCAGGAAAAATCAAAGGGCGCCCCGAGAGCGCCCTCCATGTATTACTGAATTGCACTTTCAATTTCAGCCTGTGCGTCATCCAACGCTGCCTGCGGCTCTTTTGCACCTGAGAATACTTCTTCGAGAGCGCGAAGTGTCGTCTGCTCCAGATCACCAAAATAAGTCGGCGCGGAGATGGGAGAGGCAATGGTAACCGCCTTCCAGATGCCCAGAATGTTATCCGGAGTTGTCCCCATAATCGCCGTATCCGTAGCCAGTCCCTCTGTCGGCGGTACCTGCTGGCCTCCCGCTGCCACTGCAGTCAGTGTTTCATCAGAAACCATTTCTTTCAGAAGTGCAACTGCAAGATCCTGGTGCTCCGTCGCAGAGCTGATGCACCACGCAGACCCTCCATATACAGATCCTTCTTTCTTGTTCACCGGCCACTGTACGCAATCAAACGTATCATTCGTCAGTCCTGCATCTATCCATGTATTCAGTACCCAGCGTCCCGCACCAACCATAGCGAGCTTTTTCGCGGAGAACATCGTATATACATCAGAGCTGATCGGATCCGGTGTAACCCCTTCTTTCACCATATCATTTAAGAAAGTTACTGCTTCTACGATACCCTCACTGTTGATCGTCGGAGTAACACCATCATCAGCCACCAGAGAAGCATCATTTGTCGCCCACCACGGTGTCAGCTGGAAGTAGGAACTGGACAGCCCAAAACCATATACCTCATCTGTGGTCAGCGCTCTTGCCGTCTCCATAAATTCATCCCATGTCCAGCCATCCTGCGGATAAGCAATACCTGCTGCGTCAAACATCTCTTTGTTATAATAGACCACCATTGTCTGTGTGCCATTCGGCAGACCGTAAATATTTCCATCCACGCTGAAACCGTCAAGAAGCACTTCCGCATACTCACTCTTCTTTGCGGTCAGGTCTTCATCCGCATCAATGATATCATTCAGCGGAAGGAGCAGATCGTTGCTCACCGCCATCTGTGCAGCTTCCAGACCGATACTGATTACATCCGGGGTCTCGCCGGAGGTACACATCGTGATCCATTTCTGAACAAAATCAGACCAGGATTCTACCGGCACACAGGTCTGCTCCACCGTCACATCCGGATAAGCTTCATTAAAGCGCGCAATTGCATCGTTCGCAATCTGCTCTTCTTCCGTATTGCCCCAGTTTAATACACGCAGTGTTTCTCCTTCTGCACTTGCGAGCATAGATGCGGAAAGTGCCATAGCAGCCGTGATACCCAATGCGGCAATTTTTTTGATCTGTTTTTTCATTTACTAACCCTCCATTCTTTCTTGTGGAAACCTTTCCACATTTGGTTTTTTTAAAGAATTTCCCGCAGGAAATTCTTTATTAAATAACTGTTACAAAACTCTGATTACTCATTGAAATATGCGCCTATTTCTAAGTTATTACTAATATACCATTATTCCTTTTCCCTGTCAAGCACTATTTGACTTTTTATCTATATGGAATCCGTTTCACTTTTCTAATTTTTGTATATTTTTACCAACGTTATTTATCACGGTTTCCTTCAATTTTTATTTCTGCCCATTCTTGGTGCTCTCGCCTATTCTCATCTGCGGCTCCAGAAGTACCAGCTTATTTTTATACCGTTTGCCTTCAATCATACCGATCACCATTTTTACGGCGCGTCTGGACAGCTCCGGAATCGGCTGTTCGACAACCGTCAGCTCCGGGACCGACACCTTGGAAATATATGTGCCGTCGTAGCCTACCACCTGAACATCCTCCGGAACATTTTTCTTCATCCGGCTAAGCTGCTTTAAAAATGCCATGGCAATGACATCCACTGCAAATATCCCATCAATATCCGGATACTTTTTTATAATATCCCGCGCGGTCTCCTCATAACGGCCGTAATCAAAATCGTTCCATTCCATCTCATAAGAATATACCTTGACCCCATGCTTTTTCATAACGCGCTCAAACTCATAATGCCGCTCATGAGACGGTGAATCAACCACCAGCGCTCCCTGTACCTGAACCACACATTTGCAGCCGCACTCTATCATTTTCTCCGCTGCCAGACGGCCGCCGATCCTGTGATCGGATGCAACCGTCGGAATATGTTCCCCGAGAAAACGATCCAGGGCCACGACAGGTCTGCTGACACTCGCATAATCCTCCAGCGCCAGCGTATGCCCGCCCGCGATAATGCCGTCTACAATGTGCCGATTGAGCATATTTAAATATTCCTTCTCATAATTCTGTTCGCTGTAGGTACTGCATATCATTGTCTTGTAACCATTTTTCAGCAATTCTTCCTCTGCATACAATACAAATTCTGCAAAAAACGGATGAGAGATCTTAGGTATAATAATCGCCACAATTCCGCTTTTTTTGTGAAGAAGGTTCCTCGCCAATTCGTTCGGAATATAATTCAGCTCTTCCATCGCATCCTGTACTTTCTTTCGCGTTTCCGCCGATACATATCCGGTCTCATTCAAGACTCTCGACACGGTTGCCACGCCCACACCTGCCCGCTGAGCAACATCCTTTATACTGGTCATACTCATTGACCCCCATTTCATTAAACTAAAAATCATATGATATTTTCGCAGATTTCTCTGACTGCCGCAAGTACTTCCTGTATCTGCGCAGAAGATATGTTATCATAGTGAAATCCGCCCGTGCAGACCACGACTGCCCGTTTTTTTCTGGCAATTTCCTCCGCCAGATAACGGCAGAGCTGCTCATCCTTGTGCCCGGTCACATTCAGCACCGAGGATGTGACAGAAATACTTCCGTCCCCGGTCAGCGACGGCCGCGGAACGGCCAGCACCGTGCAGCCAATATGCGGCTTATCTCCGCCCCGGAGCATGATGTGATAATCTTCTCCCAGCTCTGTAATCTGCACCGTGATCTCAGAAAACGTCAGTTGTTTCTGATATTTTAGGTTTCCACTCATTTCCATGTCTCCCCGCTATTTCTAAAATCATCTGCCTGATCTTTATATTCCCCGCCGCTCCCGGTATTCCGCGATCTCTATCGCATCCTCGATCTCCAGATCACGCTCCCCGGCGAGCGATTCCAGATGATGCCGGAATTCATGCAGCAGCACTTTGCGCAGCCGTTTCGCCAGATCCTCCTTCGGCAAATGCCCGTACACCTGCGCAAAAGAACCATAATAAATCACAATAAAGCGCCCAAGATGGTGCTGCCTGCAGTATTCGCCCATGATAAAAAGCTCATGGCCAACGCCTTCCGGGTGGTATTTCGGATGTTTGCGCGCAAAAACTCCGCCGTTCAGCTCCCGGAAGAACTCCTCCGGAAAGGTCTGAACAATTTCCTCTATCATATCCTGAAATTCCTCAAAAGAAACCATACTGCCGCCTTTCCTTTTCTTCCAATGTACATAAAAATGCCCTCCGGCTTTTTATTTATATAATCACGATTATTATAATCACAATTATATAAACGTTGTACGCACACAGGACATTTTTTACAAGACTTTTTATGTAAATGACCGTACGATTCGTTTCTGCTTATAGAAATAATAAATGATCATCGCCGCTGCAGTCACTACCCAGGTGATCGGGTAGCAGGCAATAAGCTGCTCCAGTTTTCCGTTTGGCACAATAAACATCACCCAGATCACACGCAGAAGGCAAACGCCAACCAGCGTCATAATGGTCGTCACCAGCACGCTGCCCTGTGCGCGCAAAGAGCCGGAATAAATCTCGATAAACGCGAACAGCCAGTAGGTAGGCGAAATGATCCGTACCATACGCATTCCGATCTGCACAACACCGGCATCCGATGTAAAAACGCCGAACAGGTACTGCCCGACAAATACGATCAGCGCGCTGAGCGCCATCTCAGTTCCCACTGTCATCAGCAGGCAGTCCCGCGTTCCCTTGCGCACACGATCCCACTTTCCGGCGCCGAAATTTTGTCCGACAAAGGTCGTCACCGAAATACCGAATGCTCCATTGATCATCCATACAATGCTGTCGATTTTTCCAAAAGCAGCCCATGCCGCCATTGTATCTACGCCAAGATTATTCAGGGATGCCTGCAGCAGCACATTCGAAATACTGTACATGCTCGACTGAATACCGGTGGGAAGTCCGATGCGCAGCATCTTGCCCAGCATATCCCTCTGTATCCGGATCTCGCCCAGCCGCAGTTCCATCTCCTCTGTATGGTACATCAGTGCGCGCGTAACCAGCATAGCGCTGACCGCCTGCGAAAACAGGGTTGCAGCCGCCACGCCGAGCACGCCAAGGCGCAGTCCAAGCACCAGCGCAAGGTCGAGCACGATATTGATAATGCAGCAGATGATCAGATAATACAGCGGCCTCCTGGAATCGCCGATCGCACGCAAAATTGCGGAACCCATATTGTAAACCAGCACAAACGCCAGCCCGGCAAAATAAATCCGCACATACATCACAGAATCGTGCATCAGCTCCTCCGGCGTGTTCATCTGCGCAAGCAGCATCGGCGTCAGCACCACGCCAGCCAGTCCGATCAGTATGCCGAACAAAATGGAAAACGCATAAGCGGTATGCAGCGCCTTCTGCAGCTCCTCCCGCTTCTTCGCTCCAAAATACTGCGAAATAATAACCGATGCCCCGGAAGTCAGTCCGGTAAAAAACCCGACCACCAGATTGATGATCTGGCTGGAGGAACCGCCCACGCTGGACAGTGCTTCTTTTCCCGCAAACCTGCCCACCACAACGGCATCCACCGTGTTATATAATTGCTGAAAAAAAGTGCCGATCAAAATCGGGAAGAAAAAGATCAGAAGCTGCTTCCAGATAACGCCTTCCGTAATCTTCTCCCCCATTCCGCTTCCGAGCGGTCTTTCGTGCACATCCTTGTGCTTCTCCTGTATTCCGTTCTGCAAATCAGACTGTCACATCTCCTTTCAACCGGCTGTGCCGGTCTCATGTAAGTTATATTTTTCTGCATTATACCACTTTTCCATGCAAAATCACAGTCTCTTTTGAAAAACGGATTATTTTTGAGCCATTCTCCTGTAAAACTCCTGCAATACAAAGAATGCCGGCTTTTTATAACTTTTATCGGCGGAGCACAACCCCTTCAGATTGTAGTAATCCTGAATGGCGGAAAGCCGTCTGGGGCAGCGGAAATCGTAAAGGATCCAGGGGGTCATGCCCTTAATATAATCGCTCTTTTCCAGCGTCTCCACCTGTCTTTCATACACATATGCCTGACAATCCTCTGAGAACTTGTCCGCAATGGTTCCCCGTTGTCCCGGTCTGGCATCCGCGCCAAACTCCGTAATGACCACCGGTTTGGCGGGATGACTGTTCTTTAGCATTTCGGGAAGCTTTTCAAAATCCGGGGTATACCAGCCGCAATATTCGTTGATGCCGATAACGTCCAGGTAATCGCACAGGCGGTCACAGATCTGGTTTTTCTCCCCGTCCACCAGGCAGGCGGCGGACACCATTCTGGTATGGTCATAATCACGAGCCGTATTTGCCAGCTCTCCCATAAACGCCAGACGCGCATCCGTATCCGCATTCTCATTTCCCACAGACCAGATGATTACGCTGGCGCGATTGTAATCACGGCGCATCAGCTCCAGAAGCTGATTTTTTGCGTCAGCCAGCGTTTCCTTATTGTGGAATGCGATAGCCCAGTACACCGGAATCTCCTCCCACAGAAGAATGCCCAGCTCATCCGCCAGACGTGCGGTTTGCTCATTGTGAGGATAATGGGCCAGACGCATATAGTTGCAGCCCAGCTCCTTCGCAAGCTTCAGATTCTCCAGCCGCTCCTTGTCAGTCAATGCTTTTCCGTTTTCCACACTCTCCTCATGACAGCTGATGCCCCGCAGGAAAACAGGCTCTCCATTCAGATAAATCGTATTTCCTTCCGCCTTTATGGTACGGAAACCCATGCGGTCACTGACCAGATCCGCTCCAAAGCTGACCCGGATATCATACAGGACCGGATTTTCCGGTGTCCACAGTGTTGGCTTCGCCTCGATCCTGCACTGCCCCCTGCCATCCTTAACCGGGATTTCCTGCCGGATGCCAAGCCCCGGAATTTCCAGCTCTGCCGTTCCGCTCGTCATGTCTGAAAGCTTTAGCTCTGCTTCAATCACATTATAATCGGTATTGTCCGGTTCCAGATTGATCCGCAGATCCCGGATAAATATTTCCGGCACCCGGATCAGCTCAATATCACGATAAACACCGCCATAATTAAACCAATCCGTATTTTCCATAGGCACCTGCGTGCTCTTTCTCGTATTGTCACAGGTCAGCAGGATCCTGTTCTCCGTCTGTAAAAAATCCGTGATCTCCAGATAAAAGGGAGTAGATCCGCCCCGGTGCATTCCCACATACTGTTTGTTCAGAAACACCCGGCATACGTAGTTGGCCGCGCCGATTTTCAGAAACACCCGCTCCACCCCCTGCTTCTCATAGCGGAATCTTCTGGTAAACACGAAGCTGCCTTCATAAAGCTTATACGCTTCCTGCTGCATATTCCAGCAGCAGGGCAGCTTCATCACCGGCCACTCATCAAAGGAAAAATCCACGGGCAGCGTTCTTCCTTCCTCATCATAATACTGCTCCTTATACCAGTTGGCACGCAGACAGGTATCGTATTGATCCACGCCATAATGCCAGTATCCGTTCAGCGATTCCTTTTTCCTTCCGCCCTCATAGAGCATGGTTTCCCAGCCGGCCTTTTTTTCTTCATACTTTGCCGTATAATTTTCCAGATGAAGATCCTCCTGATAATTTCCGCTCTTTTCCTGTTCCATGGCACATATCCTCCTACCGCAAAATTTTCATCTCCGGTCAGCTTCCGGAGCACTTTGACCCACAATCATTCTGCTATTTTCTGATTAATTCCAGCCATTCCATCTGAATGCCAGGTTTCAGGATTTCTATGCCTGCCCGGTAGCAGCCCGGCTCCAGCTTCACTTTCACAAGCTTCAAAACGCAGAGCTTTCCGTGTGTTCCGTTGATCTGCACGATGCTGACCTCCTGTCCATTCAGAAGGATCCTGCACGTGGTCTGCATCTGTTCATTTCCCGGACACACGCAGCCCATCGTCACCCGAAAACTTCCGCCCTCCCGTACCCGGAAGCAGCCGCCTGCCGGAATGCGGATCCCATCTTCCAGAATTTCTTCTGAATCAGCTTCCTCCCGCGGAATTATGGTGCGTTCTATATATCCTGCCGTTCTTCCCTCCCGGAAGGCTGGCGTTTTCATCAGGAAACGGCAGATATTCTTTCCGCACTGCTGCAGCTCTCCCATCGTCAGTTCTCCGCCCTGCAGTTTCTCCAGCGTATCGTCTTCATGAACGTTGCTCTCAGCTCCGCTGTTGCGCACCACCATATACAGATCATTCCCGGCCCGTACCATACTTCCGGTCTGCTGGATCGTAGCCGTTCCTCCCGTTATAACATGATTCATCTTTGCCCACCAGTCGGTCATAAAGATGCCATTATATCCCCATTCCCTGCGGGCAATCGTTGTCAGCAGATCATAATTAGACGCGCTCCAGTGACCGTTGACAGGATTATAGGAGGTCATGATGGACTGTGCCTCTCCTTCCTTCACCGCAATTTCAAATCCTTTCAAATAAATCTCCCGCAGCGCGCGCTCCGATACCACTGCATCCACCATAGAACGGTCTTTTTCCTGGCTGTTGCAGGCAAAGTGCTTTACTGTGGCATGAACGCCGCTCTTCGCGATACCCCTTACGACGGCGGCTGCCATAGCTCCCGTCATCAGAGGGTCTTCTGAAAAATATTCAAAATTTCTGCCGTTGAGAGGATTTCTCCGAATATTTATACCCGGTCCCAGTAATGTATCGATCTGGTTAAGCACCATTTCCTGTCCTTCCAGAGCATACAGCTCCTCCATCAGCGGGACATTCCAGGTAGCCGCCAGAAGCGTTCCGATGGGAAGCTGGGTAGCTTTTCTGCCTCCTTCCATGCGAATGCCGGAAGGTCCGTCTGCCGCACACGCAACGGGGATGCCCCACTCCTGCAGTCTGTCCCCTACGCCGCCAAATGCAGATGCTGTTCCGGGCGTTACCATAGGACTGCTCATGCCCTCTGCACGCACCATCACTGCCAGATCCTCCGGACTCATCTGGCCGATAAATTCATCCAGAGAAGCGATTCCCTCACTGACCTGCTGCAAAGTAATACCACGGTCACCCGTGAAGGGGATCTCCTTCGGAAGACGTTCCAGAATCCTTTTTTTCAGATCCGCCTGTGCCAGCGGCACATCCTCAAAGGCCATTGCAAAACTGCCGTTTTTGCCCTCCGCACCCGGAACAATTCTCTGAAAAGGCTGCACCGGCGCCAACGCTTCCTCTAACTGTTCCAGTATCAGCGTCTCCTTTAACAGGAAGCATGGCGCGCCGTCAAAAAACACCTGCTGGTCCGTTCTGCAGCTATTGCCTGCATAAACATGATATTCCCCGCCTTCCAGCACCCAGCAGCTCCTGTTTCCCGTTACACCGCCATCATCATAGGACGCGAAATTCACGAACGGCACAGACAGACGCACCGTTTCCTGTCCGCCCGGTTCCAGTGTCCCGGTCTTAGCAAAACACGCCAGCACTCTGACCGGCTTTCCAAGCCTTCCCTGCGGCGCCTGCACATAAACCTGCACAGTCTCCTTGCCCCTCCGGTCTCCTGTATTTTTTACTGTCACTTCCAGTTCCAGTTTTTTTCCTTTTTCATCACAAATACCGTTTCCCGGCTCCAGAACAAAATCTGTGTAGGATAGTCCGTAGCCAAAAGGAAACATCACCCGTTCCGGGGCAAATGTTTCAAAGTAACGGTACCCCACGTAAATATCTTCCTCATAAATATTGCGGGTATCGCCCCCGTAGTTCTTTGTAGAAGGGTAATCTGCCAGATCTCTGGCAATCGTGTCTGTCAGCTTCCCGGAAGGAGTGACCGCGCCGCTCAGCACATCCGCCACAGCATTTCCACCCTCCATGCCTCCCTGCCAGATATACATCACCGTCTTCACAGAAGAAGCTATGCCGGATTCTTCCATCCATTTCATATCTATAATATTGGAGACATTCAGCAGCACCGCTACCTGATCAAAATGCGCGCAGACATCCCGCAGCATTCCCATTTCCTTTTTCGTGAGACGATAGCTGCCCTCCACATCACTGTTGTCCTTATCCTCCCCGGCGGTGCGTCCGATCACAATGACCGCCTTATTATTCGCGGCAGCGGCAGCTTCCAGCACCTGACGGCTCAGCTCCATTTCTTCCTGATGCCAGGGTTCCGCCGCCCAGCCTCCGCCGCCGTCATCAAAGGGGTGCTCCGCTATCCAGTCCTCATAGACCCCCGCCAGTTTTTCATCAATCGCAAAAACCTTCTGCGCCCGCAGTCCATCCAGAATGCTGACCGCATACGCCACATTTACCGCTCCGCCCGATCCCGTGCCGCTGCGGTAGGAAGCAATCTGCATTCTTCCAAACACTGCGACCCGGTCTTCTCCGGAAAACGGCAGCATATGATCATCATTTTTCAGAAGAACGATTCCCTCCGCCGCTGCTTTTCTGGCAAAAGCTGCGAGACCCTTCTTGGGAACCGCTGTCTTATTTATATTGTCCATCATCTCTCTCCTCCGTCAAAAAGGAGCTATTGCAAAATACCGTTTAAACATATTTTGCAACAGCCCCATCTTTTTATTTCCAACAGACTGTTATAATAGAATGTGCCTCTAATTGCATCCGGCAGGTCTTTCCCTCTACCATAAGTTCAAATTTCTGTTCCTGATCTGTGGCGTTCATCACGATCAGTACCATTTCCCCGTCCGGGTTGCGGAAGGCGCAGCACTCCAGATTATTGGTATATCTGGTTGTAAGCAGCCGCCTTGCACCACGTCGGATAAATCTGCTGAAATGACCTATATAATAATAGGACATCTTCACTTCCACCGTATCATTTTCCAAATCGCACATAACAGGCGCATCGCAGAAATTCTTCACATGGTTCGGTCCGCCCTGCTGATCCAGATATACATTCCAGTCAATAAATCCATTCATCCCCGCATTCAGGTCACCGATCAACCCGTGCGCATAGGATTCCGCAAAATCATGCTCCGTTCTTTTGGAAAATCCATTGTACTCCACGCAGCCTTCCGTAAAAATAATCTCCTTATCGGGATATCTGTCACGGACAGCCCGCAGCGCTTCAAAGTGATCCCCGGAATACCAATGGAATGCAATGCCCTGAATAGCCTGATATGCTTCTTCTGTGGAAAAGGTCTCCTTCGTCCGCTCAATGATCAGATCCTTGTTTTGATCCCAGATGTTCAGCTTTACCTGCTGATAACCGGCTTCATCCAATCGCTTTCTCAGATATCCGCAGGCAAACTCCCGCTCCTCCTCGCCGGAGAAAATACAGGATTCCCAGCGCTGAACAGCCACAGGCTCATTCTGCAGCGTCAGACGCGAAACGACAATGCCTTCCTTTTCATACGCCTGTACAAACTTCACGATCAGCCTGGCCCAGGAATCATAATATTCTTCCTTCAGCTTTCCGCCGTGATTCATCTCACCATTGGTCTTCATAAAGCCCGGAGGACTCCAGGGAGATGCCAGAAATGAAATCTCTTCGTTTTTCTCCTGCGCCGCCTTTATGAAAGGAAGGATATACGTCCGGTCTCCCTCTATGGAAAACGTGGTCAGTTCCCCATCCCCATCTTCCACATAGCTGCGGTTTCCCAAAGAAAAATCGCAGCTCTGGATATGGATCCGGCAAAGATTATAGTCGTTGCTGCCGGGGCCAAAATACAGCCCCAGCAGTTTTTCTTTATTCTCCGCCCCCATTCTGCTCCACACGTATGCGGAGGATTCTGTGAGCGCGCCGCCAAATCCCAGGATCTCCTGATATACTTCATCGGGATAGATTTTGATCAGATTCATCTCCGCTCTGGGACGATCCACAAATTCCATGACGGTTTTCTCAAAGCGTTTCGATGAACTTGTTGTGTAAACATCCATATACATGTTTTACTTACCTTCAAGTTTTTCTCTGTTCTTTGCCATCTTTTCATTGTAAATCTTCACAATGGCATCAAAGTTATTGTCCTCCCGGAATTTCTTGTGATCTTCCAGAATCTGGTTAAACTCTGTATCATCCTTGGAGCGAATCAGGCTGGTCAGAGTAGTATACCAGTTAGTCGTAATAGCGCTCAGGCTTCTGGCTTCCGCAGTACCCTGATCCGGTTTAATATTCTCAATAACAAACTGGGATTTCAGTTTTCCTTCGCCCCATTCCTGCATCTGCAGGGTAGCCTCCGGCTTATCGGCCGACAGATAATCATAACGGTCATGACCGAATACGATGAACTCAGACAGACGGTAGGTCTTCTTGAAGGCATCGTTGTCATTCAACTGCATCTCCTTTACTTCCGGAAGCAGCTCATAGAGACCCTCGCTGTTAATTTCATAGGTTTCTCCCTCAACACCGTATTTGCAAAGGATACCGCCCTCCGGAGAGATCAGGTAAGTAAAGAGTTCGATTGCCTTGATGGGATCCTTACAATCCTTAGTAATGTAGTTGATCATCCAGCCGGACAGTCCTGCCTGGTTCAGTGTCGGTTTGCGTCCCAATGTGCTCTGAGGTCCGTCAATCGCAATGTACTCGGCATCCGGATGTCCGCTTCTCCAAACCTGAAGCGGACCGGAACGCTGCGGTGTGCCGCCGATGAACACGCAGGCATATTTGCCGGCTTTGATCTTATCCTCATGGGAAGTTCCGTCATCAGAGAAATTATCGTCGCTGATATACCCCTTACGGTAAGCCTGGCTCAGAACATTGATCCATGTCAGATAATCCTCATCCATGTCCCTATCATACCAGGTTCCATCCTCATTTTCAACAGGTACGCCAAGGAAGTTCTGAAGATCCGCTTCCAGCGAACCGGCGCTGTCTGTCATGGAGTTGGAACCAAACGGTATCAGATCCGGATATTTTTCCTTAATCTGTCCCAGTACATCCAGAAACTGTTCCGGTGTTCCCATCTCCGGCTCACCCAGCTCTTCATAGACATCCTTACGGATAGCAAATGCTGTGGAAGCCTTCAGTGCGCCGCTGTCGTAATCAGCCTGACCATTGGAATAATCCGGATATCCATAGGTATTTCCGTCATCCAGCCTGAACCAGTTCAGTGTATCCGGCGCCGCTACCTCGAAGAAATACGGATCATATTTCTCGGCCAGCTCATTCAGCGGAAGCGCCCATTTCGCCGCGGAATTTGCCGCAGAGGAGCTTGCATCCAGAATCGTGATAATATCCGGCATTTCGCCGCCCGCAAAGAAGGTGTTCAGCTTGGTGTCATCACCTGTAATAAATTTTACATCCAGTTTCAGATCCTCTTTGATCTTCCTGGTAACTACGTCATTGCCCCAGTCGGTGTTCCACCAGTCTGCATTCACATACCAGGTCAGCTCGGTATTCTCCTTCTTGTCGAGCTGCCATGCCGGCGTGTTTTCATCCAGAGTATAACGATCCTCTGTCAGCTCCGGAATTTCACCAGACTTCTGGCTTGGCGACCCGCCACCGCCGCATCCGGTCAGAACGGCTGCTGCCGCCAGCGTTCCCGCCAGCATTGCTGCATATTTTTTGTTTTTTCTCATATTTATTTTCCTTCCTTTCATAAAAATTGCTTGTTTATTCTTTTACTGCACCCAGCATCATGCCAGATACAAAATGCTTCTGAAGCAGAGGATAGATAATCAAAATCGGTACAGTGGTAACCACGATGGTGGCAAGCTGCACGCCTCTGGCCGTAGAGTCGACCACCACGCCGGTGGGATTTCTCATGGTAGAGAGCTGCTGCTGAACGATGATCTCATACAGTTTCATCTGCAGCGGATACAGTGCCTGATTTGTGACATACAGCTTCGCAGTCATGAAGTCATTCCACTGGGATACGCCGTGGAACAGAGCGATGGTTGCCAGCGAGGGCTTGGACAGCGGAAGGATGATCGTCAGGAAGATCCTCCATGTTCCCGCTCCGTCAATCTTTGCTGACTCTTCCAGAGAGGCCGGAACCTGACGGAAGAAGTTCATCAGAATAACCATATCATAGTAACTGAACAGCGCCGGCAGAATATATACCAGGAAATTATCCAGCAGTCCCAGCGACTTAATCAATAAATAGGTAGGGATCATACCGCCTGAGAAAAACATGGTGATAACGCCCATCACCGTATACAATTTTCTTCCCCTCAGATCCGGTTTACTCATCCCATAGGCTACCATTGCGCAGAAAAGCACATGGCAGACAACGCCGATCACGGTTTTCAGTACAGAAATCACGAAAGCGCTCCAGATGCTTGCATCCTGAAATACGGCGCGGTAGTTATCTACAGAAAATTCCTGGGGCCAGAACACGCTCTTTCCGCTGGCTACTGCCGCAGAACTGCTGAAAGAGTTTACCACAACGTTCCACAGCGGCAGAACGACGATCGCGGTAACCAACACCAGCAATATCACATTAATTACGTCAAAAACCTTATCTCCGCTAAAAATTTTCTTTTTCACCATAATGATCCCCCTACAGTACTGACTGATCATTCAACTTGCTGGTCAGCTTGTTGGCGATCACCAGAAGAATAACCGAAACGATAGAAACACCAAGACCGGCAGCCGTTGCATAGGAGAAATCACCCTGTGAAAGACCCATACGGTATACATAGGAGTTGATAACCTCTGCTCTTGCCTGGTTCTGCGTATTCATCAATACCAACGTCTGATCCAGGTTGGAGTTTAAAAGACCACTGACAGTCAGAATAAAATTCAGGCTGATGATCGTCTTCATCAGAGGAATAGTAATGCTCCAGATCTGTCTTAATCTGCTGGCTCCGTCGATACGGGCCGCCTCATAGTAGGTAGTATCAATGCCTGCCATAGAGGCCAGATAAAGGATCGTCCCCCATCCTGTACTCTTCCACACATCCGACAGCACTGCGATCCACCAATACTTATCCGCATCCAGCAGGATGTTCTTTCCTTCCGATATAATTCCCAGCCCCATCAGAATCTGGTTAAACATACCGGTGGTAGACAGCCAGGTGATCAACATACCGCCAAGCACAATCCATGAAAGGAAATGCGGCATATAAGAAATCGTCTGCACGATTCTCTTGAAGGGGCCGTCCTTCAATTCATAAATCATAATAGCCAGAATAATAGGTGTCACAAATCCGATTAACAGCTTCAGAAGACTGATACCCAGCGTATTCACAACGGAATCCCAGAAATATTTATCCGTCAGGATGATTCTGAAATTTTCCAGGCCAACCCACCGCGCGCTGTCCAGCGTGTCCACTACCGTATAATTCTGGAACGCGATTTTCAGCCCGTAGATCGGTATGTAGTTGAATACGATCATAAAAATGATCCCCGGCAGTACCATCATCTGAAGCGGCATCTGATGCTTAAAATCAATACACCACTGTTTAATGCGGATACCCAAAGGTTGCTTTTGAACTTTTGATCCTTTTTCCCTCATTTTTTACCTTTCCTGCAGCAGTTACTACACCGCATCATTTAAAATTTGTTCACACTCCGCGCTCCGCACCGGTATCGAAACGTTTTTATATGATATTTCAATACTACCACATAAAAACGTTTTTATAAAGAACTTTTTTACAATTATTTATATAATTTTTATTTTTTGCTGTATATTTTTATAAAAACCTATTTATTTCATCCCAATTTTTCTTTTTTGCTTTGTGCATATCGCTTAAAAAACCTCATTTTCCATCTTTTTTTCGTCATTAAATTGTTAGGTTTTCACAAAATTGACCATTGAAAACAATTATCCAAGCCTCCGCCGCTCCTTCCATCTGCATATCGTAACATCGTACATTTTTTACAAAAGTACTGGATTTTTCTATTCCCTTATTGTATGATGTAGATAGGCGAAAAAACGTTTACAAGACAGTATAAAATTTTCATGGAGTAATAAAACGATTATGGTAAAGGTAACGATCAAAGACGTGGCAAAAGAAGCCGGTGTAGCAATTTCCACGGTATCCAACGCACTTAATAATTCCGATCTGGTAAGTGAAGAGACAAAGGCACGGGTTCTGGAGGCCGCAGAACGGCTGAATTACGTTCCCAATTTAAGCGGACGCTATCTGAAATCCGGAAAAAGCTATATGCTTGGTTTTCTCACCTCCAGTATTGGCGGCGATTATTTTACAGTCCTGCTCGAAGCCATGAGCGGCCAGTGCACCGATCTGGGCTACACGCTCAACATTCTGACCACCAGAAACAGCTCCGTCATCAAAAGTCAGATTTTAGGAAAACGTTTCGACGGCATTTTTGTCTTTCAGGGAGAGCGGATACAGGCTCCGGAGCTGGAGCTTCTGGAAAAGCACCATATCAAAACCGTATTTCTGGATCGCGCTTATAAAAGCGACTGCATTGGGAGCGTGGTTTTTGACTCTTACCATGCCGGTTATACCACGACAAAACACCTCATCAATCTGGGACATAAAAAAATCGGTTTTATCGAGGGCGCCAGGGATGTCTACGACAGCCAGGAACGAAAACGCGGTTATATGGATGCCATGAAGGAATGCCATCTTCCGCTGAACGAGAAATACATTCTGAAAGGGTACTTTGATGAGCTGCTGACATATAACGCAGTCAGTGTTTTTGTCAGAAACCGCGAATGCGAAATGCCGGATGCTTTTATCGGAGGAAATGACCTCAGCGCCATCGGCTGCATGAAAGCCCTGATCGATATGGGATATCATGTGCCTGAGGATATAAGCGTTATTGGATTTGATGATATCAGCATTGCCTCCTATTTTAATCCAAAACTATCCACCTTTAAAAACCCCATCAGCCTGCAGGGAATCACGGCTGCGAAAATGCTGATCGACATGATCGAACATAACAGCAGCGGAAGAACGGAACAGCTTCAGGGAAAGCTGATCTCCAGAGAATCTGCTGCCATCCTGTTAAAATAAGCTTCTCCGCCAGAGAGGAACATTTCTTTTCCAAAAGGGACCGCTGGTCAGATGCTGTATTTTTCTTATTAAAAAAACGCCCACCGGACGTTTTTGTCGTATGCATGGCAATTAAAAAACGCCGCCAGATTGTCAGAAACAGTCTGGTGGCGTTTGTGCATACAAAAGCATGCGCCGTTTTTATACCCGCGGGCAATGAGCCAGGCGCCGTGCTTGCGACACCCTGCAAGGGCTAGTCCTTTCGGGCACGGGCATTTGACCAATGCCGCGGGGAAATAAGATTTTTATCTCTGTACACGTGCGCCTGCGCCGCCCATGATCGCTTCTACTTCCTTCTTGCTTGCCATCGTGGTGTCGCCCGGTGTGGTCATCGCCAGTGCACCGTGCGCTGCGCCGTAGTTTACTGCCAGCTCTGCATCGCCGGTAGTCATCAGGCCATATACAAGACCGGATGCGAAGGAATCGCCGCCGCCTACACGGTCCATGATCTCCAGTCCCTTGTAGTCCTTTGCCTTGTAGATCTCGCCGTCTGCCCAGCAGATCGCGCTCCAGTCGTTTACAGTAGCCGTCTTAACCTCACGAAGCGTGGTAGCAACCGCCTTGAAGTTCGGGTAGGTCTTTGCAGCCTCGTTGATCATCTTCTTGTAGCCGTCCAGATTCAGCTCCTTCAGATTCTCGTCGTTGCCCTCGATCTCAAAGCCAAGGCAAGCGGTAAAGTCTTCCTCATTTCCGATCATAACGTCCACGTATTTCGCGATTTCTTTATTTACTTCCTGCGCCTTTGCCTGTCCGCCGATCGCGCTCCACATGGACGGACGATAGTTCAGATCATAAGAGATTACGGTACCGTATTTCTTCGCTGTCTTGATCGCTGCCAGAACAGTCTCGCAGGACTGCTCGGAAAGTGCCGCGTAGATACCGCCGGTGTGCAGCCAGCGCACGCCCAGCTCGCCGAAGATATAGTCAAAGTCGAAATCCTCCGGTGTGGCTTTGGAAATCGCTGTGTTTGCACGGTCAGAGCATCCAACCGCGCCGCGGATACCAAAGCCTCTCTCTGTGAAGTTCAGACCATTTCTGCAGATTCTGCCGATACCGTCGGTCTTCATCCATTTGATAAGAGAAGTGTCAACGCCGCCCTGCAGGATGAAATCCTCCATCAGCTTACCAACCTCGTTGTCTGCAAACGCCGTGATAACAGCCGTTTTCATGCCGAAGCATCTGCGCAGACCACGTACTACATTATATTCTCCGCCGCCTTCCCATGCACGGAACGAACGTGCGGTGCGGATTCTTCCCTCACCGGGGTCAAGACGAAGCATAACCTCGCCCAGAGATACTGCATCAAATTTGCACTCATTTGCCGGTCTTAAATTTAAATTCATTTTTTCCTCCCTGATATGGCATTGCCGTTTCTATTTTTTATCATATAATGCAGGGGCAAAAGCCCCCGGATATGATGCCTGCAGATTGCGGCGCATCCAGCGCCCTGGCATCATGCTATGCGTTTACGTATTTCTCCAGTGTTGCAGCTACAGCTCCCGGTCCTGCGATCAGTTCCTTGAAGTAAGAAACTACCAACGGAGCGATGCCAAGTGCATACAGATCTACGCCGAAGATTGCCTGGTTCTCCAGGATCGGACGGATCTTTTCTTCCACGCCCTCTGTCTCGCCAAGCTTAATGCCCTCTACATGCGGGCAAACGGTAGCCAGAAGCGGATCCGGGCTGAGTGTGAACGCATTTCCTTTATCGTCGATTGCCATCAGATAGCGAACCCATCCTGCAAGCACGAGCGGGATCAGCTTCAGATCCGCCACGTCAAGCTTGTCGGAAGCTGCGTATGCCTTGATGGTCTCACCAAAGCGGATCGCCAGCTTCTGTGAGGTATCAGTCGCGATACGCTGCGGCGTATCCGGCATAAACGGATTCGGCAGTCTGGTGTTAATAACCTCGCCAATGAATTTTTCCGGATCAAGAATGCCCGGATTTACAACTACCGGAAGACCTTCCTTGTAACCGATGGTCTCAACCATTTTCTTAAGAACCGGATTCTTCATTTCCTCTGAAATCAGCTCATAGCCAAGCAGACAACCGTAAACAGCCAGTGAGGTATGCAGCGGGTTTAAGCAGGTGCAGACTTTCATCTTCTCTACTTTATCCACGGTTTCTCTCTCGGTGAAGATGATGCCGCCCTCTTCCAGGTTCGGTCTGCCGTTCGGGAAAGAATCTTCAATTACAAGGTACTGGCACTCTTCTGCGTTTACAAACGGTGCGATATAGGTATTCTTGGAGGTGATGACCGGCTCAAGCTCTTCCAGTCCGTCCGCTCTCAGGATCTCTTCTACCTTTGCATTCGGGCGCGGTGTGATCTTATCGATCATGGTCCACGGGAAGCTTACCTTGGATTTGTCGTTTACATAATCTACAAAGCCTGCCTCTGCAACGCCGTTCTCCGCCCATACTCTTGCCAGCTTGTCGATCGCCGCGTACAGCTTGTCTCCATTGTGGGAGCAGTTGTCCATGCTTACCATAGCGATCGGCTTCTGTCCGTCAAGATATCTCTCATAGAGAAGCGCAGCCACTTTTCCGATATAGCTGTCCGCCTGCTTCGGTCCTTTTTCCATGTCTGCCTTCACTGCCGGAAGCAACTCGCCTGCTCCGTTCACCAGGCTGTAGCCCTTCTCTGTGATGGTGAAGCTGACCATCTGCAGAGAATCTGCACGGAAGATTTCTTTCAGTCTGTCAAAATCCGCCGTATTCTGCGGATTTACCGTAAGAGATTCCACAACGCTGCCTACTACGGTCTTTTCCACGGTACCGTCTACCTTCAGCGTAACCAGTACGGTATAGCCGTCATGCGGAATGTTCATTTTCTCCACGATCTCATAATCAAACCCCTCTGCAACTACCAGACCGCTGTCCCAGATCCCTTTGTTTAAAAGTCCCTGAAGCACATTTGCCTGGAACGCACGGAAAATGTTGCCTGCGCCAAAATGGATCCAGCGCGGTGCCTCTTTTGTTTTTGCCTTGACTGCCTCGCGGTCGAACTCCGGAAGGCTGTACCCCTTACTCAGCCATTCCTGTCTGTTTGCTAAGCCCTGTTCGTTTAACTGCATACCTTTCTCCTTTCGATTTCTGGATGAAATCCATTGACATCTGCCTTAATTTTTCGCTTATGTAAGCGCTTACAATTATTATAATTCCGCAGAGTGTAAACGTCAAGCATTATTTCCGTTTTAAAAGGAATTTTCTAAAATCTGCAGAAACGCATTGCTATTTTATTTTTTCTATTGTATAATATAGACTAATCAGGAATTGCAATTGTTGTGTAAGCGCTTACATTTTCTTTTCAGGTATGCTGCACAAATCACCGGAGTGCATTTTGAAGCCGGAGGTCGCTTATGAACATTTACGATATCTCAAAGAAAGCCGGCGTTTCCATCGCCACCGTATCGCGTGTCATGAACGGAAATGCCCGCGTCAGCGAAAAAACGAGACAAAAAATCCTGGCTATCATGGCAGAAAATGATTATACGCCAAATGCCTTTGCGCGCGGACTCGGCTTAAATACCATGAAAACCATCGGACTTCTGTGCGCGGATTCCTCGGACCAGTTTTTCTCACGCGCCGTATATTATCTGGAACGCGCGCTGCGCTCTAACCATTACGACGCCATTTTAAGCTGTACCGGCGCCGACTATGACACCCGCACAGAATATTTAAAGCGATTGCTCGCTAAGAAAGTAGACGCCGTCATTTTAGTCGGCTCCAGTTTTATCGAAGCTGTGCCGGAGCGCAACCGCTATATCATCGACGCCGCCGAAGAAGTGCCTGTCATTATTTTAAACGGCTATCTGAGAGCGCCGAACGTATACTGCTCGCTCTGCGACGATCAGGAAATCGTCCAGCAGGCCGCGTCCGTCTGCCTGGAGCACGGCAGAAGGGACCTTCTATTCCTTTACCGTGCGGATTCCTACAGCGGCAGGCGCAAGCTGAAGGGCTTTAAGGAGGCGTTCGCCGCCGCAGAGCTGACGCTCGATCCAAAGCGCATCGTTCTTTTTAACGGCAGCATCCCGGAGACAAAGGAAAAGCTTCTCTCCCTTGCTTCCGAGGGGCTCACGTTCGACACGGTCATCGCCGGGGATGATGAACTGGCAATCGGCGCGCTGAAATACGCCAAGGCTATGAATTTTGACATTCCGTCGCAGTTTGCTATTATCGGCTACAACAATTCTCAGCTCGGCATCTGCTGCGAACCGGAGCTTACTTCGATAGATAATCAGCTTGAATTCTGCTGCAACAACGCAGTCGCCGCGCTGATGAGCGTGCTGGACGGCAAGCCCGCGCCCGGCAAGACCATGCTCTCCGCCAATATCCTGCAGCGGGGAACAACAGATTTCTTTGAAATCAGTTAACAAGAACCCACCGGGTTCTTCGCGCAGGCGGAAGCTTACCACGCTTTTTCGCCGAACGCATATAAATATTCTCAAGGAGGGTTTTACAATGAAACCATTTATGGACAAGGATTTTCTGCTTTCCACAGAAACCGCAAAGAAACTGTATCACAACTACGCTGAGGTTATGCCGATCCTCGACTACCACTGCCACCTCAATCCGCAGGAGATCGCGGAGGACAAGCATTTCGAAAACATCACTGAGGTGTGGCTTGGCGGCGACCATTATAAGTGGCGTCAGATGCGCTCCAACGGCGTAGAGGAATATTACATCACCGGCGACGCTCCGGCGCGCGAGAAATTTCAGAAATGGGCGGAGACGCTGGAAAAGCTGATCGGCAATCCGCTGTATCACTGGTCCCATCTGGAGCTGCAGAGATATTTCGGCTACACCGGACATCTCTGCGCAGACACCGCGGAAGAAGTATGGAACCTCTGCAATGAAAAGCTGGCACAGCCGGATATGAGCGCACGCGAGCTGATCAAACGCTCCGGCGTCACACTCGTATGCACCACCGACGATCCGGTAGATTCTCTGGAATGGCACGAAAAGATCAAGGCAGATGAGACCTTCGACGTGCAGGTACTGCCGGCATGGCGCCCGGACAAGGCTGCCAATATCGAAAAGCCGACCTTCCTGGATTACGTTGCAAAGCTCTCCGAAGTGAGCGGCGTTTCCATTAAGAGCTTCGCTGATCTCAAAAAAGCGATCGTAAACCGCATGGAATACTTCAATGAGAGAGGCTGCAGCGTTTCCGACCACGGTCTTGATTATGTAATGTATGCTCCGGCATCCGATGAAGAAATCGAAGAAATCTTCGCAAAACGTCTGGCAGGCGGCGAGCTTTCCGCTTGTGAAACGGCAAAGTATAAGACAGCCTTCATGATCTTTGTCGGCAAGGAATATCATCGTCTGAACTGGGTAATGCAGCTCCATTACGGCTGCAAACGCGACAACAACGGTCTGATGTTCAAAAAGCTCGGTCCGGATACCGGCTTCGACTGCATCAGCAACTACACACCGGCAGACCAGCTCGCTGATTTCTTAAATGCGCTTGTATCTACCGATGAGCTTCCGAAAACGATCCTGTACTCTCTGAATCCGGTGGACAACGCGGCGATCGGCACCATCATCGGCTGCTTCCAGGATTCCGCGGCGATCGGCAAGATCCAGCAGGGCAGCGCATGGTGGTTCAACGACAATAAGACCGGCATGATCGAGCAGATGACCTCTCTGGCAAACCTCGGCATTCTCAGCAACTTCGTAGGAATGCTGACCGACTCCAGAAGCTTCCTGTCCTATCCGCGCCATGAATACTTCCGTCGCATCCTCTGCGAGCTCATCGGCGGCTGGGTAGAAAACGGCGAATACCCGGATGACGAAAAAGCACTGGAAAAGATCATCAAGGGCATCAGCTACAACAATGCTGTGAGATATTTTGGATTTGATCTGTAACCTGCAGGACCTGCCACCGGCAGCTTCCTTCAGATGCGTGACAGCCAAAATCCCCTGTGCAGATGTTTTTGCACAGGGGATTTTATAATTCCGCGTTTATAAAGATCAGTTTCTATCTGCCGTCATGCCTGCCCGGCGTTTTTCCAGCTCAACTGTCATCTCACCGCGAATTCCATCCAGTTTATAGAAATAGGTGAGCACTGCGATCAGCAGGCACAAAACAACAGGAATCCAGATAAAGCATATTTCTATGTAGGAAAGCGCTTTTTCCGTCTGGACCGCATTAGCCACGTAGCCGCCGTTCTTCAGAAAAGCTCCGATAATAAAGCTTGTCAGACCCATTCCTCCTTTTACAAAGAATCCCTGGATCGCGGCAATCAGCCCGGACACACTGGCGTTCTTTTTATATTCGGAATAATCAATAACATCCGGCTGCATAGCAAACGTGATTCCAAATATACCGTAAATTCCCAGCCCGGTAATCACCAGACCTATGAGCAGACATGCCGCAGAATTCCTTCCGATAAAGATCAGCAGATCTCCCACAATATACAGCGCCACGCTGAAAAACATCAGGCTTCTTTTGCTGAACTTCTTTTCCAGCGACGGAAGCAACAGCAGCATCGGAAGTCCAGACAGAATACCAAGGATGCCAACCAATGACAGCCAGTCCGTTCTTCCCAGATTATACTTGAAATAGTAAATAACGGTGGTGCTTCTGACTACATAAAGTGAAAAGTAAAACAGGTTCAGCAGAAACAATATCCATGCCTGCCCTGTAAGTCCCTTAAAGTCGCTCAGAATAGAATGCTTCTGATTAACCGTTGTCGGAACGACCTCCTTGGTGCTCGCAAAGGTCACAAAGAAGATCAGCATTGCCACGATCCCATAAATGGTCATGGTTACGAGATAGCCCCGCGCCTCGTTGCCCTTTCCAAAAAACTCTACCAGCGGCGCCGTGATCGACATTACGATTGCAGTCCCCGCCATCGCGCAAACCATTCGCGTGGATACCAGAATATCCCTTTCATGAATATCGGAAGTAAGTCTCGGTACAATCGTGTTCAGCGGAATATTTACCACTGTGTATGCCGTGCAGAGCAGACAGTACGTCACATAAGCCCACACCAGCTTCCCGCCGCTTCCAAAATCCGGAATGTAGAATGTCAGGAACGTAAATACCGCAAACGGCACCGCTCCTATAAGGAAATACGGTCTGCCCTGTCCCCATTTTGTATGCGTGCGATCAACGATCAGACCCATTCCGGTATCTGTCAGAGCATCAATAAATTTTGTTACCAGCATCATTGTACCGGCCGCTGCCGCCGTAATTCCAAATACGTCTGTATAGAATACCATGAGATAGGATGCCATTGTACTAAAAACAAGATTACACCCAAGATCCCCAATACCATACCCTATTCGTTTTCCCCACTTTTTCATATCGTCTCCTTACCAGTTCATCACTTCTATTGCACACTTTTCAATATCCAATCCTCTTTTATATCGATCCATAAATACCTTAAATCCTTCGACTTCTGCCTCATCCGGACATACCGTTTCTCCGGACAGTCCCTTGAAAATTTTGTTCTCCAGATAATCCTCCAGCTTTTCCTGCGGCTCTTTGTCGATCAGATATGCCGCAAGAAGGGCAATTCCCCATGCGCCGCCTTCGCTGGCCGTATCCATGACCGTCACCGGTGTATTAACCGCAGCCGCAAGGTATCTTTGTCCGACGCCCTTCGTCTTGAAAAATCCTCCGTGTCCTGTGATCCGGTCGATCTTCACATTTTCCTCTTCCATAAGGATATCCATTCCCATTTTCACCGCACCCAGGGACGTATAAAGATGCGACTTCATAAAGTTCGCAAGATTAAATCTGCTCTCGGCAGTGCGCAGGAACGCCAGCCGTCCTTCGTTGATCATCGTGATATTTTCTCCCGAATAATATCCGTATGCGAGAAGTCCTCCACAATCTGCATCTCCTTTTAATGAATGCGTATAAAGCTTCTCAAATAATGTGCCTGCGTCCGCCTGGATACCCATTAATTTGCAAAATTCTCCGAAAATTCCTACCCATGCATTCAGATCTGAGGTTCCATTATTGGCATGTGACATCGCACATGGAAATCCCGTCGGCGTTGTCACCATATCGATCTCACGGTAAACTTTGCTGAGCTGTTTTTCCAGCACGATCATAGCAAACGTGCTGGTGCCGGCAGATATATTGCCGGTCGCCGGGGCTACCGAATTTGTTGCTGTCATTCCGGTTCCGGCGTCTCCCTCCGGCGGGCACAACGGGATTCCCGCTCTGAGATTGCCGCTTTCATCCAGAAATGCAGCGCCCTCCTCTGTCAGGCTTCCGGCATTTTCTCCCGCTATAAGCACTGCCGGGAAAATATCTCTGAGCTTCCAGGAATAGTGGTACGGCTCTATCAGCTCATCAAATTTCTTCACCATGACTTCATTATAATCATGTGTCTCCGAATCAATCGGGAACATTCCTGCCGCGTCACCGATTCCAAGAACCCGCTGCCCGGTGAGCTTCCAGTGGATATATCCGCTCAGAGTGGAAACATAGTCGAGATTTTTCGTGTGTTCTTCCCCGTCCAGGATCCGCTGGTATAAATGTGCCACCGACCAGCGGAGCGGAATATTAAACTGAAAGAGGTCTGTCAGCTCATCCGCCGCTTTCTGTGTGTTGGTATTTCTCCAGGTCTGGAATGGGGCGAGCTGATTGCCCGCCTTATCCAGTGCCATATATCCATGCATCATCGCGCTGATGCCGATCGCTCCGATCGTGTGCAGCGTGACACCGTATTTCTGCTCTGTCTCTTCTCTCAAAGAGCTGTAGCAGTGCCGGATCCCAGCGTGGATATCCTCCAGACTATATGTCCAGATATTGTCAATAAAGGAGTTTTCCCAGTCATGGATGCCGACCGCAAGTACATTTCCCCGAAGATCTGTCAATACACCTTTGATCCTGGTAGATCCCAGCTCAATCCCAAGCGCCGTCTTTCCGTTTATGATCAGTTCTTTCTTATCCATATTTTCCTGCCTTATCTCCCTTGCCATTTACTTTAGAAGCAGGTGAACGCTCCGTCAATGATGAAATCAGATCCTGTTGTAAACGTGCTTGTATCTCCGGCAAGGTATACGCAGATAGACTCCAGTTCCTCCGGTTTTCCCATTCTTCCCAGCGGTGCCATTGCATTCCACTGCTCAATGAGCGGGATCAGTGTCGGGGAGTTCAGTGTCAGTTCCGTTCCGATGTATCCCGGGCTGATGCTGTTTACACGCACGCCGCGTTTTGCCCACTCGATCGCCAGTGATTTTGTAAGCTGGATCACGCCGGCCTTGGAAGCGTTGTAAGCGCACTGCGGCTGCGGAACATTTACAATATGTGCGGACATGGAAGCGGTGTTGATGATGGAGCCGCCGCCGTTTGCCAGCATGTATTTTCCGGCTGCAATATCCGTGAGGAAGATGCCGTTCAGATTGATGTTGATGACTTTGCTCCACTGCTCCCAGGTCATTTCTTCCGCCGGGGCGTTGATGCAGATGCCTGCGTTGTTGTGGCAGAAATCAAGTCCGCCGAGCTCCTGCACGACCTGTGCAACCATCGCGTCTACCCGGTCTTTGTCTGTGCAGTCGGTTTTGATGGCGATTACCTTTCTGCCTGTTTTTTCTGCGATTTCTGCGGCGGTTTTCTTTGCCTCTTCGATGTCAAGGTCTACGATCGCCACATCCGCGCCCGCTTCAGCGAAGGCGGTTGCCGTACATTTACCGATTCCTCTTGCCGCTCCGGTAACAAAGCCTTTTTTTCCGTCCAATCTCATTTTCTCAATAATGCCCATGTTTTTCTCTCCTTTTCTTTTTTTGGATAGTCATTTTATATTTTTATTTTGTAAAATGACTTTATTTATTGTATAATTATATTAACTCATTTTACAAAATTGGTCAATATTGCATGATTCACAAATATGAGACTCCTTTTTTGTCGAAATTAAACAAAGACAATCTTTTTTGGGGGATTGAAATACCGAAAGAGAAATTATATAATAGTTTTATCAAATAGCTTTATAATATCGGAAGTGAGGAAGTTTACTATGGATGCATTTTCTCTTACAGATATTAAGAAAAAAAACCTGTCAGACGTCTATCACTATATATACCACAATCCGGGATGTCCAAAGCAGGCGATCGCCAGCGCGCTTTCCATCAGCCTGCCCACGGTTTCACAGCATCTTTCTACATTGACTGAGCATAATCTGATCAAAAAATCCGGGCAGCTCACCTCAGCGGTCGGTCGGCGCGCAGCCGCCTACCAGATCATCCCCACCGCCAAAATCGCAGTAGGAATCGAGATTCTTGCCCGGAATGTTTACATTACCGCTTTAAATCTATATGGAAAAAAAGAAGCAAAAGAAAAATATCAGATCACTTTCCGGCCGGATCCGGATTATTTTGAGAAATTACAAAGAACTGTAAAAGAATTTCTTCAGAAGTATCAGTACACAGAAAAGCAGCTTCTGGGAATCGGTCTCGGCATGCAGGGACTTACTTCCCCGGACGGCACCCACATGACATACGGGGAGATCCTGCACTGCACCGGATTGTCCATCCGGCCGTTTGCCGACTGTTTTTCCATCCCCTGCAGATTTATCCACGATGCCGAATGCGCCTCTGTCAGCGAGCTGTGGGAAAATCCCCAGATCAGCGATGCCATCTATCTGTCGCTCGGTCAGCATCTCGGCGGCTCCGTCATCATCGGCGGTGAATTCCAGAACGGTCTTACCGGAAAATCCGGCACCTTTGAGCACATGACGCTGGTCCCGGACGGCGCCGAATGCTACTGCGGAAAGCATGGCTGCGCCGAATGCTATTGCTCCGGCAGCTTCCTCATGGGCTCTTCCCTGGAACCGGACGAATTTTTTGCCCGAAAAAAACAGGGTGATCCCGATTGTCTTGAAAAATGGAACAAATACCTGCGCTATCTGTCCATGCTGATCAATAATCTTCATATGGTAATGGAAAATACAGTCATCCTTGGCGGAAATATTGCGTCCTTCTTCACAGAGGAGGATATCCTCGCTGTAAAACAGTATGTGGCGGAGCGCTCCACCTTCTCCGACGATACCTCCTACATCATTCTCGGAGAATGCCGCAGCGACGCCGTTTCCATGGGCGCGGCACTGCCCTTTATCAAAGAATTTCTGAGGGATATCGCACAAAATCATTAAGCGCAGGGATTTCATGCGCCTGTCACCTCTTCGATTCCCCCGGCCGCACCGGAATCTGTATTTCTGTCACAAACTTATCTGCGTCGCCGGTAAATCCATCGTCGATCATTGTGATCTCCTTGGAAAAGCCGTCAACGCACAGCCCGTTTTCTTCCATGTACTCGTCAAGCTTTTGATAATATGCGGGAGCGTCTTTGTGGCTCCCGCAAAAACGCACCGTCACACATTTTTCCGCAGGCAGCTCCTCCGTCGCACCGCTGTAGACATCCTCCGCATCCAGCAGCAAAAAGACCATATCATAGCGTTCATATGCTTTCTCCAAAAGCCGCTCTCTGCCGATGCCTACGCCAACTTTCCCCAGAAAAACCACCGCATCCTTCTGATCCTGCTCCAGCTCGCGGATCGAAGTCTCCAGATCGAGATAGGTCTTTGGGGAAAGCTGATTGCGTATCCATGCGATGCGCCGCGGCGGAATCTCTGTCATACGAATGACATCCAACTCCGAGGAAAGCGCATCCGCAAGCTGCTGCAGGCGATTATCAATCTTCCGCTCGATAATCTGCAGCTTGCGCTGCTTCTGGATCACCGTCTCTTTTTGCTGCTGAAGCAGCTCCTGGATGCGCTCCACATCGCGGTTTCCAAGAAAGTCGGCGATCTGCTCCAACGGCATATCTAGGACGCGCAGGTAACGGATCGTATTGAGGCACTCAAACTGACGTGTACTGTAGTATCGGTAGCCTGTCTCCTGATCCACGTACTCCGGTGTCAGCATACCGATTTTTTCATAATGGCGCAGCGTCCCGACGCTTAAATGAAACATTCGCGCCACATCTCCGATTTTGAATAGACCTTCGCGCTCCAAATCCGTCCCCTATCCTTTCTGTTCCCGTGAATAATCATCCTTTTCTACAGGAAATCCTTCCGCATCGGTGTGAAAATGTCCACCAGAATTCCTTCCTCCAGTGCGTGAACCCCGTGCAGCATATCGCCGGGGATCAGAATACTGTCGCCCTGTCTGACTACATGAACTTCCCCGTCCATGTTGAATTCAAATTCGCCCTTTGCAACATAAGTGATCTGTCGGTGCGGGTGTTTATGCTCATTTCCGCGCGCTCCCTTTTCAAAAGAGACCTCTGTCATCATCAGCTCTTCGGAGTAGCTCAGAATCTTTCTGGTGACTCCCGGCTCACAATTCACTGCCTGTACTTCTTCATTATGTACGATCATTTTTCTTTCTCCTTTTTCATAACTATAATAAATGGAACTGCCGAAGCAGTCCCACTTAACATATCTCATTTAAAATACTTTGCATCGTATTTCCGGCGGATCGCTTCCTCGTCAATCTTATACCGCGACAGATGAATTTCCATCAGCTCGCCGGCTCTTTCAGCGTCATGCTGCCGGATCGCCTCCACGATGGCCTGGTGATCCTGCACGATCTTCAGCTCCTTCACCGCCGAGAGAGCCATGTTGCGCACGCGGTCGAAATGCAGCGTCAGGTTCTGCATCAGCAGATAGCTCTGGCTTTTCTGCGCGATATCAAACAGGAGCTTATGAAAGTCGTCATCCAACTCCATCAGACGCCCGGCGTCCGTGCTGTCCAGATAAAACTCCTGCAATTTCAGATTTTCTCCAAGCTTTAAGATATCCTCCGGCTTCGCCATCTCACAGACAAGACGCACCACAGCGTTTTCCATGACGCTTCGCATGAAACGCGCTTCCTCCACCAGCGAGTAGTCGATCAGCGCCACCATACTGCCTCTCTGCGGATAGATTTCCACAATTCCTCCCCTGGCAAGCTCGATCAGCGCCTCCCGCACCGGCGTCCGGGAAAGCCCCATCTCATCGGCAAGATTTTTCTCGCTGACGCGGCTTCCCGGCGCAAGCTCCAGCCGGATGATATTATTTTTGATCACGCGAAGCGCGTATTCCCTTCCGTTCTCCCTTGGATATCGTTCCAGCAAACGCATTTATTTGTTCTTGTTTTCCTTGCAGATCGCTTCCCACAGACCGTTGATGTAGGTTGCACCGAGCGCACGGTCATACAGACCATATCCCGGACGTCCAACCTCATCCCAGATCATTCTGCCGTGGTCCGGACGGATGTAGGTATCCGGGCAGGTGTCGTATACCGCCTTCATGATCTCGTAAAGGTCAAGATCGCCGTCGCTGGACAGATGTGCAGCCTCGCGGAATTTGTGGTAGCCAAGGTATTTTACGTTGCGCACGTGCAGACAGCCGATGCGGTTCATCTCGCCGAAGTGACGGATGATCGCCGGAATGTCGTTGTCCGGGTTGGAACCCAGAGAACCGGTGCACAGGCAGAGCGTGTTGCACGGTGAATCATGCAGGGCAACGATCTTGTCGTAGTCCTCCTGGCTGTGAGCGATTCTCGGAAGTCCGAAGATCGGCCAGCCCGGATCGTCCGGATGACATGCCATTACTACGCCGCACTCCTCGCAGGTCGGAATAATGCCGTCCAGGAAATACTTGTAATTTGCTCTCAAATCATCCGGCGTGATGGACTCGTAACGCTTCAGCGTAGTTTCCAGCTCTGCCAGACGCTCCGGCTCCCAGCCCGGAAGCGAGAATCCGTTGCAGTCCTCGATCGTCTTGCGAACGATGTCAACCGGTGTCATATCACCAAGCTCTTTTTCATCGAAGTAAAGGCTGTTGGAACCATCCTCCGGAATCTCACGCGCAAGGTCTGTGCGCAGCCAGTCGAATACCGGCATGAAATTATAAACGATTACCTTTACGCCGTATTTTGCAAGATTGCGAATGGTCGTGCAGTAGTTTTCAATATACTTGTCTCTTGTCGGAAGTCCCATCTTGATATCTTCGTGTACGTTTACGCTCTCGATAACCTCACACTCAAGACCTGCTTCGTGTACATGATCGATATAAGCCTTGATCTCGTCCTCTTCCCAGACCTCTCCGGCAGCCTTCTCATCCAGAACTCCCATGAGACCGGACATACCCGGAATCTGTCTGATCTGTTTCAGCGTGATGTTGTCACGTCCCTCACCGTACCAGCGAAATGTCATTTTCATAGCATTGTTCTCCTTCTCCATTTATATTTACTGCTTTTGGATAATATAAGTGTAACATATCTCTTCCCTGTCTGTCCACAACTGTCTACTAGTATACCAGTAGAAATTTACCTTTTGTTTTTGTCTATTTTTTACAAACCTTTACAAACATTTTTCTCCGGAAGCCCTTGCAAAAATATACGTTTCTTATTATAATGAACAAGATATTCCTGCGGTCTGTCCATTTCAGAGCCGCAGGCAATTTTATCAAAAAAAGAAAAGAGGAATCCACTATGCTTATTCCCGTTATACTGTTTATTCTTGGACTTGTCATTATCTGCATCGGCGGTGACAAATTTGTGGATAATGCCGTCATTGTTGCAAAAAAGCTCGGCATGTCCGAGATTATGGTCGGAGCTACCATTGTCAGCATCGGCACCACACTGCCGGAGGTACTCGTGTCCACCACCGCCGCATTTAACGGCTCCGCCGCAATCTGCGCCGGAAACGCCTATGGCTCCATCATCTGCAACACCGCGCTGATCGCGGGCATCAGCCAGCTCTGCCGTCCGTCGAAGGGCGTGGACAAAAAATCCTTCAACTGGAACGTCGGGCTGTTTTTCCTGTTCAGCATATTTTTATTTGCCGTTCAGTATTTCACCGGCACGATCTCCCGTCTGACCGGGCTTGTTCTGCTGGCCGGCTTCGTCATCTACACCCTCGGCTACATAAAGCTTGCCGGAGCCGGTTCCGCCGAAGCGCAGGAGCCGGAGACGGAAGAAACCTCTCTTCCGACCGCTCTGCTCATGCTGGTCTTTTTCGCCCTTGCACTGTTTATCGGCGCAAGACTGCTGGTCGACAACGGCACCATCATTGCAGAAGGGCTTGGCGTACCGGAGCGTGTGATCGCCGTCACCTTCATCGCACTCGGCACCTCGCTGCCGGAGCTTGTCACCACCATCACCTCCCTGCTCAAGGGCTATGCCAGCCTGGGGCTTGGAAATGTGCTCGGCGCAAACCTTTTAAACCTGCTGCTCGTGATCGGTATTCCGTCTGCGATCTCCAGCTTCCCGGTTGAGCGTCAGACAACCTTCATCGACGTGCCCGTATCCATGGCAGTCATGCTGGTACTTACCGTGCCGTTCTTTATCAAGAAGCGCGGCTACCGTCTGCAGGGGCTGGCGCTGCTGCTGATCTACGCCGGATACTGTCTCTACAGCTTTCTCTGAATTCTGTCACGCTTTCCCTCTACGCTGGAAGCGCGGACCACGAATAACAACATAAAAATTGCCTGGCATCAGAAATTCACTGCCCGGCAATTTTTATGTACAAAATAAATTTTTTCTTGCAATTCATCGAAGTCTTTCTGTCTCCTCATAAATGGAAAGGGCTCCTGAGATATTGATATTCTTTATATCCTCCTGTTCCGTAACCAGCACTGTTTCAATTTCTTCTTTTACATGCTTCTTTAGAATTTTTTCGAATAACCGCACACGCTCCTGCTGTCCAATAATAACGAACTTATCGCTTTCTGCAGGATTCACCCGGCGTGACAGGTCTATCATATTCATGTCCTCCCAGATCAGCAGTGCCTGGATAAAAATATCTCTGTCCCTTGCGGAATATCCGCCCAGCACGTCCATGAAGCGCACAAGCATCGTACTTCTTGTATAGCCGCCTGCCGTCCAGGAAGCTTCCGCGAGGCAAATCAGATCATCCTCCGTATGCTGCATCGGTTTTTCATCGGCAATTAATGATTTCCCAATAGAAGAATTTTCTTTTATCATCTGATAATATTGCCCGCTCATCGTCGTATAGCTTGCAGCTATCTGTGCCCGCTCATTGATTTTAATCAGTTTCGAATGCGAACTTAAAATGATGATATTAAAGGGCGGTTCAAAATAATTTTGATTTAAAACACCAATTGCCTGTGTCTCCTCTCCGCGCATAAAATCAAAATAAAAAAGCCGGTCTTTTGCGTTATCAAAAACAGAAATATCGTTTTTCAGTCCCCGGATATAGGTAACCGGTATTTTCGTGCCAGCCAGATCATCGTACACCGTCAATGCATTCCGCGCAAGCTCCCTGCAGTCTGCCGGAACAGGAGCATGCGGCAGCTCCTCAAAACCCATTTCTGATGTAAGCATCCCGTACGCAATAATCCGCTCTATATTATCTTCCGTGCGGTCAATTTCCGATAAGATCTGCCGGATGCTTCCCCATATGTCCATTTTAAGCTTTGTTTTATCATTTGACCTGGCGACGTCCTTAATGCCCATGTGAAGATATCGTTCGGCTATGCTTTTTTTGTCCTCAATAAAATAAATTTTTGTATTGGTCGTTCCACAATCCAGAATAATCTGCATGAGTTCCCTCCAAAATAACTCCTATATTGCGCCAACAGCAGCATATACCTGTGCCAGACTTTCCCCTGCCTGCAGACCGGCGCGCACTTCATCCTCTTTTTTTACCGTTGCCAGCGCCTGTTCTAAAACCTCTTCCACAATATCTTTGGGGATAATTACTACACCGTCAATGTCACCAAAAATATAATCGCCGGGATTTATGCTTACCCCGTCAAACAATACCGGTATCTGACACTCATTAATCTCACATCTGCCTTTTGAGGTTCTTGGATCCCTTCCCTTGTAAAATAACGGAAAATTCATTTTCTTTAGCTGTTTTATATCTCTGGCAAAACCATCAAGCAGCACGCCCGCTCCTTTTCTTCCAAGAACACCATTTGCAAACAACTCCCCAAATACAGCGCACGTATATTCTCCCCTGTTTACCAGTACATATATCTCGTCTTCCCCCAACTGATCTACCACTTTACACTGTGCCGTCAGCGGTTCCTCCGGCATCGAATACACCTGTGTGCCAATACTGGTAAATGCCGGCCCAAATATAACCGAATCATCCGTTAAAGGCATAATATCCCCAGAAATCGCCTGATTGCGGTATCCCATATGATCTAAAACATCGCAGATTACCCCGCTGTAAAGAATACTTTTAATATCTTCCACCGTATATTTCATGATCTTCTCCTGTATGATTTGCTTATCATTATTATTACTTGTGCTTGTAAACCTATTTTCCCCAATATATCGTTGACGGCGCCGTTGTAAACTGAATACAGCCAGTCTCCGTAATAACATAGCAGTCTTCTATATTATATCCTGCGTTTACCGGAGCGTCTTTCCACCCCGAATAAGGTGTTTCCAGCGTCAGCACCATGCCAGGCTCCAGTATCTCGTCATTGTTCTTCGTAAACATGGGTGTTTCACATATCTGCGTGGAAACACCTATCGCATGTCCTACATTTCCGCGCGGATAGTAAGGAATAAGCTCCGACTGTTCCACCTGGTTTCTCACCGCCTGATAAACCTCCGAGAATTTCACACCCGGCTTTAGCATGGAAGCGCCTGTCCGATTAGCCCGGTACAATATGTCGTAAATTCTTTCTGCTTTATCAGACACTCTTCCTATTCCCAGAGTCCTTGCTATGTCAGAGGTGTAACCGCAATACCGGAAGCCGGCGTCAAACTTAATTACATCGCCATTTTGTAATTTATAATCTCTCGGTATCGTTCCAAGTCCTATAAATTTTCCGACAGCCGGAATAAACTGATCATCTGAAACTGCGCAGTCCGGATCATTTTCCCAGGTATACTTTTTAAAACGGCGGTTAATTTCAATGGCATTCATTCCCTCTTTTAAATCCGCCGCAACCAGATTCCATGCCTTTTCGGTCAGACGTACCGCAGATGCCAGTGTTTCTATTTCCCATGAGGTTTTTATTCTTCTGGCACTCATTATAATGCTTTCCGCATTTATCAGCTCTGCATCATACTGCTGCAGCTCTGTCCATAATCCATGCGAAAGAAACATCATTTCCGTTGCTATGACAGGATGCTTCTCCGAACGGAAAATCATGCCCATTGCCAGCTTCAGCGCGGCATATATGTCAGTTGTTTTATCGCTTCTGGACAGTACACTGCCATCATCAATGAACGCGCCGGACAAATATGCCTTTACCGCAATTCCTTCTGTCGTTGTCTGTGCATTATCCTCTTCCAGATTATTGACAATCAGAGTAATCCTGCCCTGCCGCGGCACAACCGCAATCGTATCCCCGACCATATTACCATACTGGTATGCAAAATTACTGCGAAATCCCGTGGCATAAAATATATTATCACAGCGTACGAGAAGCAAATAGTCAGCACCTTCTTTTGCCATTGCACGTTGTATTTTCTGCTGAATTAATTCCTGTTCACGGCCTTTCAGGAGCCGGTGAATACATTTCATAAATCATCATCCTCCCAGATAGCTCTTTTTTATCTCATCACTGGCCTGTAACTCTTTACTGGTTCCACTTAAAACAATATGACCGTTTTCCAGAACATAACATTTTCTGGAGATTTCCAGTGCTACAAATGCATTTTGTTCTACTAATAATATCGGCAGATGCTTTTCATCACTTATCTTCTTAATAATAGCAAACATCTCATCTACAATAATCGGTGCCAGCCCCATAGAAGGTTCATCCAGCATCAGAAGCTTCGGATCTGCCATCAGTCCCCGTCCTATCGCAAGCATCTGCTGCTCTCCGCCAGACAATGTTCCGCCCGGCTGCTTTCTTCTTTCCCTTAATCTCGGAAAGATATCAAAAACCTCTTCCATATCATCCAGCAATTGCTTCCGGCTTATTTTTCTGGAATAAGCTCCCATTTCGAGATTATCCTGCACAGTCATTTTAGCAAGAATTTTTCTGCCTTCCGGTACATATACCACTCCTTCATGCACAATTTTATGGGAAGGCAGCTTCTCCAGGTGTACTCCGTTAAAAATCACTTCTCCGCTCTGCGGATGGCATAAACCTATGATAGATTTCATAAGAGAGGATTTCCCGGCTCCGTTTGCTCCAATAATGGATACTATTTCCTCTTCTCCAATTTCAATGTAAACATCGTATAAAGCCTGAATCGGTCCATAAAATGTATTTATCTTATTTACGCTAAGCATTACTTATCCTCCAGATTTATCTTTTTATAGTTTGCACCAAGATACGCCTCTATTACGTGAGGATTATTTTGAATTTCGTCCGGTGAGCCTTCCGCTATTTTGGATCCAAAATTAATTACAGTAATCCAGTCGCATGTATGCATAATAACATCCATGTTATGTTCGATAATCAATATTATGACGCCGTCACTCTGTATTTTCAAAAGCAGCTTAACCAGTTCCTGACGCTCGTTCGGGTTTAATCCGGTAGCCGGTTCATCCAGCAAAAGCAATTTCGGCTCACCCATTAAAGCTCTGGCTATCTCTATCAACTTCTGCTGTCCATACGGCAGATCTCTTACCGATTTATCTGCAAGATGAGCTAATCCGATATACTCCAGCTTGCTATAAGCCTTTTCAGCCAGAAGAGCCTCTTCTCGTCTTGCTGCAAATGGATTCGCCAGATACCGCATAATTCCCTGGTCGTCTCCTTCACCGCCCATCATTACGTTTTCCAGTACAGTAGATCTCCAAAACAACTTCAGATTCTGAAAGGTTCTGCGTATTCCGGTACGTGCCACCTGAAATTCCTTTAAGGGAGTAATATCCTGACCCTTCAAAACAATTCTTCCGGAGGTTGGCTGTAATGCCCCGCTTATAAGATTCAAGGTCGTCGTCTTTCCCGATCCATTTGGTCCGATCAATGCATTAATACAATTATCTTTTACGATCAGATCAAGATTATTAACCGCAACAAGACCGCCGAATCTTTTTTCCAGATGTTCTGTCTGCAAAATCACACCCATGTCATTGTCCTCCACAAGAATTATTCCTTTTTACTATTTTCCCAATGACCCTGTCTTTAAGGGAGACAATTCCATTCGGTACGAAAATAATAAAAAGAAGCATACCGGTACTAAAAACAAGCCAGTAATAATCGCCCAGAAAGCGCAGCGCTTCCGGAACGATCACAACGATCACCGCTCCAAAAACCGAGCCTGAAACTGTTCCAATTCCGCCAAGCATCAGCATCATAAAAAATTTAACCATGAAATCAAAGTCAAACATATCCGGGCTGATGTATCCCATCAGATGTGCAAACATCGCTCCTGCCACCGAGCCAAATACAGCGCATAGCGTAAATGCAGTTATTTTAGTCTTTGCAATATCAATTCCGCAGGAAGGCACGCCATCTTCATTATCCCGTATTGCTTTAAATGCTCTTCCCCATCTGCCGCTGAATATAATGTTTGACAGAAATATGGCAAATAAACATATTGCAAAATACAGATAAAAAACTTGTCCCTCATTTGTAAGCGTATATCCGAAAACTGAAAAATGTGGAATATTCCGCAGCCCGGTAGAGCCATTTGTCAGCCCGACCATATTGTTTGCAAGCAGCCGCACAATTTCCCCAAACATCATTGTTGACAATGCCAGATAAATACCTTTCACGCGAAGACTCGGACGTCCGAGAAGATTTCCGATAAAAATTCCCATTGGTATAGCTGCAAGAATGCCCACAAACGGTGAAACCCCGGTTCTCAGCGTAAGGATCGCAGAAGTATAGGCACCCAGAGAAAATATTCCTGCCATTCCCATATTGCTTTCGCCGGTGAGACCCGTAATATAATTCAGACCCAGAATTGCAATGATAAAAACAAGGATTTCGTCAACCAGCGTAATCATATAACGATTCTTGATTACTACCGGGATAAATAATAAAGCAACAATTAATAAAATATACAGTAACATACTTTTCTTACTTGTTTTTCTCATTATTTTTCTCCTTTCCCAGACAGTAATCTTTGACAATCGCTATGACATTCCGCTTTTTCTTTTTACTGACAAGACCGGCAATTCCACCCGGATTGATGATCAGAAAACAAATTAATATAACAAACGATACCACGTCCTTGTATGTGGACGGTCCGATCAATACATACAGGTTTTCAATGATACCGATAAGCAGTCCGCCGACAACTGCACCGCCCATTGTACCGAACCCGCCAACGACACCGGCGCTGAATCCCTTCATGGCAATGGTCCCGGACATAGACGCATTGATAGAAAACAGCGGAATGACCAGCATACCGATCCAGCCGCAGAGCATAGAGCTGATACCTACTGAAATAGCGATATTTTTGTTTACATCAATTCCCATTAAAGCCGCTACTTCCTTATCCTGAGAAACACAGGTCAGTCCCTTTCCCAGCTTCGTCTTTTTAAAGAAGAGGTTCTGGACAATCAGCAAAATGACAGAAATTATAATAATGATGATATTTACTCTCGGTATAATAATTGTTCCCATTGAAAACGTTCCAACCAACCACTTCGGAACGGTAAACGGTGCGGGACCCCAGATAATACGAATAGATTCTCTCATGATAATGGAAAGCATCAGGGTTCCGGTAACAGCATATATCCTTGTAGGCATTTTGCTTAAAGGCATAAATATCACCTTTGAAACAACCACTCCATATAAAAACATAGCAACTGTTGTTCCGATCACGCACAGTACAAAATTATTGCCAAATAAAACATACATCGTTCCGCCGAAGAAATATGCCCCTAATGTAATAAATTTATCATGTGCAAAATTTACAAGTCCTGTAGAATTCCATATTAAGGTATATTCAATAGCAACCAGGCAATAGATAAAACCCATTGCGATTCCCGTAACTAATAATTGTGCCAATGTACTTATCATTCATTTGTACCCCGATTTCTTAAATGCAGGCGGGCAATCCCACCTGCACCCTATTTTGATCAATATTCAGTAATAACTGTAATTGCCTGCGCTTCCTTTCCGTTGTTCTGTGCAACGATTACTTTGTGAACCATGTCATTGTACTCATCCGCATATAACTTTCCCTGGTTTCCTTCAATTGAAATATTGGGAATTGCATCAGCAATAGCCTGCCTGTCAGCGCTCCCTGCTTCTTCAATCGCCGCTGCGAGCATATATACCGCATCATAGTACTCGAAGGAGCTATTTTCCGGCTCGTCGCCATTGTAGCGTTCTTTAAACCTGTTCACAAATTCTGCATTATTTTCATCGGTAATAACGAAATCTGTTACCGCATAGGTTCCGTCACATATACTCTCATCCAGTGCCTCATAATAAGCTATACTCGTAAAAGTAGCTCCTCCGATAACCGGCAGGTCAATGCCAAGCTCGCGGATCTGTCTTGTAATAATTGCGGCTTCCGCCGGATAGCACCAGATGATGATCGCATCCGCCCCCGAATTCTTAACATTCAGGATCTGGCCGGTCATATCAACATCTCCAGGGCTATGCGCTTCCGCAGCCGCAAGCTTCATACCCTGTTCTGCAAGATACTCTTCTATAATTCCTTTTGCACCTATACCAAGATCCACGTTATTGTAAAGCAATGCTATATTCGTCGCTCCCAGATCTTCCACCAGATATCTGGCTGCAGCAGCGGCATTCAGGCGGTCAGATGAACGTGTTCTGTAAATATAGGGATTATCTAATTCACTGATGCTCAGCGCCGTACCGCCGACAAATGCCGGCATTGTATAATCCCTCATTGTCTGATCAACTGCAAGCACACTATTGGTCATATGCGGCCCAAGCATGGCCACAACGTCCTTGTTTTCGCCCATCTTTTTCGCAACAACTAACGACATGTCTGCATCACCCTGGTCATCCTCAACAACAACCTCCAGGTTCCGTCCAAGAACGCCGCCCGCACTGTTAATCTCGTCAATCGCCATATTAACGCTCTTGACCACACGGTCTCCCTCCAGAGCAAGGCTGCCAGTCAGACCAATAGACAGACCAAAGACAATGTTGCCATCACCTGCCTCTTCCGCTGCAGCTGCCATGCCCGTGCCCAGGATTCCAATCGCCAGACTTCCCGCCAGTAACTTTGCTAATGCTTTCTTCATTTTCATTTCCTCCCTTTTGGTTATTATTTAATGCGTGTTACTTCACACACAATAATCATTTTTTACTGCCGCCCTTTTCAGCCTTTCCATTGCTTCAATAATCTGAGTTTTCGCGCAGGCAATATTTATACGGATAAATCCTCTTCCGGCTTCCCCAAACAGCTCTCCCTCGTCAAAATAAACTCCCGCTTCTTTTGTTAAAAATTCATGCAGCTTATCATCCGGGATTTTAAGCTTTTTTATATCAATCCACGCAAGATATGTGCCCTCCAGCGGATACACTGTAACATTTGGGAATTCCTTTTCGGTAAACTCTTTTAATGCACAGTAATTGCTCTTTATTACCCGGCAGAGACTCTCCACATAATCATCCCCATATCGGTATGCCGTCTCACATGCGATGTAAGAAAACAGATTCTGTGAATACATGCCGCAGGCATCCAGATGATCCAGATATTTTCCCCGCATTTCCTCATTTTTTATAATTACATTCGCACATTTTAATCCCGCAAGATTAAATGTCTTATTCGGTCCGGTAAGAACAATGCTGTTTTCTGCGCACTCTGGCGCCGCTGCAACAAACGGCGTATGCTTTCCCTCCAGAATAAAATCGCTGTGTACTTCATCACAGATAACCAGTACGTGGTGTTTCGCACAGATAGCCCCCAGCTTTTTCAGTTCCTGTTCTGTAAACACTCTTCCCACAGGATTATGAGGATTGCATAGTATAAATGTTTTTATATTATTTTCTGTGATCGTCCTCTCAAAATCCTCATAATCGATCATATAATGTCCGCCGTGATCAACCAGATCACTGCTGACCACAACCCGTTTATTTTCTTCTATCGCCTCTCTGAAAACATAATACACCGGTTCCTGAATCAATATCTTATCACCGGGGCTGGTAAATGTCTGAATAGCCATTTTTGCTGCCGCAACATTTCCAGGAGCCTGTACAATCCATTCCTCATTTATCTGCCAGCCAAACCGGCGCAGCATCCACCCGCAAACGGTTTTTCTATATTCCTTCCCTTCTATACTATACCCATAGGCTCCATGTCCCGCCCGTTTCTGAAGCGCCATTATTATTTCGGGAAGTGTTTCAAATTCCATGTCTGCTACCCACATAGGCAGAACACGCTCATCATCCAATCCATCCCACTTCAGGCAGTCTGTGTTTCTTCGGTCTAAAACATTGATCTCCATTTAAAGAACCCCAATCTCTTTCAGTTTTTTCCTAATATCCTCTTTCTGCTCCAGGGTCGAAGCATTAAATGGTTTTCTCGGATACGCTCTCATAATGCCTCTCAATTCCAGGAAAGCATATATTGCTAACTGTGTTGAACCAGCCAGATACATGATATCCCGTATCTTGTTAATCTCCATCTGTATCTCAAGGCATTTTTCATACTCTCCGTTTTGTGATGTTTCAAACATCTCCATACACAATTCCGGAAAGGCATTCCCAAGTCCCGGAATAAAAGCTTTCGCTCCATACATACTTGCCGGAAGCCACAACGCTTCTGTACCCAGAGCCAGGTCAAAATCCGTATTCCGGAATGCTCTCATTAAATCTGCAAACTCCATAAGGTCGAAGGATGCCGCCTTACACCCTGCCACACCAATTTTCTGCAATTTCTGCATGGTATTAATCGAGACAGAATACCCGCTGAATTTCGGATTATTATAAATGTAAAACGGGAAATCTCTCCCGACCGCATCTATAACGTCCTTATAATATGTAACAACATCATCCTCTCCATAATGATAGTAAAAAGGCGCTACCGCAGAAGCTGCATTTACCCCTGCATCCTTCGCATAGTTTGTGAGTTCTATGGTATCTTTAGTCGTGATGCATCCTGTCTGTGCAACAATCTGCAGCTCTTTTTTCTCCTCCATTACAATATCAATGACTTTCTTTTTCTCCTCAACCGACATCAGCGGCCCTGATCCATACGATCCGCAGATAAAGACGCCATTCACCTTCCCATTCAAAAAGCGAACTAACGTTCTGATACCCTCTTCATCCAGATTTCCGTCCTTTTTAAACGGCGTGAGCATTGGCGGAATAACACCATACATTCTGTATTTCATCCCTCATATCCCTTTCCATCATTTGTTAATGTGCTTAATTATTAAGTTGGTTATATATTACCATGCATTTATTCTTTTGTCAATAAGCATCTTGATATTTTAAACAATAAATATTTAAGCTCGTTAAATAAAATTGGTATTTTTTACATTCCATCTTGAAAAATATGAAAAAATAATGCAAAATAAACACGAATTATGCAAAACTCCATTTCGGAAACGCACTTATATGTGTTACTATAAAAATAAGAATCATAATAACAAAAGGATGGTATATCATGGATAAAAAAAGAACTCTATTGATGGAAGAGATATGGGAATCTCAAAATGAAGCATGGGCGTTGATGAACGAATACGATTCTCTGCCTCATCAGTATGGAGACTTTGTTTTGCACCAGGCCGAAGCAGAGATGATTGATCTAATCGCGCTGCACCCTGATATCACGGTCACAGATCTGTCTCATATTCTTCGCAAAACACCAAGCGCCTGCTCACAGATTGTAAAAAAACTGAGAACAAAAAAGTGGGTAGATCAGACCCGTGACGAAAATAATAACAGACAATATAAATTAAAACTGACAGATGAGGGATACCTTCTTTTTAAAGAACATACCAAATTCGAAAATAATTGTAAGGCAAACACCTTTGATAAATTAAGCATTTTCAATGCAGATGAATTACAAACATTTCTCAAAATACAACATAAGCTCAACGAAGCATACGCCGAAGATGTAGAAAACAGTAAACAATAATTCTGCATTTGGCAAATGAACCCTTCTGTACATAGCAGGAAAGCAGATCAGCTACGCTTAGAACAAAGCCTGATCGCTTTCCTGTTATTAAGTTTTTCCGTTTAACTTCGTTCTGCTCTGTTTTTAAATATTTTTTGTATTTTGTGAATTCTTTATTATTTTCTGATAATTTTGCACTTTTTCAGTTCATATCTGCTTAATAGAAAAATATTTAATTTTTTTCAATTTTCATGTTGACAAACCTTTATTTATCTGTTATTATAATCTCAACAAAAACAAATATAAATACTACAGAAAAGGAGGACGGACCACCGAAGAATTAAAGTAACACCCTCAAAAAGGAAATCGACCTTTTTAAAAAACGAAGCAGAGAAGGAAACAAACCTTTTAAAAAAATAAAAGACAAAGGATGAACACCTTTTAAAAAAAGAAAATTAAAGAAGGAAATCCTTTCAAAAAGAAAAAGAGATTTCAGAAGAACAAAACCAGAAAGTTTTTCAGAATGAAATCAAATCCTAAAAGGATCGGTTATCAAAAAGAATAAGCAGATTTTAAATCGGCTGGTAGTTTTTCAAAAAAAGGAATTGAATTTTCAATAAGAAGGATGAATTCTTTAAAAAAGGAACAAAACCTTTTAAAAAAATAACATATAAAAAGATTTTATCTGAAGTACGATAATCCTAAAAAGATAAGCATTTTTGAAAAGACAAGCGATTTTGGGAAGGGCAAATGATCTTGAAAAGATAAGCCATCTTGAAAGAATACGTGATTTCGAAAAGATAAGCCATCTTGAAAGAATGCAGATCAGAAAAGGATAAAATCAAAAAGCCAAAGGAAAAATCTCAGAAAGAGAAGGTACAGTCCAATGGAAGTCACAAATTCATAAAGAGCCACTCGATGAAAAAAGCAGTAATCGGGTGGCTCTTTATCATACCTGTATATTTTCTTTTCTCAAATATTCCCGCGCCAGGCGCACTAAAAAACGTCCACCGGATGTTTTTGTCGTATGCATGGCAATAAAAAACACGGCGTCCGCATATATGCAGAGCACCGTGCCATTTTCTTTTTAATCTACCAGCTTCTCCAACTCTTTCACCGCTTCCGTCTCACTAGACGTCTTGTGGTTCGCCTTGGCAGCATAGAGATTTACCGCCGTCTGCGATTTCTTGATCGGCTGCATGGTTCCCGCTCCGGCAACGCATCCGCCCGGACACGCCATGCCCTCCAGCAGATAGCCATTGTATTTGCCCTTCGTCGCCATCGTCAGCAGCTTGCGGCATTCCTTCAGCCCTTCCGCGTTGGCAATCTTGATCTCCTTATCCGGATACTTTTCTTTGATCACATTGACAACCGACTGCGCCACACCGCCGGATACCGCAAAGTTACGTCCGTCCGTGGAAGCGTCGTTTACGCCATCCGGATCCTCCGGCAGGTTTTGAATGTCGATATGCTTCGCATCAAAAATACCCGCCATCTCCTCAAAGGTCAGCACAAAATCCACGTCGCTGCGGATATCGCTGCGCATTGCCTCCAGCTTCTTCGCCGCGCACGGTCCGATAAATACGACCTTCGCGCGCTCGTTCTGGTTCTTGATCAGACGCGCCGTCAACGTCATCGGGGTGAGCGCCATGGATACGCAGTTTGCGTGCTTCGGGAACAGCTTCTTCGCCATCGTGGACCATGCCGGGCAGCAGGAGGTCGCCATAAACGGAAGCTTCTCCGGAACCTCATTCACAAAATCTTCCGCCTCCTGTACCGCGCAGATATCCGCGCCGATCGCCACCTCAAAGACGTCGGCAAAGCCCAGCTCCTTCATCGCCGCACGCAGCTTGCCCGGCGTCACCTTCGGTCCGAACTGTCCGACAAACGCGGGCGCCACCGCCGCGTAAACGCGCTCTCCGGTCTGGATCGCACGGATTACCTGGAAGATCTGAGACTTATCCGCGATTGCTCCGAACGGGCAGTTTACCAGACACATGCCGCAGGACACACACTTTTCATAGTCAATATCCGCCTTGCCGTTCGCATCGGTGTGGATCGCGTCCATACCGCACGCCGCCGCACACGGGCGCTCCTGCACGATGATCGCATGATAGGAGCAGACCTCCGCGCACTTTCCGCACTTGATACACTTATCCTGATCGATCACCGAGCGACCATTTGTGCGCTCCAGGGTCACAGCCCCCTTCGGGCAGACCTCCACGCACGGATGCGCAAGGCAGCCGCGGCAGCCGTCCGTCACAAACACCCGCTTCTCGTGACAGGCATTGCAGGCAAATTTGATAATGTTGATCAGAGGCGGCGTATAATATGTCTCCGCCTTGTCCGCCGCCGCAATGTTATCAGAAATCGGCGCATGCTCCGACGCGCTGCGGTACGGAAGTCCCATCGCGAGACGCAGGCGCTCGCCGACGATCGCACGCTCCAGGAAAACATCGTTTCGGAAATTCCCGACCTCCCCCGGAATGATCTCATACGGCAGCTCCTCGATCCTCTTCTCCACCGACCACTCGGTATGGTATGCCATACGCGCTACCTCGCGGAAAATCCGGTGACGGATCTCCCTGATTCGTGTTTCAACACCTCTCATAAAATATCCTCCCTTTATTCTTTACCGCGTCCTTCCTGTAAACACCGCTACAGAACGCGGACGCATAATAAACTCATGCTCGATTCTGACCTCTTCCTCTTTCCGATAGAAATAACGCCCTCTCTCATCGCCGGCCGTATTGACCGTCAGGTACCAGAAGCCGCGGTTCCTTCCGATCTCCGGAAGCGTGATCGTTACATCCTCCCAGTACGTATTGATCGCCACATAGACAAGGTCGTCCCTGCCCTTTTTGCGGTCGTATCCTGCAAAACAGACACCAAATGCCCTGTCATTGTCCAGAACCGTCTCCTTATTCGCATCCGTCTCATGCGTGTGCATCGCCATCATCCCGCAAACGGCATTCGGGAGCTTCCTGCTGATTACCGCATGTTCCCGGCGGTAATGTATCATAAAAGAGAAAAATTCAAAAAGATCCCGATTTTTCTCCAGCAGTCTCCAGTCCAGCCAGGAAATTTCATTATCCTGGCAGTAAGCGTTGTTGTTTCCATACTGTGTGTTGCCAAATTCGTCCCCCGCCAGAAACATCGGCGTACCGCGGCTGCACATCAGCACCGCGCAGGCATTGCGGATCATCCGGAAGCGCAGATCCAGCACCGCCGGGTCGTTCGTCTCGCCCTCCGCGCCGCAGTTCCAGCTCCGGTTGTCGTTGCTGCCGTCCGTATTTCCCCAACCGTTGCCCTCATTATGCTTCTCATTATAAGAATACAGATCGTACAGCGTAAAGCCGTCGTGACAGGTGAGGAAATTGATGCAGGAATTATAACCGGCATAGCGGCCGTTGTGCTCCTGGTAAAATCCGCCGTATAAATCGCCGGAACCGCAGATGCTCCACGCCGCCGTCGTGCATTCCCAGCAGTCCCCCTTTAAGAAGCCGCGGATGGAATCGCGGTATCTGCCGTTCCATTCCGCCCACCGGCAGCTCGCCGGAAAGCTTCCCACCTGGTACATGCCGCCCGCATCCCACGCTTCCGCGATCAGCTTTACATTGCTGAGCACCGGATCGTTGGCAAGCAATTCCAGAAGCGGCGGATTGTTCATCGGAGAGCCGTCCTCTTTTCTTCCCAGAATGCTTGCGAGATCGAAGCGGAACCCGTCCACGCGGTAGTTCACCGTCCAGTAACGGAGACATTCCAGAATCATCTGCCGCACGATCGGATGATTGCAGTTTAAGGTATTGCCGCATCCACTGAAATTATAATAATTTCCGTCCGGCGTCAGCATATAATACACCTTATTGTCAAAGCCCTTAAAGGAAAAGGACGGTCCCTGCTCATTTCCCTCCGCAGTATGGTTGAACACCACATCAAGAATAACCTCTATGCCGTTGTTGTGCAGATCCCGGATCAGCTCCTTCAGCTCGGTTCCCTCACGGTTATACTCGGTGGTCGACGCATAGCTGCTGTTCGGCGAAAAAAAGCTGACCGTATTGTAGCCCCAATAATCCAGCAGGCGCTTGCCGTCCACCTCTCTTGCCGTCATCGTCTCGTCAAACTCAAAGATCGGCATCAGCTCCACCGCATTGATCCCAAGCTGCTTCAGATACGGGATCTTCTCACGCAGTCCTGCAAAAGTACCCTTATGCTCGACGCCTGAGGATTCATGCTTCGTAAAGCCGCGCACATGCAGCTCATAAATGATCAGATCGCTCAGCTCTCTGTTCGACTGGCGCATCTCTCCCCAGTCGAAAATATCCTTCACGACGCGGGCATGATAGTGCTGCTCGCTCTGGCAGCCCCAGACACCCTGCCCGGTGACAGCGCGTGCATAGGGATCAAGCAGGATCTTGCTCTTATCAAACAAAAGCCCCTTCTCCGGCTCGTACGGACCGTCAATGCGGTATGCATACTCAAATTTCTCGATATCCAGACCGAACACGATCATCGAGTAGACGTCGCCGATCTTATACTCCTCCGGGAACGGCAGCACCGCATAAGGTTCATCCTCTCCCTTATGAAAAAGAAGAAGCTCCGCGGATGTGCCGTAATGTGTGTGGATCGTAAAATTTACCCCCACCGGGAGCGCTGTCGCTCCATTGATATCAAAGGAACCCGGGCGCACCGGAAAACCGGCGATTTCCCCCATCGGTCTCACCGATATCGGATAGTCCGGCGTGTAGGTGTGATTATATATTTTCATCTTTTGCCTCCAACATCAAGCCATGATAATATCATACCGTGCGGAGCATCATTTGTCAAATGGGACATCTTACATTTTGCTTATATATAGTACCGTTACTGTTCACTCCGTTCGCAGTAACCTTCGCAAATCCATTTAAAATTCGCTCCGCGAATGAGATTTGCTCACACCTGAATCACGTTCTCACGCCTCAAACAGCAGGTGTTTGAGGCTGGGGTGAAGTAACATAATACCGCGCCTGCGCGTTCCACAGATCCGCGTATTTGCCGCCCGCCTGCGCAAGCAGCGCCTCATGCGTGCCGTACTGGACGATGCTTCCTTCATGGAACACAAGGATTTTGTCGCAGAACCGGCAGGATGCCAGACGGTGGCTGATGTAGATTGCCGTTTTTCCGCTGGAAATCTCGCTGAATTTCCTGTACACCTCATATTCCGAAACCGGATCAAGCGCAGCCGTCGGTTCATCGAGCACCATAAACGGCGCGTCCTTGTAAAGCGCCCTGGCGATCGCGATTTTCTGCGCCTCACCGCCGGAAATTTCAACGCCCTCAGGGTCAAAGTCCTGGTATAAATTCGTATCAAGTCCCTTCAGCATTTTAGAGAGCCGTCCCTCGAAGCCCGCCTCACGGAGACAGTCCGCCGCCTTCTCGCCGATGTACTCTGCAGCTGCGGCAACATTCTGCCCAAGGGAAAAAGCGAACAGACGGAAATCCTGGAATACCACCGAAAAAATGGACAGATACTCATCGTAATCGTACTTTCGGATATCGACGCCGTTCAGCAGGATCACGCCCTCCGTCGGGTCGTAGAGTCTGCACAGAAGCTTGATAAAGGTCGTTTTTCCGCTGCCGTTCATGCCGACCACCGCTAATCTTTCCCCTATTTTAAGCTTGATGTTCACATGCCGCAGGGCGTAGCTTTCCGTGTTCGGATAGCGGAAGGATACGTCGCGAAACTCGATGTCATATTCATTATCGTCCCGTTTTTCCACAGACAAAGAGCCCTGGTACATGGGATTCGGGATATCAAAATATGAGAAATAGCGTTTGAGATAGCGGTTGTTTATCAGCGCGCCCTGCCACGCCTTTACAAGCCCGGAAGCCGCCGTCAGGAGCAGCATTACGCAGGACACATACTGCGCGATAGAGCCGACTGAAACCCCGCCGCCAAGCGCCGCCCGGATGAGCAGCAGATAAACGCCAAACCGCAGCGTATAATTTAACAGTACAGAGACGAGGCCGTATCCCGCGCAGCGAAAGAGCATCGCCCGCTCCTGGCCGCAGATATCCTTATACTTTCTGTCTGCAAGATCAGCAAGCGGCTTCTCCATCGCATACAGGCGGATGTCCTTTCCGCTTGTATAGTGATCCAGATACTGCACATATTTTTCAATCCAGATATTTGCATCTGTAATGCCCGCAAAATATCCCATGCGCGCCTCTGCTGTTTTCCGGTTCATCCAAATGTCAAACGCCGCCGTCAGAAGCACCCCGCCCGCAAAGGCAAGCTTCGCCCACAGCGCGATTGCCTCCAGCCCAAAAAACGAAGCCGTCAGCGAGACAGACGCAATGATCTGCGCCGCGTGGCGTATCGTTTCTTTCAGGCAGCCTGCCAGCATATCCAGATTATAACCCGTCTGGGTCTCGCTTTTTATGCGCTCTTTCAGAAGCGCGATTTCCCGGTCCTCCATGCCGGAATAGGCAAGCTCCATCGCTTTCTGCGCAGGTAGCCATTCTCTGCCGCACGCAAACTCCTTTTCTCCGATCTCCTTCTGCGCATTCAGCCACGCTTCTATAAGGCGCAGAACCGCCGCAAGAGAAACCGTCAGCACGGCATAATACGCAAGCGTCCGAAAGCCTGCGCCCGCTGTCAGCGCGTCGATCAGCCGCGCTGAAAAATAAATCGGCACATAGGGCAGCACCGCTGACACAATGCTTCCCGCTGTCAGACTGATCAGATACCGGCGGCTCAATGAATATAAAAGCTTTACCGCCCGGCAGATCATGTTCAGATGTTCTTTTAACGTCATTTCTGCACACCTCCCCTGTAATCCTCGCGATACCAGCAGCTCTGGATCTCATAAAGCTTTGCATATTCGCCGCCCTGCGCAAGCAGTGTCTCATGAGTTCCCTCCTCCGCAATTTTCCCGTTCTGCAAAAACAGAATCCGGTCGCAGAAGCTGGTGGACGCCAGCCGGTGCGAAATAAACAGGGAGGTTTTCCCCTCGGTCATATCGCGGTACTGGAGATAAATTTCATTTTCCGCGATCGGATCGAGCGCCGCCGTCGGCTCATCGAGCACCAGCACCGGAGCGTCCTTATAAAGTGCGCGCGCCATCATCAGCTTCTGCGCCTCGCCGCCGGAAAGCTCGGTGCCCTCCTTATTGATCTGTTTATCAAGACACGTATCAATGCCGTGCGGCAGCAGATCCAGCTTTCTGCCAAGCCCTGCTTTTCGCATACACGCCTCCGCGCGGGATTTATCCACGCGCTCTCCAAAGTCGCCCGCCACCGTCTCCGCCAGCGAGAAAAACGCGGTCTGCACATCCTGAAACACCGGCGAAAACAGCCGATAATAATCGTCGCGCAGAAAATCGCCCGCCGGAATGCCATCGATCCGGATCTCGCCGGCGGTGGGCTGATACAGCCCGCACAGCAGCTTTACGAGCGTCGTCTTTCCGGCTCCGTTTGCGCCTACCAGCGCCACGCGCTCACCCGGCCGGAAGGTAAAGCTGATATCGTCCAGCGTGTTTTTTTCCGCTCCGTCATAGCAAAAAGACACATGATCGAAGATAATTTCCGGCGCCTTTCCCAGAAAGTCCTCCGCGTGCGCCGCTCCGTTTCCGTCGCAGTCCGGCAGGTCGAGATATTCGCGAAAGTCACAGACAGCCAGACTTGCCGCCTGCATTTCGTTCCACGCAGTCATAATATTGCCCACGTAGGTGGCAAAGCTGGATATCGCCGCAAAATACAGCACAAACTGGTCGACGGTGATCTCGCCGCCAAGCGCCATTTGAAGAAGCACCGCGTATGCCGCGCCGTCGCGCAGAAGGATAACGCCCAGATCGGCAAGCCTTATCAGGAATTGCCGTCCGCTCAGACGTTTCTGCCAGGCAGCATTCTTATCGCTCAGCTCCCGGTAGATCTGCTTCAGCCACCCCGCCATTCCATACACGCGGATGTCCTTGGCGGCGGCAAAATCGCCGGATTTTTCAGCGGTGTAATTCAGCCTGCGGCTAAGGTCAGACCGTGCGGCGCGCGTGCGGTATTCGTACCGGTTATATGCGCGCACGCAGAGCCAGTTGATCGCCGGAGCAGCCGTCAAAAGAAGCACCAGCCAGGGACTGACAAAAGATATCACCGTGCCAAACAGGAGATAACAGAGCGCGTTCTGCAAAAGCGCCATGCTCTGCCCGGGCATCTCCAGAAGCTTTACCCTGCCCTCATATGACCAGAGAGCAGCCTGCGCCCGGTCGTGGAGATCACGCGTCGCTTTCTTTTCATACTCCTGATAGAAGCAGCGCATAGATTTCCTCTGAAGCGCTACATACTGCTTAAAGCGGTACCGGCTGAGATACGCCGAGCGCACGTTCTGGCAAAAATCCCGCAGAGCTGTCGCGGCAAAGGCCGCGCCAAGCAGAATACCGACCGCAGCTGCCGCACGCCAAAAGCTCTGCTTCTCTACAACCTCCGACACCACCAGCGCCGGCAGCCTGATTTCCGTCCACGCAAGGAAAACGGAGAGCGGAATCCCCGCCGCCATCAGCCAGAAGGACTGCGGCGCGTCCCGCAGCATATTTTGAAAGCTCCAGAGCGCATTGCCTGCCGCTGAACGATAAGGCTTTTTCTTATCCGTTAAATTTTTCAAAACACATCCCTCCTTTTGTTTCTGCTCCCATGATACCACGTTTTCCTCCAAAAAAAGAATTCGTGCACCAACCGCATCTGTCGGTACACGAATCGCGTTGCTGTTCACGTCGTTCACAGTAACCGAATCGCAGTCAAATCCGGCGGCAGCCTGTCGTCACAGTCGCACTGCCGGAACCAGAAACTCCGAGGTGAACGCCCCTTCCTCGCTGTTGTATTTCACCCAGCCGCCATGTTCTTTCAGAATCGTCTCAGCGCGCTGCAGCCCAAAGCCGTGAAAGCCCCTCTTGCCGGTCTTAAAAAGCGTGCCGACCTTCGTTTTCTTCGTGCCTGCAGAGTTGAGCAGATAAAAATACATCATACAGCCCTTCATGCTGATGGAAAGGCGGATGAATTTCTCCCCCCGCGCGTCCCGGCAGGCTTCGATCGCATTGCCAAGCAGATTTCCGATAACGATGCTCAGCTCCAGATCAGAGAGCAGCAGTTCTCCCGGCAGATTTGCCTGCACCGTCACTGCGATGCCCTCCGCCTTTGCCTGCGCAAGCTTTGCGGAAAGGATCGCATCCACCGTCACATTCCCTGTTTTTAGCAGCGTATCCACGCTCTGCAGATTCTGGTCAAGCTGTTCGATATAGGCAATCGCGCGATCCACCTCTCCGGCTTCCAGCTGCCCTTTCAGCGCCTGCAGATGATGATGAAAGTCATGCTTGTAGCCGCGCATTTCTTTATGGATGTTGCGAACCTCATCGAGATGACGCTTCGCCTGCTCCTCCTGCATTTCTACAAGCTTCAGATAAGTTCGTTTCAACATGGTTTCCCCTCAGTTTCCCGCGATAAACGCACGGTTGATATCATCGTACTTTCCGCGCGCAACCGGAATCTCCGCCCCGGTATCCAGCGTAACCGAGGTGCGTCTGATACAGATAATCGTTTTCAGATTAACAAGATAAGAGCGGTGCGTGCGGAAAAAATCCCCGCCAAGCTTCTGTTCAAAGGCGGAAATGTTTTCCTTTATGCGATATTCCTTTTCCCTCGTGTGGATTACAATATAGTGCTGAAATGCTTCCACATACAAAATATCGGATTCGTAAAGCTTAACCGTCCCGTCCTCGCAGGAAATTATCACAGACGGCGGCTCGACCGCCAGCCTTTCGGCGGCGCGCGACAGAACCGCAAAAAGCTTCTCCTTTGCCACTGGTTTCATGAGATAGTGAAGCGCGTCCACCTCATAGCCCTCGCTGACAAATTCAAAATGCGAGGTGATAAACACGATCTCCGCCCTGCTGCCCTCCGCGCGCACGCGTCTGGCAAGGTCGATGCCGCTCATGCCCTTCATCTCCACATCGAGGAGCAGAATATCATAGGCGCTGTCATCCCCGCAGGCAAACCAGAATGCTTCCGCGCTCGGAAAAAGCTCTGTCCTGCAGCTATTCTGATTTTTCCTTGCCCACTCGGAAACAATGCTTTTCAGCGCCTCCGCCTGCTCCGGCTCATCGTCGCAGATTGCGATCCGGTATGTCATATGCCTGCCTCCTTCCACCTGCCGCAGAATACCGCCGCAACCTCTGCGGGGCTTTCCTTTGCCCCGCTCTGCAGCCATTTCATCGCAGTGTTGAACAGCGCGCCGATGTACATGTACAGCTCATAGCGCTTAATTGAGCTGACAGGCATGCTCCCGGCTATCATCTCATGAAACTGATTTAATTCATCCAGCATCAGGGAGGCAAACCCGGACTCGTACAGGTTCAGTGCATACTCCCCATATTCTTTAAAAAATGCAAAGCAGCGCTCTACATGATGCTCATCGATACCATCAGACAGATCGTAATCCATCGTTATGCGGAAAGATTCCAGAACATCCCGGATCAGTGTCACCAGCACATCCTCTTTCGACTCATAATTCCGGTAATAGGACGCGCGCGCCACTCCCGCCTTACGGATAATCTCTGTCACGGTAATCTCTGAAATACTCTTCTCATGCATCAGATCAAACAGCGCGTCCGCGATACTCATTTTCACCCGCAGATTCTCCTGTGCTCTCTTATCCATAGCCCCTCCGTCCTGACGCAGCAGTCCCGACAGTTTCCCGTTACATTTTGATAATTACTGTTCCCTTCGTTCGCAGTAACTCTTGATACATTTTGCCCGAAATTGTCTCACGTCGCGTTCTTGCGAAGCCCAAAGCGACATGATACACTTGTCTCACGTTTATTCTATCATATTTTTTGAAACTGTAAAGCGCCACGTATTTGCACGCGGCAAATTGTTACTGTTTACTCCGTTCACAGCAACCTTCGCAAATCCATTTACAATTCGCTTCGCGAATGGAATTTGCTCACACCTGAGTCATGTTCTCACTCCTCAAACCCACAGGACTAGCTTCGCGTCGCAGCAGGTGTTTGAGCAGGTGTTTGAGGCTGGGGTGAACTGTAACGGCAAATTTTCACACCAGCAGGGAGGAAAAAGAATTTATGCGGACTGCAATTGTAACCGATACCAACAGCGGCATTTCCATAGAAAAAGCAAAAGAGCTGGGCATTTTTATCGTCCCGATGCCCGTCATCATTGGAGAAAATACGTATCTGGAGCACCAGACCATTACGCACGCTGAACTTTACCGCGCGATGCGGCAGCATCTGGATATTTCATCCTCGCAGCCCTCGCCCGGCTTCGTGACCGATCTGTGGGATTCTATCCTCGCCTCCGGCTATGATGAGATCGTCTATATCCCCATGTCCAGCGGTCTGAGCGGCTCCTGTCAGAGCGCGGCAATGCTCGCAAAGGATTATAACGGCAAGGTTTTCGTGGTTGACAATCACCGCATCTCCGTCACCCAGGAAACGTCCGTCTATGACGCAAAGCATCTTGCGGAAAGCGGATTTTCGGCTGCCAGGATCAAGGAGCGCCTGGAGAAGCACGCCTACGACGCCAGCATTTATATCAGCGTGGATTCTCTGGAATACCTGAAAAAAGGCGGCAGGATCACGCCCGCAGCTGCAGCCTTTGCCACGGTCATCAACCTGAAACCCGTGCTCACCATCCAGGGCGACAAGCTGGATTCCTTTGCAAAAATGCGCGGTATGAAACTATGCGAAAAGAAAATGATTGAAGCAATGCAGAAAGATATTGAGACGCGTTTTTCAGATATTCCGCACACACAGCTCGTCATTGCGACAGCCGGTACCTTTGAAAATCCGGCGGACGCCGAGCACTGGCGGCAGACCGTGCAGAACGCGTTTCCGGACTATGACATCCGTTACAGTCCGCTGTCCTGCAGCATCGCCTGTCACACAGGGATCAATGCTGCAGGAGCCGGCGTGGTGCGGATTGAAAAACGGTAAGAAATTCCAGAGAAAATGCCAGAGGTCATGTGCCTCTGGCATTTTTATGTACAGTCTGTCATTTTCTGAAGAGCCGTCCTCCTGCTGCGCAGGCTTTGTCATATTGCTGCGCAGGCTCTGTCATTGTACGGCACCCGTATGCTGTTAATCATCTGCGGAGAGCGTCCGCTCCTGCTCCGCCTGGATATCCGGAAACATGGAGAGCATCGGTTTTACCTTTTTGCCATGTATGCGGCGGTCTACATAGTTCTTTGTGCACTTCATAACAACCGGTGACAAAACGAGAACGCCGATAAGGTTCGGGATCATCATCATTCCGTTGAAGGTATCGGAAATATCCCATGCAAGCTGCGCTTCCATCACAGAACCCGCCAGCACGATGATTACAAACACAATGCGGTACACCGTCACCGACTTTTCACCGAACAGATACTGGCACGCCGTGGAACCGTAGTGGCTCCAGCCAAGCACGGTGGAGTATGCGAACAGCAGGATCGCGATTGCGATGAACCATGCGCCCGGCTTTCCGAAGGTCTGCTGGAATGCATAGCTCATAAGCGAGCTGGAACCAACCGCTTCCGCCGCCTCCGTCAGGGCACCTGTTGTCAGATCAACCGCACCGGAGCTTAAAATGGTCAGTGCCGTCAGTGTACATACCACGATCGTATCCGCAAATACCTCAAAGATGCCCCACATACCCTGACGAACCGGCTCCTTTACGTTGGAGCTGGAATGTACCATAACGGAGGAACCAAGACCTGCCTCATTCGAGAATACACCGCGCTTGAAGCCCATCTGCATTGCCATCGCAATACCAGCTCCGACTACACCGCCTGCCGCTGATTTCAGCGCAAACGCTCCTTTAAAAATAGAAACAAATACTGCCGGGATCACGCTTGCATGCATACAGATAATCACAACCGTGCCCACCAGATATGCGATTACCATGAACGGTACGATTTTCTCTGTGATAGATGCGATACGCTTCAAACCGCCAAGGATCACCGCAGCCACAGCTATAAATAAAATGATACCTGTTACGATCTGCGGAATATTAAACGCCGTGTATACGTTCATAACCATACTGTTTACCTGGCTCATGTTGCCAATGCCGAAGGAGGCAAGCAGACAGAAGCAGGAGAACAGAACAGCGAGGACCGTGCCGATCGTCTTGCAGCCCTTTTTGCTTCCCAGACCGTCGCGCAGATAATACATCGCGCCGCCGGCCCATTCGCCCTTCGAATTTTTCCTTCTGTACAGAATGCCAAGAACATTCTCCGAATAGTTCGTCATCATTCCGAAAAAGGCGATCAGCCACATCCAGAACACCGCGCCCGGTCCGCCGACTGCGATCGCGCCAGCCACGCCGACAATATTACCGGTACCGACCGTCGCCGCCAGCGCCGTACACAGCGACTGAAACTGCGATATTGAGCGATCCTGCGTGTGCTTTCTCACATGCTCATCGCCGAAGATCGCGCCGATGGTGTGTTTGATCCAGTGCCCGAAATGGGACAACTGGAAAAACTTTGTCATACAGGTCATCAGAACGCCGACAAATCCCAGAAGTATCAGCGCCGGCCATCCCCAGACGATGCCGTTTACAAAACTGTTTACATTGGTAATCGTTTCAATCATAATACTTTCTCCCTCTCTCTTTCATAATCCTCCCCGAAAAATCCCCTCAGATGTCTGCCAAAAATGCCCCTCCGCTTTTATTTTCATGGAAAGCAATTATCTGAAAACTCCTTTCCATGGAAACAAAAAAAGACGGAAGAAACAACTTCTCCCGTCTGAAACACTCAAATAAGACCAATCATCTGATCGCATTCTCTGTCCTTTCGCCTGAGAGATTCGCGCAATGCGCTTTGCACCTTCGGCACCCACCTCTTCGTGGGATTCTCCAGAGTGCAGTCCATATCCGGTCCCGTCCGATATGCTCTGCTGTCAGAACACCGAACCCCTGTAAGTGTTACTCCTTCGGGAAGGCGCGCCTTTCTCCCGGCTATATCAACCTGCACATATTTAATTTACCCTATTACCTTATCACAGTGAGAAACTATTGTCAACTTTGATATTTATTTGACGATCCGTCATCATAGTCTTCGTGTTATTGTTCACTTCGTTCGCAGTAACCTTCGCATATCCATTTTTAATTCACTTCATGATACACAAGACGTATTTTTAGTGAAGACTTTAATTATTTCCTGTCCTCCACCGCCACAAAATCCGTGTGCTCTCCAACATATTTGTACGCCGGACGGATGATCTTGTTTGCGCTGATCAGCTCCTCTAAGCGGTGCGCGCTCCAGCCAGGCATACGCGCGATCGCAAAGATCGGCGTAAACAACTCCTGCGGGATGCCGAGCATCGCATACACGAAACCGCTGTAGAAATCAACATTCGCGCAGACATTTTTGAAAAGCTTGCGCTGCTCCATGATAAGCTGCCCAGCCAGACGCTCCACCAGCTCATAAAGCGCAAATTCTTCCATCATGCCCTTTTCCTGCGCAAGATCCTTCGCAAAGCGCTTTAAAATAACCTCACGCGGATCAGACAGCGTGTAAACGGCATGTCCCATACCGTAAATCAGGCCGGAATGATCGAAAGCTTCTTTATTCAGTATCTTCTTCAGATAGGCAGCGACCTCCTCCTCGTTTGTCCAGTCGGAAATATGCGCTTTAATATCCGCGAACATATTCTGTACCTTAAGGTTTGCGCCGCCGTGACGCGGTCCCTTCAGCGAGCCGATGGATGCCGCCACGGAAGAGTAGGTATCGGTGCCGGAGGATGTGACAACATGCGTCGTAAAGGTGGAGTTATTACCACCGCCGTGCTCCGCATGGAGGATCAGCGCGATGTCAAGCACCTTCGCCTCCAGCTCTGTGTACTCGCCGCTCGGACGCAGCATCAGCAGGATGTTTTCCGCCAGCGACAGCTCCTTTTTCGGATTGCGGATCAGCAGTGTATCATCCTTGCGGAAGTGACGATATGCATGATAGGAATAAACCGCGATCAGCGGAAGCTTCGCGATCAGCTCCAGGCACTGGCGCAGAACGTTTCTCACGGAAATATCCTCAGGGTTTTCATCGTAGGTGTATAAGGTCAGTACGCAGCGCTGCATTGCATTCATCATATTGTCGTTGGATGCCTTCATGACCACATCACGCACAAAACGGCTTCCCAGCTCCTGCATCTCCTGCATCACATTAAGAAATGTTCTCAGCTCCTGCTGCGTCGGCAGTTTGCCGAAGATCAGCAGATAGACCGTCTCCTCAAAACCAAACTTACGCCCCTGCAGTCCGTTTACGATATCAGAAACATTAATTCCCTGATAATAAAGCGCTCCCTCCGCCGGAATCTGCCGGCCGCCGACCAGATCGTAGGCAACCACGTCTGAAATCTCCGTCAGACCGGTGAGCACGCCCTTACCGGCGGAATCGCGCAGACCACGCTTTACATCGTACTCCACATAAAGGTTCGGGTCGATGCGGTGTCCGTTGAGAAGCTCTTTCTCAAGCCTGCTCCAGTCACACTTTAAATCTTCTATACTTGTCATTTCAACATCCTGCATAAACAGCACCTCCTCATATGCAAAGACACCGGTTGCGGTACATCTTCGTAACCGGTGTCGGCAGGAATTCCCAGAATTCCTTTTCATATTACACGAAAATAAGTTATCCTGCAACATTTTTTTCACCGGTACATTTTCCTGGCCATTTTTTATAATAGTTCTTATCTATTTTTTTATCTCATTTCTCACAAAAGCGCTGTGACTTTCCCCCTCGTCGGTTGTTTTCTGATTATAGAAAACGGCGCTTCCTGTCTGTCCCTTGCTCACATCCAGAACGGCCGTCTCCCCGGAAAGGATACCGTTTGTTATACTGTGAATGCTCTCCAGCCGGTAGCGCATGGTTTTTTCCTCCGATACGGTATACCAGCCTGCCGGCACCGTCAGGCTTACTGATTCCGAGGCTTTGCCGGTGTTCTGTGCATCACTCTGCATAAACGCAACCATCCGATAATAAGTGTGCCGCTTTCCAAGCACATCCTCCCCACTGACGCAGAAGGTGAAGGTGGGGTTGCCGTGCGCCCACACAATATCGGCGGCATCGATCTCCTTTGTGAGGATAATCTGCGCCTCCACTGCTCCCGCCGGAAGCTTTACTGTAACAATATTGGTCTCCTTCTCTTCGTACAGCGGGCTGCCCTGTGCCCAGACTGTCTTCATCCGCGCTTTGTTTGGTACAACGTACCAGCGCCTGTTTCCGGAAATCTGCTCGTATGCGCTGCAGTCATATCCGTCCTTCAGGCGGCAGGTAATATCAAACCGCAGCGTCTGATTATCCAGTGCGGGCGGATTTTTCTTAAAATCACAGGAGATCACAACATTCTGTCCTGAGACGGATGTCGTCCACTGCGAGGCCGCCGTAAACTTTCCCGACTCATTGCTAAATACCTTTGCCGAAATGTATTCCAGGCACGGCTCCAGCTCGTCCGTCAGCACCATCTGTACCGGTTTCCATATTTCTTCATTGTGCGGTACTGTCTGAAAAACGCTGAATACGATTGTTTCCCCGGCATCGGAAAGCTGTTTTTCCCGCATGCTCTCCGACTGATCCAGCCCCTTTACCGGCGCCGAAAACGATGTCCGCTGCACCGACGCCTGCGTGGTCACTTTATTTGAAGTCATTGAAACAGCCGTCTGCCCGCTGTGTTTGCTGGCAAGTGCAGCCGTGTTTACCACCTTATAAACGGCTGTGTTCTTTGTCTGTGTAGGCTTTATCTCCTCCGGATCCATCCGCACCTTAAACACAAAGGTATAGGTCCGCCCATACAGAGCGGCACTCTTTAGATTAACAGGCGTGATGCTTACCGTATCATTCTTTTGCACGCACTGAAAGCTGCCCGCAGCATTTTTTCCGCTTTCCAGACAGGTGATCTTCATTGATCCCACATAATCCACGCCTGCCGGAAGCACATCCTCAATTACCAGCTTCTCATAATAATTGTTAGGTGTCTGCCAGGGAATATATTGCTCGATCTTATAGTAATATTCCGAGGTGATCTTCGGCAATGTATTCGTCTGTTCCCATGAAACGCCGTCATTTGACACATACTTTTTCGGATATGCGGAATCCATCGGAACCGGCACATCCACGTCCGACTGCCTTACAATGCCAAGCGTCACCTCATCCGGTTTGCCGTTTTTCAGTGATTCGTTCCTCTTTGCAATACTCGCCTTACTCACACGGTAATCCGAGCTGTCCTGAATATGATCCCGATACCCTATCGCAACATAATAGGTGGAGCAATTTTTCAGGACAAAGCCCACATTTCCCCTCGTATCGTTTGCCGGAAGCTGTCCCGATGCCGTCACAAACAGGTAGGTATTGCCGTCCGCTTTTGATACCTGTGATTTATAATATACCGTAGAATTCGCCGACTGGTAAAGTTTCTTCGCTATGCTGCCGGTTTCCGTGCGGATACCAAATCTCTGGGAATTGTCGATCTCCCACCACTGGAACCGGCTGTTCACTGCAACTGCCTTCTGCTTAGCATCTCCGTGCTTAAAATATTCCATCTTCATTATATATTCACCCATAGTCGGCATGAAATACCACGCAATTTTGCTCCGGCTGAATCCCATAGGCGGATAGGACGGCACCTCCGCGCCGTCACTTCCCGCGTATGTTTTGTTTGTGTAGGCAGTAACAGTCATTTTCAGGTCATACCAGACGCCATCCTTAAACAAAATCTTCTGATAGACTCCGCCGAATTTTCCCGCCGACGCATTGTTGGTCGGATAGAAGATATAGATATCTCCGTCTGATTTCGTCATCGTTTTTACTGCGCTCCCTGCAGTGTTAAACGGTTCAAAGGATGAGATGCCGCTGTACCAGGTCGCTGCCCGGTAGGCGCCGTCCAGCTCGGAAGTACTCATCAGACGAAAGCCGCTGCCGGAAGCTGTCACCGGATTTCCGCTTGGTGGCAGCGCTGCACGCGCAGCCAGCAGCTGTATCCCCTTCAGGCTCTCCAGTCCAACGTCTGCTTCCTGCCCGGATTCTGTATCGGATTCTGTATCAGATTCTGTACCGGCTTCAGACGGATCCTCCGTCATCCCGGATTCAGCCTCTCCTCCCGGCGTTTCCGCCTGCCCGTCCGGACTTTCCGTTTCCGGCGTGTCAGCTTCCTCCTCTGCATACAAAAGTGAGAACCAGCCGGTTTCCTCCGTTTCAAAAACAAATGTAACCGAACGCTTTTCATCGTCCAGTATCATCCGCTTTCCCGGAATTTCCCGAAACTCATCATTTTTCCCCTGCCAGGCGATGTGTAAAGCTTCCATCCAATCGCTTTCGACTGGAACTTCGGCAGAATCCTGCACCTGACAAAACGCCTGATAGATATCCTCATCACAGATCGTCAGTCGGATCTCTGCCTCGCCCGGAAGACTTATTTCCGCCCCCTGTGCATCCGTAAACAGCAGATAGTATGGGAGAAATATCTGTACATTTTCCACTGTTTTCTCAGGAAGCGCCTGATCCCATGCGGCAAGCAGAGCATCTTCCAGTTTTTTACAGTGCATTTCTTTTTCTTCCGTTTCTCCGATCATATCCGCGATGCAGAGTACCCGGAAGCTCACGTCTTCCGCGAATAACTCTCCTTCTTTTAAGAAAATAAATACCTCTGTATCGCCATTTGTATCCGCAAGTACAACTCTGTCCCCCGGCTCTGCGTCAACTCCCATTTCCGTGCCGGATTCCTCTGTATTCCCGGATTGATCGGACATTTCTGTGTCCGGGTCCATATCTTCCCATCGATCCTGCCCGTTTTCTGTGTCTGTCATTTCTGTTTCCGCATCCGGTAAGCCCGGTGTTTCTGTACCGGATTCCCCGCTGTCATTTTCCTGCTCCGCCCCGGATGCCTCCTCTGTCATCGGCTCTGCACCGGAACTTCCCGGATTGCTGTCGTTTTCCTCCTCTTTGCCTGCTGTTACCGGTATGCTGCCCGTCCCTTCTGTGCCGGCTATTTCCGGTGCGCTGCCCGTCCCTTCCGTGCCGGCTGTTTCCGACGCGCTGCCCGTTCCTTCTGTGCCGGCCGTTTCCGGTGCGCTGCCCGTCCCTTCTGTGCCTGCTGCTTCCGACGCGCTGCCCGTCCCTTCTGTGCCTGCTGCTTCCGACGCGCTGCCGGTGTTCTCTTCTGTGCCGACTATTTCTTCCTGCGCACTGCCAGCCTTCGTTTCCATGCCAAATGCTCCTGATGTATTAACCGTCTCCCATTTGGGTATTCTTTCCTCTTTCATTCCTCCTTTTTCCTCAGTCTGGATATCATCTTGCTTTCCTGTCCCTATTCCCACCAACCCCTGTGCTGCCACCTGCACAGGGAGGGCGGGAGTAACTGCCGTCATCACCGCCAGAATCCCCGCGGCAATACGGCGTCTCATGAATTTTTCAGACTTCATGACGTCATTTCCTCCTTCATCAATATAGCGACTGCGTTTTTACTCTTCTGGTAAGTGTGGCGAAATACCAGGACTCTTCGAAATGTATGGATACTATATCATGTTTTTGTGATATTGTCAATATGATATATGATTTTATTTTTTAAAATATGATTTTTTCGCCGGCGCACGGCACCCTGCTGCGTGGGCTATCCGCAGTTCACTAAAATACGTCCGCCGAACGTTTTTGTCGTATGCATAGCAACACAAACCAGAGGCAGGAATTTCCTCCTGCCCCTGGTTCAGCTCGCTCATCTTCTCTGCGGCAGCGTTATTTGCCGCTTTTCTTTTTTCAGCCCGGAATGGTGTAATTGCCGCTGTACACAACCATGTACAGGATGTTTTTGCATGCCTGACACATTGCGGGTACCAGCATCGCGAAATCCGTATCACTGCACGCCTGCTTTTCTCATTTTCCGGCAGAGCAACACGCCGGTCAGCAGCAGCACCGGGAAAACGATGCCCGCCAGAATACCCATTTTCAGATTATCCCCGAGCGCACTCGACACCATGCCGACCAGCGTCGGACCGCCGGAGCAGCCAAGATCACCGCCAAGTGCAAGCAGTGCGAACATCGCGGTGCCGCCTCTCGGAAGAGCCGCGGACGCCTTACTGAAGGTGCCCGGCCACATGATTCCCACGGAAAGTCCGCAGATTGCACACGCCACCAGGCTGAGCTGCGGAATCGGCAGGAGTGAAACGCCCAGATAGGCGAGAATACAGAGGCAGCTGCTGTAAATCATAAACTTATCCAGGTTGATGCGATCGCCATATTTTCCATAGAAGGCTCTGGAGGTTCCCATGAGGATCGCGAACGCCATCGGTCCCGCCAGGTCGCCAAGGGTTTTGGAAATGCCCAGCCCTTTCTCCGCGAAGGTCGACGCCCACTGGCTGACCGCCTGTTCGCTCGCGCCCGCGCAGACCATCATGATCAGAAGAATCCAGAAAATCTTAATTCTGAAAAGCTCATTCATCTTAAGCCCCGTCTCTCCCTCTTCCATCAGGCTTGCAATCGGAACCTTCGTAAATACATACGCGTTGCACGCCGGGATGATCGCCCATATCAGCGCCATGATTTTCCAGTTCTGCGTGCCAAATAGCTGGAAAAATACCGTGGACAGGAACACCACACCCACATGTCCCCAGCAGTAGAAGGAATGCAGCATACTCATCGTCTTTTCTTTATTATCGGACGGACATGCTTCTACAACCGGGCTTACCAGGACCTCCAGCAATCCGCCGCCGACTGCGTAGATCATTACCGCGATGAGAATACCGGCAAACGGCGACGGCATTACCTCCGGCAGAACCGTCAGAAACACAAGCCCTGCCGCCGACAGCACATGCGCAATGATCATCGACGCGCGGTAGCCGATCTTATCGACAAACCCCACTGACAAAAGATCCACCAGAAGCTGCACGCCGAAATTAAAAGTAACGAGCAGCGTGATCTGCGAGAGCGGAATGCTGTAGCTTCTCTGGAACGTTAAAAACAAAAGCGGCACAAAATTGTTTACGATCGCCTGCACAATATACGCCGTAAAACAGGCGGTAATCGTTTTGTTGTATTGATTTTTCATAACCTTTCTCCTTCCCCGGACGGATATCCGGCATCTCTGAACGGGCTATTGTTCACTCCATTCACAGTAACCCGAACGGCTACATCATATCTCATTTTTCTTTTAAAATCATTGCACAAAATCACACATTTATGGTACAATATCGCAAAATCATTTGCTAATGCATTATGACTTCCGGCACTGAAAGGAAACCGCCATGAATATCTGGACAGCGATCAAAACCGACGACACGCTCAATGAAAGTGTACAGCACGGAGATACCGACTACCCATTCGCTTATTATATGGAAAATATCTGGGACTTTGATTTTCACTGCATGGACTGGCACTGGCACCATGAGCTGGAATTCTTCTCCATCACAGAAGGCACCGCCATCTGCTGCGCCGGAGCAGACAGGCTGGAGGTTCCCGCCGGATGCGGTATGTTTATTAACAGCGGCGTTCTGCATCGCTTTGAGGCGCAGGCAAACACCTGGATACCGAATATCGTATTTTCGCCCTCCCTGCTGGCTGCGGAAAACAGTCTGATTTACCGGAAATACATTCTTCCCCTTCTGCACTCCGGCATTTCCTGGCAGTTTTTCTCCCCAAAGGTCACCTGGCAGAAAGAAATTCTGGATATTCTCTCGCAGATCTATCATATGCAGGAGCAGGAAGAAGGCGCAGAATTTTCCACAATGCGTCTGCTTTTCAACCTGTGGGATATCCTGGTTAAAAACCTCAGCATCTCCGCAAATTCCGGGACGCTTCCGCAACTGGATCATCGTCAGGCGCGTCTTCAGATTATGATGCAGTACATACACGACCATTACCAGGAGGAGCTTACCCTGCAGAAAATCGCCGACGCCGCATCCATCAGCAAGAGCAGCGCGCTGCAAATTTTCCAGACAGGCATTCACTGCTCGCCCGTGTCATATCTTATCCAGTACCGACTCGCGCAGGCAGCCGACCTTCTTTACACAACAAGAAAACCTGTCTCCGCGATCGCGCTGGAAACAGGCTTTACAAGTGCCGGCTATTTCTGCCGGAAATTTAAAGAGCGTTATCAGATGAGTCCGAACGAGTACCGGGCAAAGTAGAATCAGAGTTTTCTCTTCCTCCCCTTTGCAATGCAGTTTTACTAAATGTTACCGCTCTCCTCCGCCAGATAGACCTCATAGATTTCCGTCAGCGCCGCACCGGACTCACAGACATGATCCTGCACAGCGATTGCCTCGACGGGAATCTGAAGGATATCCGAAGCTGTCAGCTCGCCCTCCAGGTAATTGACAAGCGTCACGCTCTCAAACAGCGGCGCGGTCTTTTCCCCCGGTTTCACAAGTTCCCGGTATCCGTATATGAAGTTTATGGAATCTGCTGTGCGTTCTGCCGCGATCCGCTCCCAGCCTTCCGCAGCAATGAAAGAAAAGATTCCGATGTCCGCCGGCGGCTCCTTCCTATGCGTCTGCGGATTTACCACGGAAATGCACTTTACCGGAACGGACACCCGCAGAAAAATCCAGGCATCGCTTTTCCCCGTATTCGTTGCGGTTGGATTCTTGGGCACGACACTCCCCGGAACGAGTCCAAGCGCGTTCTCCGGCTGCCAGGAGGGTTCCGTCAGCTCAACATCCACCGACCCGGACGAGATCAGATTGACAAGCGCCTTTGGATGTTCTGTCAGATAGGCATTGGTCAGTCCGGAGGAGGCCGCAAAAAGAGACACTCCCAGGAATGCCGCTGCCGCTTTTTCTGTTTTCATTGCATTGTTACCCCCTTTTCCCGGATTTTCAGTATATTTACAAGAATCATTTTTATCAGTACGAGCCAGAGAAACAATCCCGCAAGTATCAGCTTTTCCCCAATTCCTCCAAACAGCATGGCAGCATAGCCCAGACAGGGCACGGTGAATCGAACGACGCCCATCACTTCCTCCTCATGCACCAATCTTCCGTCCGGCTGCTCATTGGCATCTCCCTTCGCCGCAAGGACGCGCGCCTCTTCGTCCTTTCCGGCAACCCTGTGCGTGACATATACGCCGCTCGCACTGGCGCAATAGGTGATGATGTCGCCTGTTCTGATGTTTTCAAACGCTGTTTTTTTCACATAGACCGCACTGCCCACAGGAATCTCCGGCATCATGCTCGCGCTGAGTACTGTGTAAACCTCCAGTCCGAAAAGCTGCGGCGCTGCCACCGCCGCCACGAACAAACATGTTATCGCCAGCAGGCAATCAATCATCCTCGTTATCACTTTCATGTTCCTTCCTCCTGTCCCTGCGCTCCGCCCACACAGCGATTGCCGCCGCAAACGCACTCGTGACAAACAGCGCCGCCCACATCAGAATACGCGTGCTGTCCGCTGTCACCGGAACCTGCATCTTTGTCACACTGCCGTCCTCTCCGCGGGCGGAAAAAATCCACGCCACCTTTCCGGTCAGCTTTTGAAAGCGATTGTCCATCTCCGGCGAGAGGCTTAATTTCACGGTCAGATCTCTGCTGCGCCCGGCTGCAAATTGCCCAAGGCTGATATCCTGCAGCATAGACGCACTGCCCGGCGCTGCGCCTGCCTGACTCGTCTGCACCGGCGCTGCACCGCCCGAATCCGCACTGTCCGGCGAACCGCACACAGCGCCCCGATAAAGCAGCCTGCCGCCCTCTGTTATCTCAATCACCGCATATTTTGTGAGAAGCTGCCGCACCAATCTGATCTGCTCATCACTCATGCTCTCCTGCTCTGTCTGCTCAGCGCGCAGAAAGATTTCCACTGTTTCCATGCTTTTATTCTCCACTGCTATTTTCTGTGTGCGTCCGCACCCCGGCGTCAGATTTTTAAATGCCGCAAATAAATCTGTATTTCTGCTGTTTGTCGTAAATCCCTGCGCTTTACCAAGATACGTGACTGCCGTCTTTTCCGCTGCCGGAGCCTTTGGAAAGACAATGCCAAGCTCCTCCAGGCGAACTTTCCAGATGGACGCCGCATCCTTATCTGCCTGCACCGATTCCATACAGACAATAATTTCTGCGTCCTTTCCCCTGTATTCGTTTCCGGCTTTCGCGGAAAGCGTGAAAGACTCCATCAGCGGCTCCCGCGTCGTCTCCCCTGCCCGCAAAATTTCTCTGTAATAAAACCATCCGTCATCCTTCTGTTCCCAGAAGCGGCTGTTGAAGCTGATCTCGATCATATCCGGATTCAGCCCGTCCGCCGTCCGCAGCTTTCCGTCCGCATCCCGTACCCCAAATACCTTTGTCACCGAAACGCGTACAAGAATATCCACCGTACCCTCATTTTTCACATGTACCTTCTTTTGCACCGTTTCCGAAGGATTTACATGCGCGGGCACATTATATTCTTCCACGATCTGCGCCTTATAGGATGCCATTGTGAGCACATTGTCTGTCCGGCTCTGAATGGTCCAAAACGCATATCCCATAAATGTCACTGACACAGCAAACAATATTGTCAGCAGAATTGTTCCGATTTTCCTTCCCATACACCTGTCTCCACATTATGCACTCCCGGACGCGGAGCCTGCATCTGAACGCAATTCTTCATCCAGAGCAGCCAGCGCTTCCTTCTGTCCGGCAAATCCAGATGCCTGTATCGCTTCCGCCTTCACGATAATCTGAAAATCTCCAAGCGTCTTAATCTGCTCATTTTTCCACTCGGTCGGCAGAGCAAGCGTCGTAAACAGCACCGCCTCCCCGCCGATTTTCAAAATGCCCTTGCCATCTTCTCCCATGTAATTGCAGACAATTTCATTCTCCGTCGACCGCTGTGCATCGACCTCAAAAAGCGGATTGATCATAGGCAGCAGCTCAAGCTCCGCAAGCGTATAGCCCGGAATCCGCCCCTGTACAAGCTTTTTGGCCGTGCCGGTCTGCTCATAAGAGCCTGTATATGTGCTGTCATAGCGTATCATTGTCTTCATCAGCGCCAGACGTCCGGCGTCCGTTACCGGCGTACCGCTGCTGTCCGCCAGAAGGATCCGCATCCGGGCATAGCAAGGCTCTTCTCCGTTTTTCGATGATGTAATATTCTTTACCGTCGGATTTTTATACACGCTGTAGCCCGGATACACATTCACACCATCTCCTTCCTCCGGGTTCCAGTCCGGCTCCTGCAGCCCGATTTCCAGATCGCCCACTGTAAAGGTATTTGACAGACTCTGACGGCTGGTCAGATACGCCAGCGTTCCCTGTATGCTGACAAACACAAGCGCCAGCAGCATCGCCGCGATGCCCAATGCTTTTACCATAGTTTTCCTTGTTTCTGTATTTTTCATGCGATTTCCTCCCACGCTTCCTTTATTGTATTTTTTCCACACTGCACCGCCTCCGCATACACATAAATATCAAACGGCGGTATCTCCCCTGCATCCTGCCTGACGGTAACGCAGTCAAACAACGTGCCGGTCTTTTGCCCCGGCTGCAGCCGCTCCTGCCAGTAATAGTATCCGTCCTCTCCCGCCTGCCATCCCGGATTGATCACAAGCGCCTCACAGTAATCTTTGGCATCGCTGTCCGTAAAATGAACGGCTGCCCGCACATAACAGTCAATATCTGAACTGCTGCATATGCGCGGTGCTTTTACGATCACTTTCCCGGGGGTTACCTCCCCGGGCGGTTCAAATTTTTCATCAATGGTAATATCCACAGCGGATACCCCAAAGCGGTTCGCCGCGTCATCCCGCGCGGTCAGATAGGCATACGACACCCCTGCACCTACGCCCAGAATAAGCGTACCTGTCAATACGGCCATCATAAAATATTTCATTTTTCTGTGTACATTCCTTTCCCTGTTTGATTTACATTTCTCTGAGTCTCTGGCGGATCCGCCGGAAATTGATATGGAAAAGACTTTTCCATCGACTTCTCCTACATTATAGCATATTCCGTTTTGTATTGCAAGTACTAATTATCATTTTATTTATACTAATATCATATTGTATATTTGTTTCTAACTATCTGCATGAACAGGAGCCCGGACGCATAAAATAAACAAACCATATCCGGAGCATTTCTTATGAAAAAGCTTTCTCTTGCCCTGATTCCCGCCGGCTGTCTGCTGCTTTGCGCCGCCCTGCGCTACCATAATGCCGCTGACGCGCACCGGGCTGCCGGTGAATTTCAGAATTTCACGCAATCCATGTTCCAGAAGGAAATCACCGCCAGCACCCTCTCCCTGCATTACACGCTGGAAAATCCCGCCGACTACGGTATCACCGACTATCCGGTAACGTTCGGCGACACGGAGGAAATCTCTCTGGTAGCCTCGGCGTCGCGCTCCGCGCAGCAGTATCTCCAGATGCTCTCTGAGATCTCCTACAGCGATCTTTCCCTGCAGAACCGGATTACCTATGACATCCTGCTGCTTGGTCTGGAAAATGAAAAAAGCGCGGAAACCTTTGCGCTGTACAGAGAACCCCTCGGTCCGACCATCGGCGTACAGGCGCAGCTTCCGGTATTGCTCTCAGAATACGCCTTCTCCGATAAAGCGGACATCGAGGAATACCTTGCGCTGATCGCCCAGACAGATTCTTATTTTTCTTCCATAATAAAATTTGAACGCGCCCGCTCCGCCGCCGGTCTTTTTATGAGCGATAAAAACACCGACGCTATCCTTGCGCAGTGCCGCTCGTTTATTGGCTCCAGCGATTCAAAAAGCAACCTCCTGGTGACAATTTTTAATGAAAAAGTGGACGCTCTTAATTTCCTGTCTGTCAAAGAAAAGGCGCAGCTCAAAGCCGAAAACCGCAAGGCAGTGGCAAACCATGTGATTCCCGCCTACGAGCTCCTGATCGAGGGGCTGGAATCCCTAAAGGGCACCGGTCAGAATGAGAATGGGCTCTGCTATCTGCCCGCCGGAAAAGCGTACTATGAGTATCTGATGGTAAGCTCTGTCGGCTCCTACCTCCCCATTGACGCAATCGAACGGCGAATCCGCAAACAGCTTTCCGACGATGTGCTCGCCTGCCGCGACCTGCTTTCAAAATACCCTTCTGCCGCTTCCGGCGCCGATCTTACGGATATTCCGACGGAGCCTGTAGAAATTCTCAACGAGCTGCAGCAGAAAATGAGCGCCGACTATCCCGCCGCTCCGAAAACCACCTTCTCCGTGAAATATGTACATAAATCTCTGGAGGATTTTTTAAGTCCTGCCTTTTATCTGACGCCGCCCATCGATAATCCGGACGCAAATGTCATTTATATTAACCGTGCCGGCGTTTCCTCCCCGCTGGAGCTGTACACCACACTGGCGCACGAGGGCTATCCGGGGCACCTCTACCAGAATATCAGCTCCGGGAATTACCTTGACCCGGTGCGCGCGCTTTTTTCCTTCGGCGGCTATACGGAAGGGTGGGCGACCTACGTGGAAATGGGCAGCTATGATTACGCCCTGCCCGCTTCCGCCTCCGACGAGGCGAGGGCAGGCGTCGAATACGCCCGCCTGAACCGCTCCGTGATGCTCGGTCTTTCCTCGCTCCTTGATATCTGCATCCATTACCGCGGCTACACGCGCGAACAGACCGCAGCTTTTCTGCAGAGCCTCGGTTTTGCAAACCCGGACAGCGCCGACGCTATTTTTGATGCTATTATAGAAGCGCCCGCTAATTATCTGAAATATTATCTCGGATATCTGAGCTTTCTGGATCTGCGCAGCTATTGTGAGGAAAGCTGGCCGGATGTTTTTGAATTGAAGGATTTTCACAAACAAATTCTGCAGATTGGTCCGGCACCGTTTCCGGTGCTGGAAAAATATCTGAAGCTGTATTACACAACAAAATAATTACTGTTCACTCCGTTCGCAGTAACCTTCGCAAATCAGGCATGAACCAATGTCATTTAGTTAAGGCAATTGAAAAAGATCAATCTGAAGGTCTAACTTAAATTTTTTAATAAATTTAAGAAAAAGGGTTGACACAGAATCCAAAATGTGCGGCCGCTCTCGCTACTGATTATATTTTAAGAAGTAGCGAGAGCGGCCCTTGAAATTGAAGCTAAAATTATCATTTCAATTTCAAGGAGGTACCCGTATGTCATTCCCGCAAAAAGTTAAATCTACCCTCTGGGCAATCGTCAACTCCATGACCAGCAGCATGGACAAATTTGTCAAAAATCCCGAAAAGGATTTTACTCGTGACCGGAAACTGGGCTTTCTACAACTGGTCCGTTTCTTCCTTTGCATGGAAAGTGGATGCATCAGCCATGAGTTGCTGAAATATTTCTATTTTCTGCCCGATGAAGTTCCGACGGCTTCCGCTTTCATCCAGCAGCGCGCAAAGCTCCGCCCTGATACCTTCCTGCACATCCTCAGACAGCTTAACCTCCGCTTTCCTACACAAAAGCTTTGGGGAAAGTATTCCCTTATTGCCGCAGACGGCTGTGAATTTAACATTGCGCGGAATCCGCAGGACCCTTCCACCTTCCATCCCACAAGCGGCAGGTCAAAGAAGGGGTTCAACTCCATCCATACCATTTCCCTGTATGACCTGCTTTCCAAGCGGTATCTGGATGCCATCATACAGCCGGGCAGACGCAAAAACGAATTTGCTGCCCTCTGCCAGCTTATAGACCGCTATATTTATGGCGGCTCCCCTGTCTTCGTTGCAGACAGGGGCTTTGCCAGCTATAACGTCTTCGCACATGCGCTTGAGAAAGGCTGTTTCTTTGCCATCCGCGCCAAGGATGTCAATATAAAGCGTCTCCTTGCGATTGGCAGCCTCCCCAGCCAGATGGACCGGTGGGCAGAGGTGATACTTACCCGGTCAATGGCCAAAAAGAAAAGGCAGCATCCCGAATTGGAAAGCCTTTACCGCTATATATGCAAGACGGTTTCCTTTGACTTTATCACAGAAAGCAGTCCCGAATACCGCATGCGTCTGCGCGTAGTCCGTTTCCAGATAGCGGAAGGGGTTTATGAAAATGTCATCACGAACCTTCCGGAAGATGAATTCTCATCAGAACAGATCAGGCACATTTATCATCTCCGGTGGAACCAGGAAACTTCCTTCCGTGACTTAAAACATACGATCGGAACCGCAAACTTCCACGCCAAATCCCAGGAATACATTGAGTTTGAGATTCTCTGCCGGATGACGCTGTATAATTTTTGTACCATCATAATCATGGATACCGCTATAAAAAAGGAAACGGGGAAATGGGCGTATCAGGTCAATCTGTCTATGGCGATAAAAATATGTTTTGCATTCCTTTCAGACCATATGGGTCCCGGAAATATAAATGACCTGATCAGCCGTTATATACTGCCGATCAGGCCAGACCGAACCTATGCCCGCCAGCTAAGGTTCCAGGTACCGGCCAGTTTCGCTTACCGTTTCGTGTAAAGCGGAACTGCCATTAGCAGTATACCATTTTTAAGGCAGATATGCAATCTGTCTGTTTGCCATACCCAAAAACTTCCCATTGTACTACATATCCGGTTATAGAGCTTCGTACAGCTGGTAAAATCCCCATATCATTCCAATATAGGGCTGTTTTATGGCAGGGATTCTCTAACATGTCTTGTTTAACTAAATGACATTGGGCATGAACAGTAACACAAAATAATCTTTTTTCTTTGACAAAAATGTGGTATAGTGTATTTCATAACAATTACCTTTTACAGCGAGGAATGATTATGACAAAACCAAAAGCAAAATACAGTGGAAGACTGCGCCCCTATCTGGCATGGCCAACGATTACGGCGGTTCTGTTCTGCATCTTATCATTTATCATATGCTTCATGGATCTCAAGGCAGGGATTGTCGCCGTGATTTTCACACTATGCTATATCGCGGTGGTGATCGTCCTGGTGTTTGTATATAAGCCAAAGGTAATGACAGACCTCGTGTCTTTTGCCGCCCAGTACGGGCAGGTGCAGAAACAGATGCTCGATGAATTTTCCATCCCCTATGGAGTGCTTGATATAGACGGAAAAATCATCTGGATGAATCAGCATATGCGCATGATGCTGGAAAAGAGCAACCGCTACCACAAAAGCATCACCAATCTGATCCCGGAAATTACGATCGATAAGTTCCCGGAATCACGCGAACCGGTCAGCTTTGAGTTCTCCATGAATGACCGCGATTACCGCGCCGAGCTGAAGCGCATCCGCATCGACGAATGGCACGCTTCCACCGATCTGATGTCTATCCCGGAGGAGCAGTGCTATCTGCACACGATCTATATTTTTGACAACACGGAGCTGAAAAAAGCGCTCCGCGCTAACGAAGAGCAGCGTCTGGTGGTCGGTCTGATCTACATCGACAACTACGACGAGGTGCTGGACAGCACGGACGATGTGCGCCGCTCACTTCTGCTTGCCCTGGTCGACCGGAAGATCGACAAATTTATCAGCAATCATCATGGCATCATGAAGAAGCTTGAAAAAGATAAATACTATATTATCATGAAGCAGAAGTACCTTGATATTCTGAAGGCAAACCGTTTTTCACTGCTGGAGGACATCAAGACGCTCAACATCGGCAACGATATGCGGCTTACCTTAAGTATTGGCATCGGCTCAAACGGCTCTACCTATGTTGAGACCTATGAGTTTTCACGCGCTGCCATCGACCTCGCCCTTGGGCGCGGAGGCGACCAGGCGGTTGTGAAAACGCCGGACGGCATCTCCTACTACGGCGGCAAATCGCAGCAGATGGAAAAAAATACCCGCGTGAAAGCGCGTGTGAAGGCGCAGGCGCTGCGTGAGTTTATCAGCACGCGCGACGACGTCATCATCATGGGACATAAGGTGACGGACATCGACACCTTCGGCGCTGCCGTCGGCATCTATAGGGCGGCGCGGGTGCTCGGCAAGCGCGCTTATATTCTGATTGACGAAAACAGTACGTCCATACGCCCGTATTTAAACCTGTTCCGTGAGAACAGGGAATACGAGTCGGACATGTTTATCAACCACCGCGACGCCGACGAGCTGGTTGACAACGATACCCTTCTGGTTGTCGTTGACACCAACCGTCCGAGCAACTCAGAGTACCCGGAGCTTCTGGAGCGCTCCCACACGATCGCCGTACTCGACCATCACCGTCAGAGCAGCGAGGTGATCAAAAACGCGACGCTCTCCTACATCGAGCCGTATGCGTCTTCCGCCTGCGAAATGGTGGCGGAGATCCTGCAGTATTTTGACGACGGTGTTAAGCTCACCAACATCGAGGCGGATTGTCTGTATGCCGGCATTATTGTGGACACCAACAATTTTGTGGCAAAGACAGGCGTGCGCACGTTCGAAGCAGCCGCCTACCTGCGCCGCTGCGGTGCCGATGTCACTAAGGTCCGCAAGATGATGCGCAACGATATGACGTCCTACAAAGCTCGCGCGGAGGCGGTACGTCATGCCGAGCTGTACCTGGACAACTATGCGATCAGCATTTTGCCGTCCGCCGGGCTTGACAGCCCGACCACGGTAGGCGCGCAGGCTGCAAACGAGCTGCTGAATATTACCGGAGTAAAGGCTTCCTTTGTTCTGACAGCTTATAATAACCAGATTTATATCAGCGCCCGTTCTATTGATGAAGTGAATGTGCAGATCATTATGGAGCGTATGGGCGGCGGCGGTCATATGAACATCGCCGGAGCACAGCTAAGGGATGTGACGCCGGAGCAGGCAGTAGACGCACTGAAAGAAACCCTTCAGACCATGAAAGGCGAAGGCGCAATTTAAGGAGGAAATGATCATGAAAGTAATTTTATTACAGGATGTAAAAACACTTGGCAAAAAAGGCGATACCGTAAACGTAAGCGATGGCTACGCGCGCAACATGCTCTTCCCAAAAAAGCTCGGTATAGAAGCAACTGCAAAAAATATGAATGACCTGAAGCTTCAGAAGGCAAACCAGGCAAAGGTGGCGCAGGAGCAGCTTGATGCCGCAAAAGCATTTGCAGAGGTACTTGCGAAAACGGAAGTAGTCGTTGCGATCAAGGTGGGCGAAGGAGGAAAGACCTTCGGTTCCGTATCCTCAAAGGAAATCGCAGAGGCGGCAAAGGCTCAGCATAACCTGGATATCGACAAAAAGAAAATCCAGCTTGCCTCCCCGATCAAAGCGCTCGGAACCACTCCGGTTCCGGTGAAGCTACACCCGCAGGTGACTGCCGAATTGAAGGTAACTGTCAAAGAAGCATAAAAGGATAAATTATTCATTAAAGGATAAATTATTATGGAAGAATCTCTGATCAAGCGTGTCATGCCGCACAGCCCGGAGGCGGAGCAGTCGGTCATCGGCTCTATGATAATGGATACGGATGCCATCCTCACTGCATCGGAAATTATCACCAGCGATGATTTTTACCAAAAGCAGTTCGGCGTTCTTTTTGATGCGATGGTGGAGCTTTATAATGAAGGAAAACCGGTCGACCTTGTCACGCTGCAGGATCGTCTGCTGCAAAAGGATGTTCCCCCGGAAATATCCGGTCTGGAATTTGCCAGGGATCTGCTGGATACGTTCTATACTTCCACTAATGTGCGCCACTACGCAAACATCGTGCGCGAAAAAGCGACACTTCGCCGCCTGATCCGTACAGTTGAGGAAATCGCGAACACCTGTTATGCAGGCAAGGAAGCGACCGAGGATATTCTTGCCGACACGGAAAAACGCATTTTTGATATTGTCCAGCAAAACACCTCCGGGGATTTTGTGCCCATCAAGGAGGTCGTTCTGAACGCGCTGGACAAGATTGAGCTTGCCTCAAAAACGAAGGGAAATGTTACCGGTATTCCTACCGGATTTATTGATCTCGATTATAAGACGGCCGGATTCCAGCCGTCCGATCTGATCCTGGTGGCAGCGCGTCCTTCTATGGGAAAAACAGCGCTGGTGCTCAACATCGCCCAGCATATGGCATTCCGCGAAAATGTGACGGTCGCCGTATTCAGTCTGGAAATGTCGAAGGAGCAGCTCGTCAATCGACTGCTCTCCCTCGAATCCCGCGTCGATTCGCAGTCCATCCGTACCGGAAACCTCTCCGACGAGGACTGGGCAAAATTGATCGAAGGCGCCGGTGTGATTGGACAGTCCAACCTCATCATCGACGACACCCCCGGTATCTCCGTCATGGAATTGCGCAGCAAGTGCCGCAAATACAAGCTGGAGCATAATCTTGGAATCATCATCATAGACTATTTACAGCTTATGACGGGCAGCAAGCGCTCCGAATCCAGACAGCAGGAAATTTCCGATATTTCCCGCTCTCTCAAAGCCATTGCCCGTGAGCTGAACGTTCCCGTCGTTGCACTCTCCCAGCTCTCCCGCGCCGTCGAACAGCGTCCCGACCATCGTCCGATGCTCTCGGACCTGAGAGAATCCGGCGCCATCGAGCAGGACGCCGACGTCGTAATGTTCATCTACCGTGACGACTACTACAACAAAGACACCGCCAAACCAAACGTAGCGGAAATCATCATCGCCAAGCAGAGAAACGGCGCCATCGGCACCATCGAACTAGCCTGGCTCCCGCAATACACCAAATTCGCAAACATGCGCAAGTAGAGCCATGCAAGGACAGCGTCGTAAACAGCCGTGCATGCTTGCATGCAAAAGGCTGGTTAGGGCGGTGTGCTTATAGGGCGAAGCCCGGTCACTGAGATGAAGTGAGTTTACGAGCGGAATCGAAGTGACAGCATGGCTCGTTAGAGCCTGTTTCGGCTCCTGTGCCATGCCTGCATGCAAAAGGCTGGTTACGGCGGTGTGCTTATAGGGCGAAGCCCGGTCACTGAGATGAAGTGAGTTTACGAGCGGAATCGAAGTGACAGCATGGCTCGTGGAGCCTGTTGTGGGCATCGCGTCGCGCTTGCATGCAAAAGGCTGGTTAGGACAATACGGCTCGTTGAGACCCAGTCACTATAATAAAGCGAGGTATTCCTTGACATATCTTTTTCAAACCACAAAGGCAGGAACGCTGCACACTCCGCAGCTCCCTGCCTTAAAATTTTTTCTTCAGACTGCTCTCCTGCCGGTCGGCTCTGCCATGTACGTGTGGGGCGGCGGCTGGAACGAATCCGACACCGGCGCCGGACGGGAAGCCTGCACCCTCGGGGTCAGCCCGCGCTGGAAGGAGTTTGCCCAAAAACAGACCGCCTCCTATGACTACCGCACCACCCGCTATCAGATTCACGACGGGCTCGACTGCTCCGGATACGTAGGCTGGTGCATTTATAATCTTTTTCATACAACCCACTCTTCTGTCAATAGTGCCGTATCCTGCGGCTATGTCATGCCCGCACGCCGGATGGCGGCAGAATTTGCTGCCCGCGGCTGGGGAACCTTCATACCGCGCAGTCAAATAACCGCTTATCATGCCGGAGACATCATGAGTTCGCGCGGGCATGTCTGGATTGCCGTTGGACAATGCGATGACGGCAGCATCGTCCTGCTTCATTCCAGCCCGCCCGGTGTCCGTCTCTGCGGTACGCCCGGTACCGGTCACGCTTCCAATTCCCGCCATCCATCCGACACCTGCCGCACTTCCGGAAGCAGCCGCATTCCTCCTGTTCCAGATATTACCGACAGCCAGGCAATCCGTCTTGCCGGCTATTACATGCGCACATACTATCCCGACTGGTACAGCCGCTACCCGGACTGCTCCTGCGACAGCAGCTACCTTCGCGATTACGACCAGATGCGATGGGATACCTCTGGGAAAGCGGCTCTCACAGATTCAGAGGGCTTCCAGAAAATGTCCGCTTCCACCGTACTGAAAAATCTTTTTCACAATAAAACGCCATTCTCATAAGAACGCTTTCCACGAAAACACTTTCCCTAAAAACACTTTTGCTTTCCCGTACCCTCATCCCGGTTCTACATCCAGGATTTCAGATATTCCTCCACCGAGCGCGTCATTTCACGCGAAAACGCGGAATTGTATTTCCGATTACAAAATGCCTGCGCCCATTCCTCGAAACTGCGATTTTTTGTCTCTTTCTCAAACATCCGCCGAAGCTCGCTGCCCTCCCGTCTGCGATATGCATTCTCCTGCACAATATCCTCCAGCCGACAGCGCTCCGGCTTTTTGCGCTCCCTCTGCTGCTGCGTCGGATAACTAAACACCACCATTGCCGCCGGGAACACATATTCCGGAAGCTTCAGCATCTCCCGATGCAGTTCACACTGCTCCATAATATCACCAATATAGCATGAGCCAATCCCAAGGCTCTGAGCGGCAACGACTGCATTCTGTGCCGCGATCACCGCATCGCATACCGCTAACATCAGGTCTCCTGCGCCCGGTCTGCGCGGCTGTGCACCGGCCTCTGTAAATGTATCCACCCACTTCTGATAATCCGCACAGAAAATCAGCACCATCGGCGCCTTCGCAATAAACGGCTGATGGTCGCAGCTTTCCGAGAGCCTTTCCTTCACCTCCTGATCCGTAATATCCAGAATCGTATACATCTGCTGGTTTCCAGCCGTCGGCGCTTCCATTGCCGACTGCAGGATCAGCCGCTTATCTTCCGGCGATATCTGGAATTCCTCATAAACACGCGTCGACTTCCGTTCCCATAGTGATTGAATAACCTCATTCATATGTATCTTCTTCTCCTTATTTCAAAATTTTTATTTTCCATTATATACCGCTGGACTGCAGGCGTCAAATAGCATATAAAACAACAAAGGCGCTGCCGATAGATGGGAGTTTGACAGTTGAATAATAAGAAATTACCTTGCAGGCCACATAAATCCTGCGTTTTTTGCGCCAACTTTTTGTTTTATTCTATTGTATAATAAGGATTAAGAGGGTTTTTATATGAGAGTAACAACATCAAAATCAAAGAATTCGGAATCATTTTATATTACGAAAGGTTACGTCAATAACAAAGGTGTTAGTATAAGATGAACCCTGCAGGACCTGCCACCGGCAGCTTCCTTCGGATGCATGGCAACAAAATCAGCCGCAGCCCACCAAAAAACGGCGTGCCGCGGCCGGTTCTGCAGTTTTAAGAGAACGATTGTGTTATTTTGTCAGCACTTATTCTGCATAGTAAGCGTCAAGATATTTCTGGTAAATTTCCAGTGCCTCGCTGAGACCATACGCCTCAAGATCGTCCTTGAAGTCTTCCCACTGGTCATCGGTCACACCGTTCATTACCCAGTCAGACTTTGCAGCGTTGATTGTCTTTGTAATATCATCCTGTACATCTGCAAGGTCTTCTGTGTCTTCCTGACTCATGAATACATTCGGGTATACGTACTCGGTGTTCATGTCCGGTGTATAATACTCTTCGATCCAGTCCAGACGATACTGTGCGTCATCCGGGCAGGTTACATATACATCATAGTAGTCGTCCAGCACTGCCAGCGGACCGCCTACAAACTCAGCCTCACGTACTTCGATAGGAGATGCATCGCCCAGCGGAGCATGCTTCAGCATCTTTCCACCCTCTGCATTTTCGCTGAGTTCAAAGATATCATAATCGTCATCTTCGCCGTAGGTACCCCAGTTGTTCTGCGGTGACTGGAACGGGACATACATCAGGTCAAGCCACTGGCACACAAGCTCCGGATTTTCCGCAACAGCAGTCACGACGCAGCGGCCGCGCTCAAATCCGCCTGTGAAGGAACCGTTCTGCGGGGTAACATTTTTCGTATCCGCGGTCAGCGCCGGAAGAACCGTCCAGTCTGCAAGATTATCAATGTTTGCAATATCCCAGGACATACATACGCCGTAGCGTCCGGATTTTCCCTTGGATACGTAGGTAGACCAATCCTGTGTAAATGCTTCCGGATCGATCAGGCCCTCTTCATACAGCTCGTGCATCCATGCCAGACCATCCTTGAAGCCCTCCTGCGTTGCCGTACAGATAACTTCCAGATCATCAGTAACTGCGATATGTCTGCCGGTATCCGGATCTCCATAGCCCTCACCAAAGCCGTTGATCAGCAGGCAGGGATCCTGGTCATTCATAATAAAGGACATGGGGATAATGCTTCCCTCAATACCAAACTCACTCTGGAGCTTCTCTGCATTGTCGCGGAACGCAATCAGTACATCCTTAAATTCATCCACAGTTGTCGGAATTTCCAGTCCAAGGAAATCTAACCACTTCTTATTAATATAAGTCATGTTGTTGCCGACTGTCTGAATCGCAGTCTTGCCGGAGCCAAGCTGCTCAATCCACGGCAGCGCCCAGATATGTCCGTCCACGTCCGTACACATAGTTCTGTACTCCGGATACTTCTCAAATACCGCGCTGAGATTCGGCATACAGCTGTCAATATAATCCTCCAGCGGAATAATTACCTCCTGATCCGCATATCTCAGCAGGTCGCTGTCACTGAAACCTGCGGAAAATACGAAATCAGTCAGCTCAGAAATGTTTGCCATATTCAGGGCAATCTTGTCCGCCCACTGGTCGGCCTGAATAGCCGTCCACTGAATTTCCACATTTGTCTCATCCTGCAGTCTCTTAAAGATTGTGCGTTTGTTGGGATCAGATTCTGTATTAGCCGGATAGCTGATCATACCGGTAAGTGTGGTAGTCTCCGCCAGCGGAAATACGGAGCTCTCCTCTGCCATACCGGTAATGGAAAGGGAAGCTGCCATCCCTGCTGCAAGTACGCCGGCTGTCAGAACGTTAAATAATCTCTTGTTCCTGTTCATAAGTAAAATCTCCTTTCTTGTTGTAAAAGTGTTTGATTTATTTTTTACCGTACCTGTTTGGCTACGGTAATTTACATGTTATCCATCCTTTAACCCTTAACGGAGCCTGCCATAATTCCGCTGTCAAAGTATTTCTGGAAGAAGGGGTACATCACCAGCAGCGGCAGACTGGAAATAATAATTGTTGCATACTTCAGAAGCTCTGCCAGCTTGGCCCTCTCTGCCGTGCTTTGCATATCGGCGATCATCCCCGCCTCCGGCTGATTCTGGATCAGAATGGATCTGAGTACAAGCTGCAGCGGCTGCTTGGAAGCATCGTTCAAGTAAATCATGGCGTCAAAATAGCTGTTCCACATTGCCACAAACTGCCAGAGAGCCAGCACTGCAATTACCGGCGTACACACCGGAAGCAGAATTTTGAAGAAAAAGAGAACCTCACTCGCTCCGTCCACACTGGCTGCTTCTTTCAGCTCACCCGGTATTCCCTGGTAATAGGTTCTGGCAATAATCATATTCCAGACACTGAACGCACCCGGAAGAATGACCGCCCACATACTGTTCAGCAGCCCCAGCTTACTGATCAGCAAATATGTAGGGATCAGCCCGCCGCCAAAGAACATGGTAATGATAAAAATAATGTTAAAAAATCCTTTTCCTTTGAAATCCGCCCTGGACATCGGGTATGCTGCAAGCAGGGTAATTCCCACCGATACAACCGTAAAAACAACGGAGTACACTACCGCATTTTTGAATCCGACCCATATCTGCGCATTCGACATAACACGCTCATACGCAGTCAGCGTCCATTTGCTCACATCAAAGGTAATGCCCTTATTCTGCAATACGATCGGGTCCATAAAGGACGCCACCACAATATAAGTCATCGGAACAAGAATCGCCAGCACAAACAGGCCCAAAAGGATGTAACCCGCTACCAGCAGCGCCTTGTCCTGAAAAGAATATCTGGCAAATCTGCTTTTTTTCTTCATAACGCACACCTCCTATAGTCCCTTGCCGTCGTTCATCTTTGCCACGATCTTGTTAACAATAATCAGGAGTATAACATTGATGACCGTATTAAATAAACCTACTGCCGTGGAAAAGCTGTAGTCCCCGTCGATCAGACCCTTTTTATATACATAGGTGGCAATAATCTCGGAGGTTTTCAGATTCAGGTCGGTCTGCAGGGCATACGCCTTTTCAAATCCGATGCTCATGATATTTCCTGCCTGAAGGATAAACTGAATCACCACCATATCCTTGATAGCAGGCCACTCTACCGCCCTGATCTGCTGGAAAATATTCGCTCCGTCAATAACGGCCGCCTCTTTCAGATCCTGGGATGCATTGGACAGGGACGCCGTATACATGATGGAAGCCCAGCCTGCCCCCTGCCAGATACCGCTTATGATGTATATCGACCGGAACGCTTCCGGCATGGTCATAAAGTTTATCTGCGTTCCCAGAAGCATATTGATAGGTCCCGTAACCGAAAGAAAGATTCTGACAATACCGCAAAGCACGATAACCGATACAAAGTTCGGCATATACAGTACCAGCTGAATCTTCTTTTTGATTCCCTTACTCTCAATCCGGTTCAGAAGAAATGCCAGCAGAATCGGTACCGGAAATCCCCAAAGCAGACCGTATATACTCAGTTTCAGCGTGTTAACCAGATACTGCATAAAATCCGGCGATCTAAGGAAGCGTTCAAAGTGTTTCAGTCCTACCCACCTGCTTCCCAGAATACCCTTGATCGGATTATACTTCTGGAATGCAATCAGAATGCCTCCCATTGGCGCATACTTGAAAATCAGCGTCAAAGCCAGCGCCGGTAATAAAAATAGCAAATATAGCTGCCAGTGCTGCCGTACATACACCAGGGTGTTATGCGCTTTCCCCTTGTTGCTCTTTTGTCCCGCTGCCGGGACAGATTCCATTTTTGTTTTCATGAGCTCCTCCTCCCACCTTTCATTATTTTACATTTGCACAATTTTGTTTGTGTGTTTGTAAAACCGTGTCTTGTTTTTTTGTAATTTGATTATATCTCTCGTTTGTGCATTTGTCAATGTGTTTTTACATTTTTTTGCACAACTATTTTTACGTTTTTTCTGATTGCCCCATTATAATGCCGAAACATAAAAAATATGCCCTAAGAATTGGTTGTCAAATGTCCAATATTCCAGGTCTTCCGATCATAAAATGAAGCTTTTTTTCAATTTTTACATTTTTACATTTGACAAACCCGCACAACCACATTATAATAAATTGTAATATAACCACCGATTTCTATTATAAATTGTGCAAAGGAGGATATTATGGCAGGAAGAGTCACCATACAGGATATTGCCGATGCTCTCGGTGTTTCCAGAAACACCGTATCCAAGGCAATCAACAACACTGGAATCCTGGCTGATTCCACCAGAGAAAGAATTCTGCAAAAAGCAGTAGAAATGGGATATAAGCAGTTTTCCTACCTGTCTCTTGCAGGAAAACAGCAGGAACCCGCTTCGCCGCAGGCGGTCATTACAGCGCCCCTCAGCGCTCCAGAGAGTAGTTCCCCGGCAAAACCCGGCGGCACCATCGCTCTGTTCTCCACCATGCTTCTGGGAGCATCGCATTTTTCTTCCACTATGCTGGATAAAGTACAGAATGAGCTTTCCACACTGGGATACGGTCTTGTCATGCACCGGGTCACCCAGGAAAATCTGAACAGCATGACGCTGCCCAATTCTTTTCATAAGGAAGCAGCAGACGCCATCATCTGTTTTGAAATGTTTAATGCCGCCTACAGCGATATGATCTGCGAGCTTGACATGCCCGTTCTGTTTGTGGATTTTCCCGTGCACACAGACAGAGGCCCTCTGAAGGCAGACCGGCTGCTCATGGACAACCGTTCCAATATTTACGCCTTTGTAAATGAAATGGTACGCCGGGGCAAAAAGAAAATCGGTTTCATCGGGGATCATCTTCACTGTACATCCTTTTTTGAACGGTACATGGCTCTTCGGGAAGCACTGGTTATGCTGAATCTTCCTTTTTCCGACCGTTACTGCATTCTCGGACAGCCCTGCGAAAATCCTTCCTATGAAGATTACCGTGCCTACATTTTAAAACAGCTTGATGCTATGAAGGAGCTGCCGGACGTATTTATCTGCGCCAATGACTTTGTGGCCGTAGATACGCTCCAGGCACTGCGCAAGCTTGGCGTTTCGGTTCCCGGCGATGTATACCTGTGCGGATTTGACGATTCTCCGGAATCCCACATCGTCACACCGCCCCTCACCACCATTCATATCCACAGCCAGATTATGGGATTTTCGGCAGTCCACCTGCTTATTTCCCGCATCCGGAATCCGGAGCTGAATTATCGTACAATTTACACCGAGACCTCTCTGATTTACAGAGAGTCCACCGGAGATTAAGCGCACCTGTACAAGGAGGGTATTTCCATGCAGAACATTTTTAGTCCAGATAACCGCGTCATGATATTTATTACCAAAATTGTAAACAGCATGTATCTGAATATTCTCTGGTTCATATGCTGCATTCCTATTGTTACAATCGGCGCTTCCACTACCGCCCTTTTTTATGTGACTTTAAAAATGGCCAAAAATGAGGAGGGCAACGTCGGCAGGCAATTCTTCGCTGCCTTCCGTTCAAATTTCAAACAATCCACCAGGGTCTGGCTGATCATGCTGGCTGTTGGAATCGCGATGTGTATTGATGGTTACATCTTTTATCATATGCGATATACAAATGTGCTCTGGACCATCGGCACCGCTATATTTATTGTGGCGGTAGTCGCCTACGCCATCGTTGCCATGTACATATTCCCTTTAATGGCGCGCTTTGAAAATACCATCCGGGCAATGTTTATAAACTCCATTATGATTGGTATGCGTTTTCTTCTCTGCACAGCTCTGATGGCTGTGATTTACTTTGCAATGGCTGTAGTTGTCATCAATATCTTTACTCCGGCTATCATTTTCGGAGAAGGCTTCTGCGCTTTTTTGTGCTCCTACCTGCTGACCAACATTCTGGCGCAGTGCGAGCCGCGCGAAGACACGTCCGGACAGGAGTGAGGTCACAACATGAAAAAATCTGCGAAAAAAAATGCGCCCGCCTTCAAAACGCTGAAGGGGACGGCAAAAATACAGTATCTATGGGATTACTATAAACTTGAGCTTGCTGTCATCTGCATTCTTTTATACATTGCAGGATACAGTATTTACGGTCATATCACTCACAAGGATACGGTTCTGTACACCGGACTTGTCAATGTCGTGGCTGGAGACACCCTCACCGGTCAGCTTTCAGAGGATTTTCTTTCCTATATGGATATTGACACTTCGCAAAATCGCTTTGTACTTTACAGCGGATGGTTTCTCACGGATGATTCCTCCAGCGAATACTACCAGTATGCTTACGCTTCCAGAATGAAAGTACTTGCTTCCATTGACGCGCAGCAGCTTGATGTGGTACTGATGAACCGTGAGGCTTTTGACGCCTTTGCCCAGAATGGCTTTCTGTGCGATCTGGATCAGTTTCTTGCATCCGATCCGGATCTGCACAGAGCCGCCGGGCCTTATCTGGAGAGTAATATCGAAATTCTGGAAGATAATGCCCAGGAGCTGATTTATGATCCATCCCTGGAATATGTCTCCACGACACGGGAATATCCTATGGCTGTCAACCTCTCACAGACTGCGCTGATTGAAAGCGCCGGTTTTGAAGAAGATGTGTATCTGGGAGTCATCGCAAATACACCCCGCAAAGAAATGGCGGCAGATTATCTGAGGTATCTGCTTTCCGGCTCATAACCGCCGGACAGAGAATTTCTGAAAAACATAACTCCAAATCAGATGTAAAAACGAATATATCAAAACAGGGGAATCCGCCATGATATTTGCAGCAGATTCCCCTGTTCTCATACTGTTTCAGGGTCTTTTTATCTTAAGTTGTATTTTACGATGTCCATTCTTGCCTTTCCATCTGCAAAGAAGGAAATCCCCTCGGCATCCATATCGGTATAGAGGGTCGCCGTCATCACCTGGATACCGTCATTGATAAACACCTCAACACTGCACCGGTCTAAAATCATTCTCAGCTTAAGTTCTCCGCTCTCGCTGCCTTCCACCTTGCACCGGCGCTGGTGGATAATCGCTCTCCGTGACCCCGAAAATTTGCGGTCCACCTTCAGAATCGCCTCGTGCGGACGGAAGCTCAGAGCCGTGTGATATTCTTCGTTCTGCGCAAACCGAATTGCAAATTTCCTGTACAGAGCCCCGGAGGAATCCGGCCGCAGCGTAATTTCCATGTCCACCCGGCGCCCGCTGATTTTCTCCAGACGGACCACGTCACTCACTGCAACATCCTTATACTCTACCCGGTCGCAGCGCAGCATATCCAGTTCCCGGACAGGCGTCTGGATCAAGCGCCCTTCCTTCACCGACAGCTCTCTTGGAAGACTCATCTGCCCGAACCAGGTCTGAGAGGGCTTCCGCAGCGTGCAGGTATCCCAGTTCTGCATCCAGCCTATCATAACCCGGCGTCCATCGGGAGTGAGCACTGTCTGGGGCGCATAAAAGTCAATACCGTAGTCCACCGACTGATTATACTGCTCTGTAAACGTATCTGTCTCTTCATCGTAATCGCCGATCAGACACAGCGTTCCGTTTCCATTGTGGTACTCAAAGCCCTGGGGCAGCATATCCTGGGGGCTAACAAGAAGCACCTGTTTTCCATCCAGCGAAAAGAAATCCGGGCATTCCCACATTTTTCCAAAACGATTCCGGTTCTCGATCAACACCTTATCAAATTTCCAGTTAAAAGCATCTTTACTCTTAAACAACAGAATCTGTCCGCTGCCGTCCGCCGGCCGGTTTCCGGTGATACAGCAATAAGTGCCGTCCGCCTTTCTCCAGAGCTTAGGGTCGCGGAAATCCGCTCTGCTGCATCCCTCCGGCAGATCATTCCCGTCCAGTACAGGATTTCCCTCATACTTTTCATAATCCATGCCGTCTCCGATAGCCAGGCACTGGGTCTGCAGCTCTTCTTTTCCTTCTCCCATGTATGGATTCTTCATCACACCCGTATACATCAGCAGATGCCTTCCGTCCGGAAGCTCTATGGCATTGCCGCTAAAGCAGCCCCCGATATCGTAGGGAGTATCCGGTGCCAGTACCGCCGGAAGATATTCCCAATGCAGCAAATCATTACTTACTGCATGACCCCAATGCATGGGACCCCAATAAGGCGCATAGGGATAATACTGGTAGAACATATGATACTGATTCTTGTAATAGCAAAAGCCGTTCGGGTCATTCATCCAGCCAACACGGGTAGCCAGGTGAAAATCCGGTCTCTCTTCCGGCACAAGCAGCCTTTCCATTGCTTCCTCATACTTTCTTGCTTCGCGCAAAGTCTGACTGTTCATTTTGTACCTCCTGTTTTTACGTTTGCACATTCTTATACTAAAAATATAACATTTTTTAGTCTTTTAGTCAATGATTGTTTTACATTTGCATAAATTCAGTTTGGCAAACAAATGCTCCGGAATTTAACAATTGAATAATCGAAAAGCCCTAAAACGCAGGCCGCATAAAGCCTGCGTTTTAGGGTTTTTATCGGTGACTGGTGATGTTTACAAATCGGCTTTCTGTTTTTTTACCACTGGTATCCAGACTTCATACTGCGCATTTTGCGGATCCGGGTTTAAATAAACCTCCACATCGGGTGCATCTCCATACTCATATCCCGAAGTTGGCAGCCATTCTGTCACGATACGGCGCTCCAGCTCCTGGATAGACTGATTTGTCCCCTCTCCGGGAAACACCGCCCAGGTAGCCGCCGGAACAATGTATTCTTCAAGGTCATTTTTTTCCTGTGAAGTAGATACCGCAATATAGTATCTCCATGGTTCCGTATCATTGCAGGTGCTGATGCCCAGAACGCCCATAGGCGGGGTATCCATCATGCCGATCAGCCTCTGCAGAGTCCCGTTCATGGAGATCTCCTCCCACTTTGGCGGTATCACCGCAAAATTTTTCTCAATATCCTTATGCAGCGGCACGGATACACCCACAATACGAAACGCTTCTTTCGTTTCAATCCGATAGTTCATCTCTTCCACTCCTTTTACCGTTATTTTAAACCGGACAGGAGGAAAGGCTTTTACCGTTACCCCTTCATTTTTTACAACAGACGGGGCGATTCCGTGGACAGACTGAAAAGCTCTGTTAAATGCGGTGGGTGAATTATAGCCGTATTTTCCTGCCGCATCAATGATTTTCATGTGTCTGCTCTGTAAATCTACGGCCGCCAGCGACATCTTCCTCCTGCGGATATATTCCGCTAAAGGCACCCCCGCCATGTAAGCAAACATACGCTGAAAATGATACGAAGAACAGCAGGCAATCTGCCCGAGCTTCTCATAACCAATTTCCTCTGTTAAGTGTTTTTCAATATAATCCATCGCATCATTCAGTCTCTCTATCCATTCCATAACCCGTTATCCTCCTGACATCTCACAGTATATTACTCTGCTTTTTTCCTCTTAATCTCTGTACCAAAAAGAGAGGCTGGCATGAATGCGTCTTTACCTCCGCTCCTTCTATCATCATTGTATGACGCAGCACATAACCTGTCAAACAAAAATTTCTTTCAAAAAAGCCTATTCTATAATGGGCAGTCCACCTCCACGTTCGCGGGCGTCCTGATCTCGTAGATCACCTCGTCTCCATCGTATCGCCAGCCGCTGACGATTTCTCCCACGGGTGACTGATAGACGGCGCGCGCGTACTGCAGAGCCTTGTTAGGATGGGGTTTGATGGTAATCTTGCCGTCCTGCAGATGAATACCGCAGACGCCCTCGAACAGCCAGCCGCAGACCGCGCCGTAAGAATAGTGGTTGAGGGACGCCTTCACCTCGCCTTTTTCATTAATGCCGTCCCAGTTTTCCCAGATGGTCGTCGCGCCCTTTTTCACGGCATAAAGCCAGCCTGGCATCGTATCCTGCAGAAGCAGGCGGTAGGCGGTTTCCGTATAACCGTAGTCCGCCAGCGCCCCGCACAGGGAGGGCGTTGAGAGAAATCCGGTGTTCAAATGATAATCTGCGGCTTTCACCAGCTCATTTAAATCTGCCGCCGCCTGCTTTTTCTCCTCCTCATCGAGCAGATCAAAGGCGATCGCGCGCACATAATCCGCCTGGCGGTCGGATGTGATCCTGCCGTTTTCCGTAGCAATAAAGCGGTAAGCCCGCTTCGCGTTTTCTGCAATTTTACCGTAGCGCTTCGCATCCTCCGCTTTGCCGAGAATCGCCGCGATCTCCGAAAGCAGCCGCCCGGAATATGCATAGTATGCCGTTGCGATCTTACTCTGCGGCTTACCCATCACATTTGTTGATTCCACATCCGGCTCGCACCACTCGCCGTAATCCACACCAGTCTCAATGGTGTATTCCGCGTATGGATTCTGCGGCGCGCCGCCCATCCGGGCAAGCATTTTCTGCATCATCTCTTCCAGCTGCTCCTTTGGCATATGCTCCAGCATTGCCCGATACTGCTGCGGTATCTGTGAGATATCCGGCTTCGCAGGCTCTCCCTTCTGCGCGGCGCGCCGCTGCAAAAACTCATACCAGCGCTGCATCATCTCATAGTTTTCCTCCAGGATCCGCTTATCCCCGCAGCGCTTATACAGTGTGTACGGCACGAGGATGCAGGCGTCGCCCCAGCCGACAGAGCCAGCGAGCAGGTTGGAAAAGAAGCCGGGCTGATTGTTTGGCGGCGCAATATTTGCAATCTTTCCATCGTCGTGCTGCGCCAGGCGACACTCTGCCAGCCACTTGCGGATAACCGGATAGCAGTCCTCGAGAAAAATCCCGGTGTCCGCAAAAACGCCCATATCGCCAGTCCATGCTGCGCGCTCTCTTGTCGGGCAATCCGTCGGCACATCACAAAAATTGGATTTCTGACTCCAGATACTGTTTTTTACAAGCTGATTGACCGCCTCATTGGAGCAGGTAAAGGTGCCAAGCTGCTCCATCTGCGAGTACACCGCTATCGAGGTAAATTTTGCGCAGCTCAGATCAATCTTCGTATCCACCCTGGCATAGCGAAAGCCCCAGATGGTGAATTTTGACTTATAATGATTTTTTCCCTCGCGGCAGATAAACGTGACGCGCTGATGCGTGCCGCCCTCCTTGTGGCGCTTCCGGTCCTGGAAATTTTCCTGTGTGAAATTTCCGTTTTCATCCAGCGTCTCGCCGTGTGTCAGAACGATTTTATCCCCTGCATGGGCGTCCAGCGTAAACTCCACATAACCTGCCAGATTTTGTCCGTAGTCGATCACCGTCTCGCCGTTCGGTGTTTTGATGATTTTTCCTTCGAAGCGCTCCCGCTCCACGATCGGCACACAGTTTGAGCAGGCCAGCTTCTCCACGCCAAAATCCTCAACCTTTACCGCATGATACCCGTCGATCACCTCTATGGAGGCGTCCACCACCTCGCCCTGCTGCATATCGTTCTCGCGGATCGGTCCGCACTGAGACGCCTGCCAGCTTTCGTCGGAAATGCAGACCGCCTTCCCATCTACCTCAAGCTGAAAATACAGCGCAATATCCTCGCCGTACAGATTGCGGTCGCCGTCCACGCCAGACACGCTGCGGTACCAGCCGTCTCCCAGGATCACCTGCACTTCGTTGACGCCCTCTTTTACAAGCTCCGTCACGTCGATGGTCTGGTACGCCAGCCTTTTTTCATAATTATATGTGCCCGGCGCCAGCACAAACGCTCCCGCCCGGCTTCCATTGATATACGCCTCATACAAACCGTGGCAGGTAATATAGAGCCGCGCGCTTTCCCCCTTCGGCGCTGTGAACGTGGTTTTCAGATAGCTCGCCGGTTTGTGCGCCTGCGGATCGCAGGTAAGCTCCGGATTGATCCACTTTGCAACAAAATCCGTTTTCTCAAGCAATCCCATCTCAAAATACGCCGTGTCGCTCCATTCTCCTGCGGTTTCCGTCTCATCCCAGAGGCGCACCCGCCAGAAAACGCGCTGCCGGCTTTTCGCTCCAATGTCCGGCAGTACATGCATGACGTCCGAAGGCACCCTCCCGCTGCTCCACAGAAGCCGTCCGCCGCAGACCGCCTCGATCTCATACGCCGTTTGCTTTCTGCCGCCCTCGCAGTTCCACGACAGATACGGGCGCACAATATCAATGCCGATCGGATTTACCATATGCTCCGTTCGCAGGTTTACCGCTCTCATAGCTTCACCGTCTCCCCTCTCGTAATGCCGTTTTCATTGTAGGCATCCACGCGGACAAAATACTCCTGCTCCTTTACCAGCGCGCCGATCCGCTTCTCGATGACCGCGTCGCGTTTTTCCTGCACGTCTGCTGCCTCCCGGTAAATCTGATAACTGTGATACAGCTTTTCTTTTTGATGTCCCCAGAGAATATTGTAGCCGACAGCGTCCGCCCTGCCTTCGATCTTTGCGAGGATATCCAGACCGTCCGCGCTTCTTTTTACCGAAAATTCCGGCGCCTGCGGCTTTTCCCCGCCGCCAGTGCCAAATACGCGCAGCCCGGAAATGCACGGCGTCACATGATAAGGGATTTCCAGGATCGTCAGGCGGATGTATCTTACGGCGATTCCCTCCTCGCGGACAATAAAGTCGTGCGGAAGGTCGCTTACCGCCTGCGACTTATCCTCAATCACAAAGTATTCCTTTCCGTCTGCGGAGCCCTCCAGCAGCCAGCGCGTGCGCAGGTCGCGCTCCTCGATATAGCGCGGCTGCGTGAGCGTTCCGCGAATTTCTCCCGGCGGATCGATTGGGAGCGCATCGTCAGCAAAATTAATCTGGATCGCACGCACGTCCATCACCCTTGTCAGATCAATCTGCAGCCACTGTCCGCTGTCAGCGCTGCCTGCACGCCACCAGCTTTTTGCATCCTCGTTGACCGCCTTATCCGCACCCTTTCCCTCCGCCTCCGAAGAAGCCATTGCCGGACATCCATAATTGAGCAGGTACCACTGCGGCTCCTGCCATGGATCGGTACAGCCCTCGTCCACGGCAACCGGCCAGTCCCCGTAATTCTGATTGCAGAACAGCTCGCCGTCCGCGTCAAAACCAGCACGCCAGATACCCACGCGGCGCTCAAACTGATGGTTCACGCTGATGCGCATAGTAGAAGCGTGCCAGAGGTTTCCCTGCAGGTCCCGCATCGTGGAGCCATGTCCCGCGCCAGGCATATAGCCGCCCGGATGATAGGAAAACGGATTATTTTTCGCCAGCTTAAACGGACCGAGAGGCGAATCCGCCACATAAACGCCATCCGCGTACACATTGTACTCCGTGCCCGGGCAGGCGTACTGCAGATAATATTTTCCGTCATGCCTGTCCATCCATGGTCCCTCGATAAACGGACGTCTGGTAAACATCCCGCGTATCTGCGGAAGATACTGCTGCGGAAGCTGTTCCACTGGTATACCACCCTGCTTCACAAAGCCCCGGAACATCTGCTCCACCTCTTCCTCGCTGCGCGGAAACTCGCAGTTGTCCACGCCCATCCGCTCATAGCCGCGCGCAAAACCGTCCCCGGACAGCAATTCTACGTGCTCTGTTTTCGGAAGCATCGTCTCCGGCTCCAGCTCGACGCCCCAGACGGGCGTGATATTCGAGCAGCCCCAGTAAAAATAAATTTTTCCGTCGTCGTCAAAAAACAGATTCGGATCCCAGAAATCAAAGGTTCCCTTTATTTCCTCATAAGGTCCGTTTAAGATATCCCTCGTCCGGTAATAATTACAGTTCTCGCCCTTTTTCGATGCGCAGAAATACACATATTCCCCGCACACGCGCGCATCCGGCGCATAATCGTAAAGCGGCAGGTTCTCCGGCAGTCTGTGCGCCTGCCAGTTTACCATATCCTCCGACACCCACACGCTTAAATTCATGGACGCAAAGATATAATATTTCCCCTTAAACGCGATCATGGTCGGATCGGCACCCTCGCGGTCGATCTGAAGCTTTCCGTGCTGGCGCGGATCCATATTAAACTGATAGCGGTAAGGCACATTGATTGGATTACAATAATATTTCATCGCGCTTCCTCCTGCAGGCTTCCCAGATATGCAAGGCTTGGCTTCGCCATTCTCTCCTGTGTTTCACGGTTCACAGAGATCAGCCCGAACGTCATGCTGTAGCCCTTCTGCCACTCAAAATTATCCATCAAAGACCAGTACATATAGCCCTTTACAGGGATGCCGTCGCGGATGCACGCCGCCACGCCGTCGGTCGCTTTTCCGATAAAATCCACGCGCAGCGCATCGTCCTCCACCGCAATTCCGTTTTCCGTTACGATGATCGGAATATCCAGCTCCTTTGCCACCCTGCGGATGCAGTTTTCCAGCGCCTGCGGATATATCTCATAATCCATCTGCGTAAGAGGAGCGCCCTCCGGCGCCGCGCAGATGCCGTCGGCGTCATAAACGGAGCGCGTGTAATTCTGCAGCCCAAAGAAATCATCGTCTTTTATGTACGGAACATAGTGCGAAAATTCCGATTCCCACTCTTTCGCAGCGTTTTTCTCGCCGCCCTCCTTTGCCTGGATATCATGCAGGGAAAGCGTAATGCCGACCTGCAGCTTCGGATTGACTTCCTTGATCGCTTTTTTGGCCGCCTGGTGCGCCCGCACCACCAGCAGATCGCCCTCCGGCGTTCTCGCGCTCACAAACACCTGCGGCGTCGCCGTGCCGAACACCTCCATATTTTCCGTGCTCTGCTTCTGCATATTTTCCATCATCTTCTGCATGTTCAGGCCAACCTGCACGCTGCCCTCTACATCTTTAGCAGCCTCCTTAACGGAATTTGCCTGCTGCATTCTTGCCATCATCTGCTTTTTGAAGCGATCGGAGATCGCCGCGATCTGCAGTCCCATATTCGCCTCGTTGATGGTGCAGACATAATGCATATAACTGCCGAGCTTTTCTACTACATAACGGCAGTAGTTGGCAAACAGCCCGATCGTCTCCTCATTTTCCCAACCGCCTTTTTCGATCAGCCATTTGGGGGAGGTGAAATGCATGAGCGTCACAAACGGCTCGATGCCATTTTCCCTGCAGCACTCCAGCACCCTGCGGTAATGTCCGATCTCCGCCTCGTCATACTGCCCCTGCACCGGCTCAATCCGCGCCCACTCGATAGAAAAACGATAGGCATTCAGCCCCGCCTCCGCCATCATTTTGATATCCTCCTCGTAGCGGTGATAATGGTCCACCGCCTCCAGAGACGGCTCTGCAAAGCTGGAGTACTGCATATGCTCCATTGCCCAATAATCGCTGTGGATATTGTTTCCCTCTACCTGGTGCGCCGCCGTCGCCGCACCTGTCAAAAACCCTTTCTGAAATTTGCTCATGTCTGTCTCCTCCTTCTACTACTACAATGTATTTATGGTTAATACCCCTTACAGCCAGTAAGGAATTACCCATCTTGTTGCTTAAGCTGTTAGAATGAGTAAGGCAATAGGTCTGGCCACCTTCTACTAGGACTTTACGTCCGTAATTTAGTCAGCCAACCAGCCCTCATTCGCAGCATTCGTTTTACGCAGGTTGAACCCACAGGCGTTCGTGTGATACCCAGTAGATTGAACAGGCAATGAGTAAATCTGGTATTGACCATTGCTGATTCATTGTAAAGGAGTATCCATTATGAACGCTGTTGGTATTGATGTTTCCAAAGGCAAGAGCACTGTTACCATCCGCAGGCCTGGCGACGTTGTCCTGATGCCTCCCCGCGACATTCCCCATACACAGTCCGCTATCAACGGACTGATCGGGCAGATAAAGGAGCTTGACGGGGAGACGAAGGTCTGCATGGAGCACACCGGAAGGTACTACGAGCCGGTCGCCATGTGGCTTTCTGACGCCGGTATCTTTGTTAGCGCCGTAAACCCCATTCTCATCAGGAACTTCGGGGATGATTCCCTGCGCACTCCAAAGACCGACAAAGCGGATTCCAAAAAAATCGCACGCTATACTCTTGACCGCTGGGCAAAACTGAAGCAATATGGAATCATGGATAAAACACGCAACCAATTAAAAACCATGAACCGACAGTTCGGCTTCTATATGGCACAGAAAACTGCCATGAAAAACAATCTTATTGCCCTGCTTGACCAGACTTATCCGGGTGCTAATGACTTCTTTGACAGCCCTGCGCGCAGCGATGGCAGCCAGAAATGGGTGGATTTTGTCCATACCTACTGGCATGTGGACTGTGTCCGCTCCAGGTCGCCGGAAGCCTTCAAAAAGCATTACCAGAACTGGTGCAAACGCAAAGGTTATAATTTCAGCGCACAGAAAGCGGAAAATATCTACCATGCCTCTTCTGACCTGATCGCCGTATTTCCAAAAGATGACAACACAAAAATGCTCATCTGGCAGGCTGTGGCAATGCTTAATACTGCTTCCCGGACAGTAGAATCCCTCCGTCTGGAAATGGATAAGGCTGCTTCCGCGCTGCCGGAATATCCGGTTGTTCTGGCTATGGATGGTGTCGGGCCTACCCTCGGTCCCCAGCTCATGTCTGAGATCGGGGATGTGACACGGTTTACACACCGCGGGGCTCTGACTGCTTTTGCCGGCGTTGACCCCGGAAAGGATGATTCCGGGCAGCGCATCCGTAAAAGTGTGCCTACCACAAAGAAAGGCTCGCCGTATCTGCGCAAAACCCTGTTCCAGATCATGGACGGGCTCATCAAACGTTCCCCTGCTGACGATCCCGTTTACGCCTTTATGGATAAAAAACGGGCGCAGGGCAAACCTTATTACGTCTACATGACCGCTGGTGCGAACAAATTTCTCCGTATTTATTACGGGCGGGTAAAGGAATATCTTGCCTCACTGCCCCAGACATCCGACACGGAGGCGGAGAAGGATGGAATATAAAACATATCCCTGCGAGGTAAATTTCAGATATCTCGTCCTCAAAGGCGTGCCTGTTGTGGCTGGTTTTTTCTCCGAGAAAGACGCGGCGGATTATGCCCTGTCCATTGGAGGAACCGTCATAAAAGCGAACGAAAATCCACGCAATGCCGGAAGGATACCGAAATTCTCTGACCGCGAGAAAGATGCTATCAGAGAATGTATCGCACAAGGAATTCCCATGCGTCGTATTGCCCGGGAATTCCGATGTTCTGTAGGCTATGTTCAAAAATTAAAATGTGAACATCCCTTATAGGTGGCACAATATATGGCTTCCTTTTTTCTTAAGCCAGCGTAAACCGGTGGCTTAACGTTTATGCCCTAATTTCAACCTGTATAAAATTTTCAAAGTTCATCAATTTCTGCTTGACTTTTTATTTGCAGACT
>NZ_JBKXTT010000003.1:0-115397 GCF_047017445.1 Marvinbryantia sp. | reverse complement strand
AAAATTTTCAAAGTTCATCAATTTCTGCTTGACTTTTTATTTGCAGACTAAATATACTTCTTTAAAAATTCCGCGCTCACCTGCATGGATCGGATCGGCGACTTTTCTATCCAGTTTTTATGGCTTTCCAGGATCACCGCATCCACAGAAACCGCCAGAGCCTGCTGCATCAGCTCGTCCAGGTTCATGTTTCCCGTACCAAGCTCCATGCTGTCCGATTTTAAGATCGGCGTCATGGACGGTCCGCCCACCCTTGTTCCGCGGTCGTTGATGTGGTAAAGCTTCATGCGCTCCCCGAGCCGCTTCATCAGCGCGATCGCCGAGGCGCCTGCCTCCGTCGGCCAGTAGGAATCCAGCTCAAAATTCACAAACGCGGGATCTGTTTCCCTGATCAGCAGATCATACGCCGTCCTGTTTTTTTCCACTTTGCGAAATTCGCAGTTGTGATTGTGGTACAGCAGGCTGACGCCGGATTTTGCAAGTGTCTCCCCGCAGGTATTCAGATCCTGCACCAGATTTGCCACGGCATTTTTATCGGAATAATCGAAGCGGTACATACCGGTAATCACCACCTTATCGGTGCCGAAATCCTTCGCCTCCCGGATAACGGCATCCGCATTCCGTTTGATGCTGCCAAGATCCTCATGCACGCTGACCACGGAAAGCCCTGCTTCCGTAACCATTCCCTTCCAGTCATAATTTCCGCCTTTTCCCACCGGCATTCCCGCCGCCTTCGTCATCAGGCGCACCAGCATCGACGTCGGACGGATCATAAAACCGTTCAATTCTATGCCGTCATAGCCTGCCTCTTTAATTTCCTTTAAGGTCTGCAGCGTCTGCTTTTCATTTTTACACAGGCTGCCGATCATAATCTGCTGTACTGCTTTTACTGTCATCTGGATTCCTCCCTCTTCTATTTAATAGCCTCTCGGAATCTCCTTTACATGCGGATTTCCGGCTATATTTTTCATCCTGCAGACTGCCAGAGAAATGATCACGGATAATATGTCCGCCGCCGTATGCGCCGCAGCGATTCCCGTAAATCCCATCAGCGTATTCATCAGATAGAGACACGGGATCAAAATGATTCCCTGCCGTGTCAGCAAAACGACGGTCGCTGCCGCCGCGTTTCCGGACGCCTGCAAAAAATTAGTTCCAATGTAATACCAGCCGATCACCGGACTTGCAATCAGCAAAAAGATTACCAGCCTTTCTCCCATTGCCGCTGCCTGCGCATTTTTCAAAAACATTCCGATGATCGCTCCTCTGCCAAAGAAGCATCCGAGCATTGCCGCGCTTCCTATCAGCAAGGTCAGTATTGCAAGTTTTTTCAGTATTTCCTGCAGTCTTTCTTTATTTCCGGCCCCGTAGTTATAAGCCATCATCGGCTGTACGCCCATGCAGATCCCCATCTGCAGCATGGAAATGACCATGGTCGTTTTTCCTGCCGCCGCCATCGCCGCGATCGCATCCGTGCCGTAGGCCGACAGAAGCTGATTCGAAAACGCGGAGGCTGCTCCTGCCAAAAGACTGCTGATCCCATTCGGCATTCCGACCGCCAGAATGTGAAAGAATTCCTTTAATCTGTAATTTCCAAAAAACGGTCTGATGCTTAAATACTCAGCCTTTTTCAAAATATACCAGAGATAAAAGGAGCTGCTGACCACATTTCCGATCAGCGTTGCGATCGCGGCTCCTGCAATGCCCATATCCAGCACCAGTATAAAAATCGGATCCAGCACAATGTTGACCGCAGTCCCTGCCAGATTTCCGATCAGCCCCTCCCGAACGGCGCCATCCGCGCGGATAAGCGAGGAAAGCACAACCGAAAGAAGCATTGCCACCGCCCCTGCCGCCAGGATCCGCATGTAGCTCCCTGCAAAAGGCAGGATCTCCTCATTTGCTCCCAGCGCTTTTAAAATACTGTCGGCGCCTGTCAGAACAACCACCGTGCAGAGAAGTCCGAGAAAAACCGCTGTATAAAAACACATGCTGGAATAAATCTTTGCCTCCCGCAGCTTTCCCTGCCCCGCAGTCTGAGCGATCACGGAGCAGCCGCCCATTCCTATCATGGTCGATACCGCCGTAATCAGCGAAAATACCGGTCCCGCCACCGACACTGCCGCCACCTGCGCCGTGTCCCCAAGCTGTCCGACAAAAAACATATCCGCCATGTTATAGCAGACCATCACCAGAATCGAAATGCAGGACGGCACCGCCATTGCAAAAATCGCATTCCATACAGGCTTATCCTGGAACAACTCCTGACTTCTCGACCGTTGTCTCTCATCCATAGTATCACCTTTCCCCTTTTTTACTCAACATCTGTTGCTTATTTTCTTATTTTCGATTATAATCAATTTATCAAAAATAACAATCATCAATCCATCGACGTTTTGTAAGATAGGCAACACCATCCCGAAAACTGTTGCGGAAAGGACATTTTTATGAAAACTGACGCCAGGGTGCGCTACACAAAAATGGTTATCAAGCAATGCTTTTTCAGGCTGATCCGGCAAAAAAGCATTTCAAAGATCACGGTGAAAGAAATCTGTGAGTTTGCACAGATCAATCGCTCCACATTCTATAAGTATTACGCCGATCCCTATGACCTCCTGGAAAAGCTGGAGGAGGAAGCCATTCTTGGCATCACACAGATGATTGACGAGTATCCGCAGAAAGGTCTGCGCCCGGTGCTGGTAACCATCCTGCGCGCCATCTGCAGCAACAGGGATTTCCAGGATCTGGCTTTTTTACAGACACAGGAAGACTTTACCCGCCGTCTTGCCCTCGCCTGCTTTCACAAAATACAGATATACAATCCTGCTTTTTCTTCAAACGGCGGTATGCTTTTCGGCTGTCTCTGCGGATCCGTCAGTGGACTTCTCACCTACTGGCTGCACAGCGGCTTAAAGGAAACGCCGGAGGAAATCGCAGATCGGATCATCCGGCTGACCGAAGCTGTACAGGAAAGTTTCACAAAGGAAGAAAAGCCATGACCACTGAAGAAAAATTATCGTTCTTTTATGAGCTTATTAACTGTAATTATGCGCTTTTCCGCTGGGAATACGACCAGAATTTCCAGATGCTTTTTACAGACTGGACCAATCTCCTGTTTTCCAGCGGTTTTCTCGTATATACAGGGCTAGAGAAGGTTATCCGCAGACATCTGGAGACGGGCAGCCGCCTGCCGGTCATTCTGGAGATCGAGGGCAATCTTCTGTGGATCTGCGGCTTCGAACAGAAAAACGACGAACTTCATACGCATCTGATCGGTCCGATCTTCAGCGGACGCGATTCCCTGCTGATCATCCGCAGGCGCATGGATTCCTACGACCTCTCCGTGAAGACCAGAGCCGCTATCCTGAAAAACTTTGACAGCATCCCGTCGATTCCTTCCAATATCATCAATCAGTACGCGGTTATGCTGCACTACTGCCTCACCGGCGAAAAGTTATCCGCTGATAAAATTATTTATCACAGCAACACGGCAAAACCGGAGAACAATACCTGGCAGTCCGATGGACGCAGCCACGCCGGCATCTGGTATCAGGAACAGCGACTGCTGAAAATGATTTCCGAGGGCAATCCCATGTACAGGGAAGCGCTCACGCAGTCTCACGCTTTGAGCTATGGAATAAAGGCGGAAGTTGGCAACGCCCTGCGCTCCCACAAAAATAACGCGCTCGTGCTGCTGACTCTCTGCTCGCGCGCCTGCATCGCGGGCGGTCTGTCTCCTTCCATCTCCTACGATCTCAACGACTTCTACGCCGGAAGGATCGAGGATAGCGATTCCATGTCCGCCATCAGCGCGCTCTGCTCGGAGATGCTGGAGGATTACGTGGCACGCGTACGGGAAACAAAGAAGCAAAGCCACATTTCCTCTCCCATTCTGAACTCCTGCTACTATATCAAAACGCATATTGCGTCGCCGCTCTCCATGGAAGAGCTTGCAAAGCGGGTGGGCTACACCGAATACTATTTCTCGCATAAGTTTAAAAAGGAGACCGGCATGTCCGTGAACGATTTTATCCTCAATGAAAAAGTCGAGCAGGCAAAGCTGCTTTTATCGGATACCGGCGAGAGTATCCAGGCGATCAGCGACCGTCTTCATTTCAGCGGCCGCAGTCATTTTTATACCTGTTTTCAGAAATTTACCGGCATGTCCCCCAGCGAATACCGCAAAAGGAACGGAAAGCTTTAGCTTATTTCTTTATCTGTGCCTTTTTGTCAGCGATGCGTTTCTGTACCTGCACCATCTCTTCTTTCGTGAGCGGGCAGCTTCGCATAGCGATCAGGGTAACGATCCAGCCAAGCATCGGCAGACCGAAATACACCGCCATCGTCATCCAGAAGATCGCCGGAGTACAGGTCTCACCCGGCTGCGGCATTGTTGTTGTATAACCGATCAGCGCCACCGCTCCGGCAGCGATCAGCGCGCTGAATGAAGAAACCAGCTTGTCGATCAGACTGTAGGTGCCCGTTACCACCGCCGGTATGTATTTTCCGCTGCGATCCAGCTCGTAGTCGATCGTATCCGCCATAAACGCGTTGGAACCGGTTGTCACACACATTTTTGCGCCGTTCAGCGCAAGCTGAAGGATTACATATAGAATCATCGTCGGTCCCATCTGTGCGATCGAAGCGGGATTGATCACAACAAAGAATACAAACATCACAGCTGCGATCACCATGCAGATCTTCGTCCAGGTCACGATTGCTTTTTTGCTGCCGAATTTTCCGGCATACTTTGCTCCAAAAGCTGCAAACACGAGAGAGGGCGCCATTCCGATCACGCTCAGCATCGTGCCAAGTCCCATATTTCCAATGATAATACCGAGCAGCATGGTATTGATAACCGCCTGCGAAGCAGTCTGCTGCGCGATCTTATCGGAGGCGTTCGCCGCGATATAGCACTGCAGCGGCTTATTTCCCTTCAGTGTGCTGATGATATCCTTTATCTTCAGCGGCTCCTGCTTTCCGATACCGCTGAAATATTCCGGCTTGTCAAACTGCGAGATACCGATGCTCACAAGGATCACACCGATCGTTCCCACTACTATAACAAATCTCACGGCAGCAGAGAGGAATGTCTGGTTATACTCTCCGCCGTAACGCGGCAGCAGCACCATGTTCAGCACGATCGTCAACACCATCGGCACAAGATAGTTTAATGCCGTGTGCCAGACGCCGATGGTCGGACGCTGCTTCGGATCGTTCGACATGATCGCCGGAAACGTCTGCGCCGTCATATTTGTAATCGTGTAGCCGATCACATAGATCACATACAGAAATGTGAACACGCCCCATCCAAATCCCTTCGAGGACATCAGATCGAACATCAGGAGAAGCGCAGCCGCTTCGATCGCAAAACCGGAAATCAGCAGTACGCGCAGCTTTCCAAATCTGGTGTTTACCTTATCATAGAGAAATGCCACCAGCGGATCGGTGATCCCATCAAAAATACGTGTGCAGGTAAGGATGACTCCCACCATCGCCGTAGTGATTCCGTAGCCGACACTGGCGCTGTAGCTCGCCATACCGATCAGGTTGTAGACGCTCATTCCCACAAGCGCATTGCAGGCGGCCAGGATGATCTGCCACAGCTTTGCGCGCCGGTACTGCACGCCGTCAATTTCACTCTGACTGAGTTTCTTGTTTTTTTCCATTATATTTCCCTCCAATATCGTTTCTTTTGATACGTCAAGTATAGCGGATTTTTGTGTGCTGTGTGTTTCTTATTTCATGAAAATGTTTCTTTTTTCGTCACTGTTTCTCGTTCAAAATTATTAAAACGATTTTACGAACATTTTCACGAAATTGTAAACCCCCTAGAATTCTACTTTCTATTATAATAAACAAAACTTCACACAGGAGGATACTATGAGAACCATCACATCACTTACAGAAAACTGGACCTTTCTAAAAGAAGCGCCGGATGCTCTCTGTGCGGCTTCTATGCCCGGCGAAACAGTCACGCTGCCGCACACCTGGAACGCGGTGGACGGGCAGGACGGCGGAAACGACTATTACCGCGGAACCTGTTACTATGTCACCACACTGAAAAAGCCTTCCATGGACGCAGGCTCGCAGGCTTACCTGGAATTTACCGGCGCCGCAATGATAGCCGACGTTTATATGAACGGCGAAAAGCTTGCTCATCACGAGGGCGGCTATTCTGCTTTCCGCGTAAATATTACCGAATATTTAAAAGAAGAAAATATCCTTACTGTCGCATTAAATAATGAGGATAACACGATCTGCTATCCGCAGAAGGCGGACTTTACCTTCTACGGCGGTCTGTACCGCGCGGTAAACCTGCTCATCGTTCCTGCCGTTCACTTTGCGCTGGACTACTGCGGAACGCCGGGCATCAAGGTGACGCCAGTCGTCAATCTGAAAAACAGAAGCGCCGCAGTCACGCTGGAAGCCTGGACAAACGCCGAGACACAGGTAACCTTTACCGCCGCAGGGCAGACTGTCACCGTTCCCACGGAAAACTGCCACGCGCAGGCGGAAATACTTCTTGAAAATGTCCGTCTCTGGGACGGCGTAAACGATCCGTATCTTTATACGGCAGGCGCTTCCCTGCAGGGCGGCGATTGCGTAAGCACACGCTTCGGCTGCCGCCAGTTTGCCTGTGATCCGCAGAAGGGCTTTCTTCTGAACGGCAGACCATATCCGCTGCGCGGCGTCTCCCGCCATCAGGATTTTAAGGGTGTCGGAAATGCCCTCTCACCAGAACAACACCGGCTTGATATGGAAATCATCAAAGAGATCGGTGCTACAACGCTTCGGCTGGCGCACTACCAGCACGCGCAGGAGTTCTACGACCTCTGCGACGAGAACGGTCTGGTGGTCTGGGCGGAGATTCCCTATATCACTATGCATATGAGCGGAGCGCGCGCCAACACGCTCTCACAGATGGAAGAGCTGATCGTCCAGAATTACAATCATCCCTCGATCGTCGTCTGGGGGCTTTCAAACGAGATCACCGCCGCCAGCGCGGTCAACGAGGACCTGCTGGAAAATCACCGGCTGTTAAATGACCTCTGCCACAGACTTGATAAAACGCGCCCTACCACCATGGCGAACGTTTTTATGCTGGAAACGGATTCCCCGATTCTGGAGATTCCCGATATCAACAGCTACAACCTCTACTTTGGCTGGTACCTGGGCGAATTGGAACAGACAAATGAATTTTTCGACGAATATCACGCAAAATACCCCGACCGCGTCATCGGATTTTCCGAGTATGGGGCAGACGCAAACCCGCAGTATCAGTCCGCAGCTCCGGAAAAAGGAGATTACACGGAGGGCTACCAGGCGCTTTACCACGAACATATGCTGAAACTGATCGAAGCGCGCCCCTATCTCTGGGCAACGCATGTGTGGAACCTCTTCGATTTCGCCGCGGACGGCAGGGACGAGGGCGGCAAGCACGGTGAAAACCAGAAGGGACTTGTCACCTTCGACCGCAAGACAAAGAAAGACGCTTTCTACCTCTACAAAGCCGCATGGAATAAGACAGAAAAATTTGTTCACATCTGCGGCAGGCGCTATGCGGACCGCACGGAGGACGTCACAGAGATAAAGGTGTACTCCAACCAGCCGCAGGTAACGCTGTACGTGGACGAAAAAAAAGCCGGCACGCAGACCGGCAAAACTGTTTTTACATTTGAGGTTCCCATTTCGGGCGCACATACCGTCACCGCGCAGGCGGACGGATGCGAAGATACCATCCGCATACGCAAGGTGGACGAGCCGAACCCGGATTACATTTTTATCAGGCGGGCACCCGTCACAAACTGGTTCGACGACGGCGAGCCTGATGAGACATGCTTCTCCATTAATGATACGCTGGCGGAAATTCGTGAAAATTCCAAAGCCGGAGCGATCATCGACCAGATGATGGCACGCGGCGCCTCCGAGCGCGGCGACGTCGCCGACGCCGTAAAGGATAATCCCGCCCTTCAGCGGATGATGGGACGGATGACACTGGTCAGCCTTTTAAAGCAGAGCGGCGCCGATGAGGAAAGCATCCGGCAGATAAACCGCATTCTGCAGGGAATCAAAAAATAAACCGCATAAAACCGGGAAGCAGCATCTGCCTCCCGGTTTTTATGGATATAAGCGCTCACAACCGATATTTCCATCCCAGTGCCTCATACTTTCCAATTCCATAGGTATGATAGGGCAAAAACTCTACCTTTTCGACATTTTTACAATCTTTCAGAAATTCTGCGCGCGCCTTTTTTTCCTGCTCCGTATCGTTTATTGCAGGAATCAGCGGCACACGCACCCAGATGCGCCTGCCCGTCTGGCAAAGCTTCCTAAAATTGTCCAGAATCATCTGATTGCCGCATCCTGTCATCTCGCGGTGCAGTTTTTCATCCATGATTTTCAAATCATACAGAAATAAATCTGCCACTTCCAGAACCGTCTCAAACTGCGTCCACGGAACATTCCCCGCCGTATCCACCGCAAGATGAAATTTGTTCCACTCATTCTTTGCACCGACTGCAAAGGCTTTTACCCATTCTGCATATAAGAGAGGTTCCCCGCCGGAAACCGTGATTCCTCCATTCGTCCGCTCAAAATACGGAATATCCGCTTTTACCCGGTTCCAAACTTCCTGTGGCTCACAAAATCCCCCTACCATCTCCAGTGCCTGTGTCGGGCAAGCCTCCGCGCATTTACCGCAATTATCGCAAAGCTGCGGGTTCCAGACTGCCTTTTTACCGTCAAATTCCAGAGCCCCTTTCCCGCAGACATTCATGCAGGTGCGGCAGCCGATACAACGTGTCTGATGATGCCAGACCTGCTTTCCCGCCATAATGTTTTCCGGATTATGACACCAGCGGCATTTCAGCGTACATCCTTTAAAGAAAATTGTCGTGCGGATACCCGGCCCGTCATCCAGTGAAAACTTCTGCACATTGCTGATCAATGCTTTTTTAGAATCTCCCATACTCTGTCCTTTTGATAATCTCATCCTGCAGTACCGGGTCAAGCAGTACAAAATAAGCGCTGAAACCTGACACACGGACCACCAGATTCCGGTACTGCTTCGGATCTGCTTTCGCAGCAAGGAGCGTCTGCCGGTCCACCACATTAAACTGTACTTCCATGCCGCCCTTTTCAAAATAGATGCTGATCAGCTCTTTCAGCATTTCCGTATGCTTCTCTTTTTCCAAAAATGCCGGAGTAAATTTTAAATCCAGCACCAGCCCGTTCGCTGCACACTGATGCGAAAACTCTGTTGCAGAATTCATGACCGCTGTAGGTCCTTCTGCATCCATACCCTGACACGGTGATACCGCATTGGCGAGAGATGTCCCCTTGCGTCGCCCCGAAGGAAGTGCCCCGGTAAGCTTCCCCAGATACCCCTGATCTTCCACCGTATAAAGCCCTATCTGGAAAAAAAAGCCCTTCTCATTTTTCTGGCCGTGCACCATTGCTTCAAAGGCTTCCACCAGTTTTTTCATATAAATATCCACTTCCGCGATATTATTTCCATACTTCGGATACTGCATCTCGAATCGTCTCTGCCAGACCTCATATCCCGCGAAGTCCGCATCCAGCATAGCCGCCAGCTCCGACAGCTTCAGGATTTTTTCTTCGAAAACGGCCTTCCGTATAACGGTCAGAGAATCTACCGTATCTGCCATACCGCAGCAGTTGATCGTGGAAAAGCGATATACCGGTCCATTTGCCGCCACATCCTGTGCATTCTCTATGCAGCCTTCCATTGTTACGGAAAGAAACGGACACGGACAGTTTCCGGCATAATTTCTGTCCAGTAGATTCGTAGCGTGGATACAACGCTGCACCGTAAACTCCAGCTCCTTTAAATACCATGCAAAAAATTCTTCAAAGCTCTCAATGTCATCCAGCTCTTTTTCTTCTGCCATGGAAAATCTATGGCCGGATACAGCGCATCTGCCCTGATGCAGCATTAATTCAAGCACCTTTGCCCAATTGACACGCAGCTCCTCCGTATTGGAAAATTCCCTGCCGCCGATGCTGGGTTCCACACATCCTACCAGACCGTAGTTCCTAGCATCCTGCCAAGATACGCCAAGCTCATGTTTAGCGGAAATGATCACATCATCATTGAAAAACGCCGGAAAACCGCCTCCTTTTTTTACCAGCAGCAACGCTTCCTCCCATACGTTCCCCGGCATATCTGGCCGGCAGCGCAGTGACAAAAGGGGCTGATCCTTTCCAATTTTACGGCTTGCCTGAAGGCAAAGCAGCGTAATATCATTATAAGCCGGCCGGCCCTTCGCATCGCAGCCACCGATGGTCACATTCTGAAATCCATACACAAGCCCGGCTATTTTCAGCCAAAGAGCATCTATATACTCGGCCGCTTCTTCCTTTTTCAGGACCCCGGTTTCCAGATCCCGTTTATAATAGGGATACAAAAGCTGATCTATTCTGCCAAGCGACATGGAACCGGAGTGTGTTTCCAGAGTCAGCATCTCATGTAAAAGCACTACCATCTGTATTGCTTCCAGAAAACTTTCTGCCGGGTATCCGCTGATACGAAAGCAGGCATCGCCTATCTCATGCAGGCGCCTCTTCACTTCTGGTTCTTCTGCCTCTTTCGATGCACGATAGGCTTCAAAAGCATAGCGAAGAATATAATTTTCCGCCGCATGCACCACGCGAAGAAGCGCACAGAGATAATCCTTCTTTTCTCCCACACAGACATGTATTTCATGTTCAATGCGCCGTTCAACATAGAAAAGGCCTTCCCTGATCATGCGGTCATAACCTGCAATGACGTGACCGCTGGCCCAGCGCTTGCTAAGCCCGCACTCTGTTCCCATATAAAAATAATCCAGAATTTCCCGCACAGACGGCACATTCTCCTGCGGATGATCCGCAAAAAAACAGTTCACTTCTTGCTTAATATCGAAACGATTTGCCGGGCGTCCGGCGGGATCAAAATCATGCTCCATGATGACCGGGATCGATGAAGAAAAATCCACATGCTGAATATGCCCCGCCAGAAGATCATAATCCTCCACTTTAATCTTTTTCTGTTCCAGAAACGCCGAAAATGCTATGGCATGCTGCATAGCAGCACTCTCCCCGCAATACTTTTCCTTTATTTGCGCGTATACACGATTTCGCTCACTGATCATCTCACGGTCATACCGGTCATAAAAATGTTCGTATATCTTCTGAACCCGTGGGCTCATCTTTGCCTTTTCCATACGCACCCCCGCTGCTCTACTCCCGCAGCCATCTGCAAACCAGATCATAAGCCTCATAAGATTCCGGAAAAGCAAAGAAAAGGAAGTCATGCGGCACACCGGTAAAAATCCTGTATTCCACTTCCGTTCCCGCTTCCTTCAGTCTCTGTGCATATTCCAGTCCCTGGTCTATCAGAATATCACACTCCGCCTGCAGAAAGTATGCCTTTGGCATTCCCTCCAGATTTTCTGCAAACAGCGGTGAAACATAGGGATTCAGCAAATCCTCATCACTTTTTACATAAGCCTTTCCGTAAGACACCATATGATTAAAATCCAGATTATATCCTGTCCCGTATAGCCTCTCCGATTCTCTGTCCGACTGAAGTGACTGGTCTACTGCCGGATAAATCAAAATCTGTTTTGCCGGCACCGCAATTTCCTGATCCCGACACATCAGGCACATAACCGCAGAAAGATTTCCTCCGGCACTGTCACCTGCTACCGCATCCCGGGAAGCATCTGCATTCCAGTCCTTTGCATGTTCTCTCGCCCAGAGCAGCCCATCAAAGCACTGCTGTACGGCAACCGGAAATTTCGCCTCCGGTGAAAGATCGTATTCCACACTGACCACGACCGTCTTTGCATTCCTGGCCAAATACCGGTGGATATAATCGAAGCACTCTATGTTGCGTATTGCAAAACCGCCCCCATGATAATACATCAGCATCGGATATGTTTCTTCGCCCTCCGGGATGCATACTCTGGCGGCAACCTCCTTTCCGCCGCTTGTAAAATGTGTATTGATGATTTTCAGTCCCTCTATGGTATCCTTGCGGATTTCTTTTTGAAGCTGCAGAGAAACTTCGGTCAGCTCATCCAGAAACGGTCTGTCCTTTTCCGTCATGACAGCCGGGACATCTACATAGCCAAACTTCAGTCCTTCGCGAAGTCCGCCGCGAGGCGGCTGTGTAATCATCTTAAACCTGCTTTCCTGCATCATATTTCCTCCCATCTGATCTCCTATACAAGTCCGGAGCTTGCTCTCATAATTTTTTCCTGTGTCAGCTCGTCTCTCATAAATTCTGCCTGCAGTGATCCCTCACACATGACAAGAACACGATCGCACATTCCGATAATTTCCGGCATCTCCGATGACACCATAATAATACTGATGCCCTGCTGCACCAGGCTATCCATCAGACGATAAATCTCCGCCTTGGCGCCGATGTCGATTCCGCGAGTTGGTTCATCCACAATTAATACCTTTGGATTTGTCGCTATCCATTTTGCAACAATTGCTTTCTGCTGATTGCCGCCGCTGAAATTGCGCGCAAGCTTTTCCGGACGGGCAGGCCGAATATCCAACTGGCTGAAATATTTACTGATAAACGCTTTTTTCTTCTTTTTCTTAAAAATTCCCCTGTCGCTTACACGTTTTTCATTTGCCAGAATCATATTATCAGCTATACTGCTGTCCAGCAAAAGCCCTTCCTCCTTGCGGTTCTCAGGAATAAAAGCAATCCCCTTGCCAATCGCATCCACCGGAGATTTCAGAGAAACTTCTTCGCCATCCAGCCATATAGTACCTGCATCCGGTATAATTTTTCCAAAAATTGTTTTCACCACTTCCGTACGCCCTGCGCCGACAAGGCCTGTAATCCCCAGGATCTCCCGCTCATGCAGTGCAAAAGAAATGTCACTGTACATCCCTTTCCTTGTAAGCCCGCTCACTTTCAGCACTTCCCGTTTGCCGCAGTGATACGTCTTATCCGGATAATACTGCTCCAGGCTTCTTCCCACCATCAGACGTACCAATTCCTCTTTTTCTACATTTTTCTGGCGATTATCCAGCGTATCAATATACTTCCCATCACGAAAAACCGTGATTTCATCCGACAGCTCCAACACTTCCTCCAGGCGATGCGAAATATAAATAATTCCTACGCCCTGATCCTTCAGCCTGCGCATCATATCAAACAGCTTCCGGCTTTCTTTATCTGTCAGCACCGCTGTCGGCTCATCAAGGACCAGAATTTTTGAATGGTTAAACAATGCCTTTGCAATTTCTACCATCTGCTGCTGCGCAACACTCAAAGACGAAACACTCATCCCGCAGTCCACCATATCAAAACCAAGCTGCTCCATAAATTCATTGGCCGTCTTTATCATTTGCTTACGGTCCAATACCCCTTTTCCGGTACACAGTTCCTTGCCCAGATAAATATTTTCCGCAATACTCAATGTAGAAACTAAATTAAATTCCTGATAAATGATTCCGATTCCTGCCTTTAACGCATCTTTTGCATTGGAGAACTGCTGCTTTACACCATCGATATAAATTTCGCCCTCCTCCTGAAGGTAGACGCCGCCAAGAACCTTCATCAGGGTACTTTTTCCGGCTCCGTTTTCCCCGATCAGAGAGTGGATCGTTCCTGCCTCCAGCGTAAAGCTGACATCAAAGAGCACGTAATTTCCGGAAAACTTTTTCGAGATATGGCTCATTCTCAGCAATGCCTGCTTTTCCATTCCGACTCCTCCCTCCGTCAATCCTTCCTCATGCGGCTAAAGCCGTCCAGTGCACATACCAGGATAATAACGACACCGATAGCAACCGTCTGCCAATACATATTTACCTGAAGCAGCACGAGGCCATTGCGGATCAAAATCATCAAAAGCGCTCCCAGCACCGTTCCCATAACCGTACCGGAACCTCCCGCCAGACTGGTCCCGCCTACAATAACCGCTGCAATAGAGTCCATATCGTAGGTGCCCGCCGCATTGGGATTGCCTCCGTTTAACCGCCCAGTCACAATAATTCCCGCAATGCCGCACAGGAGACCTGCCAGCACATAAATCATGATCCGCACTTTTGAGGCATGAATGCCGGAGAGAATCGCCGCTTCCTCATTGCCACCCACTGCCTTCACATGATTTCCGAAAACTGTTTTGTTCAAAACAAACGCCATCACTCCCGCGACAGCCGGAATAAACAGCACCATGATCGGCATCTTTCCTATTGTCCCCTGTCCAAGCCAGATAATAGAAGGTTCCGTCAGAGAAACAATATAGCCCTTCGACATAACCAGAATAATTCCCTTTACAATATTCGACATTCCAAGCGTGATGATAAACGGTGGCAGCCGCAGGGTAGTAATCAAAAGCCCATTGGCAAGCCCAACCAGCACACTGGCAAGGATGCCAAGCACGATCGCCGCTGGAACCGGAAGTCCGAAGGTCAGCATATACGCAAGAATCATACTGGACAGGGTCATGGAATATCCAACTGACAAGTCGATGCCTCCCGAAGTAATAATAAATGTCTGTCCTGCCGCAATAATTGTGACCAGTGTCGTCTGTTTTAAAATGTTAAAAATATTATCAACCGTCAGAAACCCCTCTGCAACTATGGAGAGAACCAGACCCATTAAAAGGAGGATAAGCAGCAGGCCGCTCTCCCGGTGATTGCTCAGCAAATCAGAAAATATATTTTTTTTCTTTGTTTCCATCTTTTTTGCTCCTTATACAGAATCAGGGCGGCAGGCGTCATGGCCCCTACCGCCCCACTTGTTGTTCGTTTTTTCCGTCTAATAGTTGTCGTTTACATTATCCGCATTTACAATAACATAACCGGTATCCGTATTTTCCGGAATTTCTTTTCCCTGATTCAGATCATACAGTTTCTCTGCAATATTTACCCCCCAGTTATACTGACCCTGTGTGATCGTTGCATAAATCTGTCCATCCTTTACACCATTAATAACCGGCTCCAGGTCATCAAAAGTGATCAAAATCTTATCTTCTGTTGTCCATCCGTGGGATTTGAATGCCGTCACACCATTTTCGCCTGCCGCATCAATAATGATCAACGCATCGAAATCCGGAACAGCCGTAATCATATTCTCAATATCGGACAATCCCTTGGAAACATCACCGCCGCTTGCTGTTGTCTGAACGATTTCAATATCCGGATATTTTTCTTCCAGAACATTTTCCACGCCTTCCATACGCTGGATCAAACCCGCCTGAGAAACAACGCCCGTCTCACAGATAACCTTTCCTTTGCCGCCCAAAGCTTCTCCGAGCACTTCACCCATGGCCTGTCCTGCATTATAATTGTCGGTTCCAATGTAACCTGCACGCTTGGAATCCGGCGCATCCGTATCAAAGCTTACTACCGGAATCCCTGCATCCACCGCTTTATCGATATATGGAGTCAAAGCATCAGAGTCACAGGCACCAATGGCGATCCCATCAACTTTCTTCGTAATCAGGTCTTCCATAATCTGAATCTGCTGCGAAACGTCTCCATTCATTGCGCCTTCACAGATCACTTCCGCATCGACTCCCATTTCCGCCAGTCTGTCTTTTGCGCCCTCTCCTACCGGATCAAAAAACGGATGAATATTCGGGATAACAACAGCAAAGGTCAGTTTCTCATCTGACGTTGCCGCGTCTTCTGCTCCGGCAAAGCTTGCCAGACCCAATACCATACTGCATCCCAGCAATGCACTGACTAACAATTTCTTCATTTTAAATTACCTCCCTTTTCCTGATTGATTAGGCGTTTGCGAAACGCCTAATGCCGCATAAATACGGCATTTTTTAACCACAAAAAACAAATAACCCCTCACCGGATATGGTATAATAGAGTTGACGAAAAACTATAAACCATGCATCCAAGAAAGGAGTTATTCTGACATCTATGATACCATATAAACAGCTTTCTTTGGCAGATTTTTTTTCGGATTGCCAAGATAAATTTGAAAATGACAAACCTGGGTTTCTGTCTCTATTAGAAAACCACATCGATATTGATGAGATCGTTCCGATTTCTTTTCGAAATCATTTCTATGCATCAACGGGCAGAACCCGTAAATACCCTTTAAGCGCTTTGCTATGGGCGTTGATTATTCAGCGTATTTTTTCTATTCCCACAGACCAGCTTCTTTTAACTTTTCTTGCTTATTCAAAACCACTGCGTGAATTTTGTGGTTTCACTAAAGTTCCAGATGCTTCTAAAATCACCCGCTTCAAACAGGACTTTATGGATGACCTTCAGCTTGTTTTTGATAACCTTGTTGAATTAACCGAACCAATCTGTCATGCTATTGATTCTTCAAAAGCTGATATGACCATCTTTGATTCTTCTGGCATTGAGGCTTTCGTTACTGAAAATAATCCGAAATACGCAAATCGTATTATCAGGCAACTCAAAGCTTATGCCAAAGCTAACAGCTTCGACAAGAGTTATGATCCTTATAAAGCAGCTTATGGTTCTATGCCAACACACGCATCCGCAAATCCAGAAATTAAACAGTTATACATTAATGGTCATTTTTGCTATGTCTTCAAGTTTGGCATTATTACCAATGGTCTTGGCATTATCCGGCATATATCTTTTTACAACAAAGACTTTATGACCTCACATCCTGAAATCGTTGTGGAAAAGAAATCTGATTCTCCTGATGAAGATAAGTGTGTTCATGATGCTAAATTACTCATTCCTACACTAAAAGATTTCTTTGCGAAGCATCCGCTTATGAATCCCAAAACATTTCTTGGTGATGCAGCATTTGACTCCTGCCAGCTTTATGGAGAACTGCTGACAGGCAATACCTTTGGCGAAAATAAACACTTTAAAAAAGCATACATTCCTCTGAATTCCAGATCCGGATTAAAAAATCCTGATTGTAAAGTGAATGAAAACGGCATCCCTTGCTGCCCTAATGATGATTCACTTCCAATGAAACACGAAGGCACATCTACAAGAAAAAATGGTTTAAAAAGATATAAGTTTATCTGTCCTAAGATAAAGTATGTTAAGGATGCATCAACCGGAAAATATCATAGACATTGTATCTGCGATAATCCCTGTACTACTTCTGAGTGTGGACGTATGATCTATGTTTATCCTGAAAAAGATCTTCGTGCCTATCCCGGAACCATTCGTGGAACCGAAGAATGGGATAACACTTACAAAATCAGAACCGCAGTAGAAAGAGATATCAATCACATAAAAGAGAATCTCTGTCTTGCAGGACGTCGTACTCAGAATGAGAAAACATTGCATGCAGACTTAATTCTTGCTGGAATCACCCAACTCATTACAGTTGTTCTTGCAGACAAAATCAAACATCATGAATACATACGAAGTCTGAAACCACTCATCGCTTAGGTCTTATTAACTTTATAAAGCCTGTAGCTTATTAAAGTGCGCCTAAAAACGGTAGTTATCCACTTCTCATCTTAGGATTCGTACTCTATACGAATTCTTCCTTGTTTGGATTCAAGATTGTGAACGAGCATTGCGAGTTTCGCAATTACCTACCTGATTGATAAGTTTATTTTAGTTTTTTCTCCATAAATTAGCCATAGAAATAACGTGGAAATATCTTAAAATTTCCACGCCCAAATTTTAAAAAACAAAAAAACATGGAAATTTTCATGTTCTTTCTTAAAATTTCCATGTTTCTATTTATTTCTATATTCCCGCGGCGTCATACCGCATGTTTTTTTAAATACCACGCTAAAATAATTTGGATCCAAAAAACCGACGCGCTCTGCGATCTGGGCGCTGGTCAGGTCTGTCGTGCGCAGAAGCTCCTTTGCATGTTCCATCCGCACATTCGTCAGGTATTTTATGAAATTCACGCCTGTTCTCTGTTTAAACACATAGCCAAAGTAATTCGAGCTCAATCCCACATGCTCCGCCATACTATTCAGCGTAAGGTTGGCATCATCCATATGTGTACGGATATATTCTTTCGCCATGGTTATCGCCTGTCCTCCCGAATCCACAAGATCCATCCGGTATGTGATGACAGTTTTCAGGAGTTTCCCTGTTATCTCTTCCATGGACCTGACTCTGCAAAAGCTGCGGATAAAATGATCCACATTCTGAAAATCCGCCAGAATAGTCTCAGGATCGCCCCCAAGCTCCCGCACGACCTGCGTACATGCAGTCAGGATCTGCATAGCCTGCCAGGATGAATATACCAGAGAGCCCGTATTAGCCCTCTGCCCCTGGTCCAGATATCTCTTTACAAAAGCATCTGTTTCCTCCAGAGTGCCCTGCTTCAGGAAATTCAGCAATTCGATTTCATAGCGCCGCCCCTCTTCCAGATTTTTTACATTCAGCTCTGTGGGGGTATCCTCCAGATTCTTTACCTCGTAACTCCTCAGCTTATATACCAGGTTTTCCACAGCAGACGCTTCCTTACTCTCCTGGTCCAGTTTTTCCTTCAGCCCCAGCAAAATGCTGACCAGCTTCACCGGAGTCACCGGTTTCAGCAAATACTCGCACACCCCAAAGCGAATGGCATCCTGCGCATATTTAAATTCCATGTATCCGCTGAGAATGATAATTTTAATCTTTGGATGTATATTGCGCAGCATCCGGCTTAATTCGATGCCATCCATAAAAGGCATACGGATATCTGTGATCACAATCTCAGGATGTACTTTCCGCACAACCTCCAGTGCCTGTTCCCCATTTGCAGCCTCACCTGCAAAAATAAATCCATAAGCTCCCCAATCTATACTCTTGCGGATACTTTCCCGTACGGTGCTTTCATCTTCCACTAACACAACTTTATACATATTCCTGTCCCTCTGTCTGACATTTCAGACGAATGGTCACGCGTGTTCCGTTATATCTCTCACTCCACACATCCAGCCCGCATTCCTTCCCATAATACAACAGAATACGCCGGTTTACATTATAAATTCCAAAGCCATTCTCATGATCCGAATATGGCTGGGTATTTTCTCTGATTTTCCGGCACAGATCCTCAAGAATCTCCGGCTCCATGCCGCAACCCGTATCCTCAATAACAAAAATCAGAAATTCTCCCTGCTTCTGCCCGGTAACCGTGATTTTACCACCCTCCTCACGGTTTTTGATTCCGTGATAGAGTGCATTCTCCACAATCGGCTGCAAAACCATTTTGAGCATAGAGTACTGGTAAACCTCTGGTTCCACACGAATTTCAAAGGTCAGCAGATCACTGTACCTCTTTTGCTGAATCGAAAGATAACTTTCCACATGTTCTATTTCCTTTTTTACCGGTATCCACTCCAGCCCTTTGCTTAAGCCTGTCTTGAAAAAGACTGCCAGCTTATCTACCACATCTATTACCTGATCGTTTTCTTCGGAAGCAGCCAGCCATATCACCAGTTCCAGTGTATTGTAGAGAAAATGAGGATTTATCTGAGCCTGCAGTGCCTTAAGCTCTGCTTTCTGCATATTTCGCTGTTCTTCTTTGTTTTCCTCCATTAAAGCCTTGATACGCATGAGCATCTGGTTATACTGACGCTGCAGAATGGAAATTTCATCATTTGTAATAACTGCAACCGTCGCATCGAGGTCGCCCTGCTCTGCCAGAAGCATCTTGTCCTTAAGCTCGGTAATTGGCTTGGTAAGCCTTCTCGACAGATAATAGTACAGAACTCCCAGGAACAGCAGCGTGAGCAGGATTGCCGCAAAAAATACCTCCCCCAACTGATAAACAGGCGCCATCAGCTCCTGCAGGGGAACCTGCCCCACGATCACCCAGCCTGTGTTTTCAATGCTATCATATACCACAAGCCTTATACCATTTTCCGTTTCTTCCTGATAGCTGCCATTTAAACCGGAAAATACTTACTTCCTGAGCGGGATTGCCGGACGCTCTGCCGCCCCGTCATCATGAAACAGCTCATTTCCCTTCTTATCATATAACGTAAAATATCCGCTTTCTCCCAGGATCTCCTGCTCATAGACAGATTTTATCGCATTTGCATCCATCTCAATAGCAATGATCCCCATAGTCTTATTTGTAAAGGTCTGGCGTATTTTCTGCCCTATCAGAAAACAATCCCGATCCTCCCATCCCATCTCAAAACCACTCAGAACCAGCAGTTCATTTTCATTTTCCAGAATCATATCATAGATATATCTGCTTTTCTCACTCTTTTCAATCGGGTAAATTCCTATTTTTTCATTAAAGCATACCCCGTCATTCCCTATGACATAAAAATTTTTAATATCATCACTTAATATATAAGAATTGCGATAAAGTTTTACCATATTGATCAGGTTCATCGTCGTCTCATGGCGGCTGCCTGTATCATAAAGGAAATCAGAAATGTCAGAGCTGTTTCCAATCTCCAGGATCTTTCCGGTCTGCTCCATGATCATCCCTGCATTCCTGCTGATCTGTTTTGCCACCATGCCCGAATAGGAAGTCGTGCTGGAAAGCATCTGTCTGAAGACACTGGAATAGCAGAACACACCCAGTCCAACAGCAATCACCAGCGAAAATGTCAGGAATATCATCATTATTTTCCCTCTGAAACTGTCCCAGAAGTACTTCCATCTCTTCAGCATGCCCTTCCTGCTCCTTCATCTCTATGCAAAAAGCCTTTAAATACTGAGTCTATCAACATTTAAAGGCCTTTATATATCATTCCTGATTCAAATACATACTAATCCTGCACATACGGCATGATCGCCAGATGTCTTGCACGCTTAATCGCTACAGTGAGTGCTCTCTGGTGTTTTGCACATGTGCCAGTGATTCTTCTCGGGAGGATCTTTCCTCTCTCAGAAACATATTTCTTTAATTTTGCAACGTCCTTGTAATCAATTTCGTTGTTCTCTTTGCCGCAGAATACGCAGACTTTCTTTCTTCTGCGTCCGCCTCTTCTCTTCATCGGAGAATCTGCTCTATCGCCTTTTGTATAAGCCATGATCTTTTTCCCTCCTTAAATAATAATTAAGGGTGCTCTAGTTAAACGGAAGCTCCTCGTCGATACCATCCGGTATGTTCATGAAGCCGTCGCCGGATGCTGCGCTCGGAGCCGGTCTGCTCGGTGCGGGAGCGGTACGCTGATAGCTCTGGTATCCGCCGTCGGACGCTCCCTGGGAAGCGTTCTTGCTCTCTGCAAACTCCTGATCTTCCACAACAACATCTGTCGTATATACTTTTACACCATCTTTATTCGTGTAGCTGCCGGTCTGGATACGTCCGGTCACTACCACCTTCAGGCCCTGACGGAAATACTTCTCTGCGAACTCGGCGCTTCTTCCAAATGCAACGCATCCGATAAAGTCTGCTGTCTGATCGCTTCCCTCTCTGCGGAATCTGCGGTCTACTGCCAGTGTATATCTGGCAACTGCGGTTGCATTCTCGCCTGCGGAGTAACGTACCTCCGGATCTCTTGTCAGGCGGCCCATCAAAATAACTTTATTCATTCTGATCTCCTCTTATTATCTATGCGTCCTGTCTAACACACAAATATCTGAGAACATTTTCCATGATACGAACATGTCTTTCGAGCTCTGCCGGGCAGTCTGCATCTGCTTCAAACTGAATGAAGTAGTAGTACCCTTCGCTCATCTTCTGAATTTCGTATGCAAGTTTTTTCTTGCCCCACTCATCCACATTCGTGATGGTTCCGTTGTAACGGGTAATATATTCTTTTACCTTCTCAACGGTAGCAATTCTTGCGTCGTCCTCAATCTTTGCGTTGACAACAACAGCTAATTCATACTTGTTCATGCGTTTTGCACCTCCTTATGGACTCTGGCCCCTGTCTTATGCAGGAGCAAGGAATTAAATATATCACGAAACCATATTTTAGCATACCGTTCGCGATTTTTCAAGCTTTTTTCCGCAATTCCCGCGTGTTTTTTTCAACAAGCCTGCGGGGAACCATGATCTGATGTCCGCAGCCTTCGCACTTCAGCCGGAAGTCCGCGCCCACGCGCAGGATCTCCCACTCGCTGCTGCCGCAGGGATGCGGTTTTTTCAGCCTCACAATATCGCCCACCTCATAATTCAGCCGTTCCATGCCTGTGGCTCCTTTCCATGTCCTCACTTTTTCATGCCCCGTCCCGCTCTGCCCGAAGAGCTTCTCCAGACCGGCTTATCCGCATTCTGTCCGGTCTGCAATCTGACCGCACCGCTCTAGTCAATATGAATGCTTTCAAATACCTTTCCGATGCTGTCGTCGATCACCAGGTCGGCATTTTTATCGCGGGAGGTCGTGCTCCTGTTAATCACGACCAGCTTGCTGCCGCGGAAATAGTCAATCAGACCGGCCGCCGGATAGACCACAAGCGACGTTCCGCCAATGATCAGCACGTCCGCCTGCGCAATATAACGGATGGATTTTGTCATCGTATCGCTGTCCAGCCCCTCCTCGTAGAGTACCACATCAGGCTTAATGATCCCGCCGCATGAGCAGCGCGGCACGCCATCCGCCTCTTTCATATATTTTGCGTCGTAAAACTTCCGGCAGCGCTGACAATAATTGCGGTGCACACTGCCGTGCAGCTCCAATACCTCTTTGCTTCCCGCCATCTGATGAAGCCCGTCGATATTCTGGGTGATGACGGCGCGCACATGCCCGCTCTTCTCCCACTCCGCCAGACGGATGTGCGCCATATTCGGCTTTGCATCCAGCACCAGCATTTTCTTTTTATAAAAGCGGTAAAATTCTTCTGTCCGGTTCACAAAAAAAGTGTGGCTGATGATCGTCTCCGGCGGGTAGTCATACTCCTGGTTATATAAACCGTCCACACTGCGAAAATCCGGTATCCCGCTCTCCGTCGATACCCCGGCGCCGCCGAAAAACACTACATTATTGCTGTTTGCGATCCATTCCTGTAAAATTTCTCTCTTATCCTGCATGATAAATCCCCCTCTTCATTCCCGTCTGACCTTTTTCTTTTTTCCGCTGTCTTCCACCCTGTCCGCAGCAGCATCTTTTCATCTTTTCTGCCTTCAGCGGCGTTTTTCCGCCTATCCCTCTGTTTCTTCGTATCCGCCCGCCTTCGGCACAGACTGATAGGTGCGCACGCGCTTGCCCTGCACAATGAACCGCGTCTCACTGTCGCCGGTACAGGTGGAAAGCGTCACGACAGTATCGCCGTATTTTACATCCACGCCAGTGTCCACATACGACTGTGATTTCGCGAGATTTATAAAATCCATAAAATCCTCTTCTCCCGCAAACACAGTTTTGTAGCAGTCACTGTACGCGCCGACCACGCCGCATGCAAAGATCTCATATTTATAGATCTTATCTGGCGTATAAATCCAGAAATACGGGCTCTTATCGTAGGTTTCCTGCTCCCCGTACTGCTTCAGCGTTCCAAACATCGACCCATTTTTCATGTTGTGGCCGTAAACAATACTGTTTCTGTTATAAAAATTCGAATTATTCGCATAGTCCAGGAAAATGGAACCGGCAAAATTTTCCTGTCCGCGGAAGGTTCGGTGCAGATAATATTCGTTATCCTCCCCCTGCACGATCGGATAGGTGATATCCAGCGCTTCCATTTCCAGCCAGCCGATAATATCCTCATTGATGGCAAGCAGGCTGTCAAAATCTATCGGATTTTCCATCTCCTGCAGCTTCTTTCTCCCCGCCGCAGCATCCTCCGCCAGGATCTCGTCCGCCTGCCCGTCAGCCCCCATCGTCTCGTTTTCCACCATGTTCGCCTCGTCAAAGCCTTCCGTTTCCTTATCCGTTTTCGCATATTCCTCCAGCGCGCTGTACTCATCCGTGCCCGCCTTGTACGCAAAATAAATCGTCACAAGCTGGTATCCCGCATAACAGAACACCCCCAGAGCCACAATGATCACCAGCGTGCTGATAAAATTTCCGATGCCGCCCTTTTTGCGGCGTTGTTCTCTCCTTCTGTCTCTTCCCATAACAGCCTACACCTGCCTTTCTGTCTGAACCACAACCGCATCCCGGTGTCTTGCCGCGCGTCCTCTTTTCAGCTGGCTTTCCGGCACATACGCCGGCAGACTCACCGTGAATGTCGTATAATAGCGGTCACTTGCCGCCTCGATTTTTCCGCCATGCAGCTCTACGATCTGCTTTGCGATCGAGAGTCCCAGGCCGGAACCTCCCGTCTGGCTGCTGCGCGCATTATCCACGCGGTAAAATTTTTCAAAAATTGCCTTCAGCTTCTGTTCCGGGATCTGATGCCCTTTATTTGTAAAGGTAATGACGATATCATTTTCTCTCCTGCGCGCCTCGATCGCGATCTCCGTATCGCTGTAGCTATACGCGATCGCATTGCGCAAAAGATTTTCAAACACACGCGCAAGTTTATCCGGATCGCCGTCCACGATCAGCTTTTCGTCCGCATCCACCCGGCAGGTCATATATTTTTCCGCCAATATGCCATAGCTCTCGTCGGCAAGCTGCTCCAGCATCACCGAAAGATCGAGCTGCACCTTTTCCAGCACAATGTCCTGCAGATTAAACCGCGTGATCTCAAAAAATTCATTGATCAGCTCGCCCAGCCGGTTCGCTTTCTCCAGCGAAATATGGATATATTTCTGCCGATCCTCCTCCGGCATGTTTTTCTGCCCGTCCAGCATCGTCAGATAAGCAATGATGGAGGTGAGCGGCGTTTTCAGATCGTGCGCAAGGTAAACCACCAGATCATTCTTTTTCTGCTCGCTCTCGATCCGCGCCCGCTCCTTTCGTTTCAGCGTCATTTTCAGTCCTGTCAGCTTGTCAGAGATCGGCTGCAGCTCCGGCGGCAGCTTCACCGGCTCCTCGTTGTCCTCGCGGACGTCGTCGATCGCCTTCTCCACGCGGCTCAGATAGCCAAGGATCCCCTTGATCGCCAGATTGTAAAAAATCAGGAACAGCAGGATAAAGCCGATCGCAAGGAAAAGAAATTTATTGTCCATGAAAATCTTTCCGTAAAGCTGATCCGCTGTGTTCCAGTCCAGATGAAGCTTTGAGAAAAACCACATCATCAGATCCGTAAAGAAATCCTGGAAGATTCCGTCAATCAAAAAGCGGACAATCCCATAGCCCACCACCAGCGTCAGTGCTGCCACCAGGCTGGTGCGGATGAGAATTGTCCTCTTTAGTTTTTTATAGCTATTTTTCAACTTTGTATCCTACTCCCCAGACCGTCTTGATAAACTCGGTTTTTCCCATCGGTCCGCCCATCTTCTCGCGCAGATGACGGATATGCACCATCACTGTATTGTTGCTTTGTTTGTAGTATTTTTCATGCCACACCTGCTCAAAGAGCTGCTCCGAGCTGATCACCTGTCCGCGGTTTTCGCAGAGGATCCAGAGAATATCAAATTCAATCGGCGTGAGCGTCAGTTCGCGCTCATTGAACGTACACTCATGCGTGCTGCGGTTCATCAGCAGACCGCCGAAATCTATGATATCCTCCTGCGGCTTTCCGCCGTCATTGTACTTCGTGTAGCGGCGAAGCTGCGCCTTCACGCGCGCGATCAGCTCCAGCGGGTTGAACGGCTTTTCAATGTAGTCGTCCGCCCCCAGCGTCAGCCCGTTGATCTTGTCCATATACTCGGTCTTTGCCGTCAGCATGATGACCGGAAACGTGTGCGTTTCACGGATCTTCTGCAGGATCGTAAAGCCGTCGATGTCCGGCAGCATGACGTCCAGTATCGCCAGATCCGGTTTTTCGTCTTCCACCGCCGCCAGGGCATCTTTTCCGTTATAGCATTTAACAGCCTCAAAATTTTCGTTTTTCAGATAAAGTCCGATAACGTCCGCGATTTCGCGTTCATCATCAACGATCAGTATTTTGCCGGGCATAGCTGCCCCTCCTTCTGTATATAATGTGCCTGCGTCAAAAAGACCGGATCCGCCCCCTGTCTGTACAAACGGATAAATGCTCTCCGGACGCAGCTCTCACCGCGGCGATCAGCCCTCGCAGTTTCCGACGGTGCGCGGGAACGGAATGACGTCGCGGATATTGCCCATACCTGTGAGGTACATCACACAGCGCTCAAAGCCAAGCCCGAAGCCCGCATGACGGGTGGAGCCGTATTTGCGCAGGTCGAGATATGCGCGATAGTCCTCCTCCTTCAAGCCAAGCTCGTGCATACGCTGCAGCAGCCTGTCGTAGCTGTCCTCTCTCTGGCTTCCGCCGATAATCTCACCGATACCCGGAACGAGACAGTCCATCGCAGCGACCGTCTTTCCGTCGTCGTTCAGCTTCATATAAAATGCTTTGATTTCCTTAGGATAATCCGTCACAAATACCGGGCGCTTAAACACCTGCTCTGTGAGATAGCGCTCGTGCTCTGTCTGCAGGTCGCAGCCCCAGCTCACCTTGTATTCAAACTTGTCGTTATTCTTTTCCAGGATCCCGATCGCCTCTGTGTAGGTCACATGACCGAACTCGGAGTTTACCACACCGTTCAGGCGCTCGATCAGCCCCTTGTCCACAAAGGAATTGAAGAAATGAATCTCCTCCGGCGCATTTTCCATGACGTAGCGGATGACGTATTTCAGCATATCCTCTGCAAGGATCATGTCATCCTTCAGATCTGCAAAAGCGATCTCCGGCTCGATCATCCAGAACTCCGCCGCATGACGGGTGGTGTTGGAGTTTTCTGCGCGGAAGGTCGGTCCGAAGGTGTAGATATTGCGGAACGCCTGCGCATACATCTCTCCGTTGAGCTGTCCGCTCACCGTCAGATTCGTCTGTTTTCCGAAAAAGTCTTTTGTATAGTCAATCTTCCCGTCTGCCGTTCTCGGCGGATTCTCAAGATCCAGCGTTGTCACCTGGAACATCTCCCCAGCGCCCTCGCAGTCGCTTCCGGTAATGAGCGGCGTGTGTACATAGACAAAATCGCGTTCCTGAAAGAATTTATGGATAGCGTACGCTGTCAGCGAACGCACACGAAAGGTCGCCTGGAACATATTGGTGCGCGGACGCAGATGCGAGATCGTGCGCAGAAACTCAACGCTGTGGCGTTTTTTCTGAAGCGGATAGTCCGGCGCAGAGCCTCCCTCCACCGTCACCTCATCCGCCTGGATCTCAAACGGCTGCTTCGCCTGCGGCGTTGCGACCAGCGTACCCTTTACAATCACTGCCGCGCCGACATTCAGCCTGCAGACCTCCTGAAAGTTGTCCATCTTATCGTGGAATACGATCTGCAGCGTCTCGAAAAAGGTGCCGTCATGAAGCACAAGGAACCCGAAGGTTTTGGAATCGCGCACGCTGCGCACCCATCCGCCCACGGTAATCTCCCTGTCCAGATATGCCTCTCTGTTTCTGTATATCTCTCTTACTGTTACTAAATCCATGTCTGTGTTCTCCTATATCCTTAATTAGCAGTTAATGCATTCTTTTTTTATTGTACCAAAAAGGGGCGAAGGTGTAAAGACCATTCCAATCCGCGTAAAATGTTTTTAAGCCTTAAGCCCCGCGATCCTTTTCAAAACCTTTTCATCCACCCGATACGGACAATTTTTCAGTTTCGCTTCATTTTTCAGCAAGTCCCCTGCTGTCCGCACCAAAAGGCTTTCCGGGATTTCCCCGCAGCGGCAGACCTTCCTGAAAAATGCCTCAAATTCCTCCACACTGCAAAAGCCTGCCGTCTCCAGTACATATCTGCGATCCGCTTCTTCTGCCTCGCGCAGATATCCGCCGAGGAAGTAACCGACAGCAACGCCGTGCGGCAGGTTTAATTCGCAGGTCAGCGGATAGCTAAGCCCATGCGGAAGCGATGTGCCTGTATGACAGATTGCCATTCCCGCCATTGTGGACGCATTTAAAAGATTCCGATAATCTTCTCTTTCCGGCTTACGCTTCCCGGTCAGCACTTCTCTGCTTTTTTTCCACATCTGCAGACCTGCCGCCGCACACATGCGGCTGTAGTCCGTCGCATTTGTGTTGATATAGCTTTCCGCGAGGTGCGCAAACGCATCTACCGCGGTATTGCAAAGCACCGACCGGGGCGCTGATGCCAGATATTTCGCGTCCAGCAGTGCCAGCGTCGGAAAGATTTTGTGCGGTATGGATCCTTTTGTGCCCTTGTCGCGGCGCGTCAGCACCGAAACCGCCGTCACCTCCGAACCGGTGCCGCAGGTCGTCGGGACTGCCGCAACCGGGAGCGCCGCTGAATCCACACCTTTTTCATACAAATAATCGGCGCCCTCTTCCCGGTGACGCATCATCAAAGCTGCCGCTTTGGCGGCATCCATTGCCGAGCCGCCGCCAATCCCGATAACAAAGTCCGCCTGCCCGCACAGTCCTGCTTCCCGCGCTTTCATTACCGTATCCACTGAGGGATTTTCCTCGACCTCATCAAACAATATCCAGGAAATTCCCTCTGCCTCCAATGTCTTTCGGACATCCTCCAGTGCGCCGTTTTTCTTCGCAGACTGCTTTCCCGTCATGATCAGCGCCGTTTTTCCACACTCTGCCAACTCTTTTGCGTGATTTTCCACACAATTTTCTTCCTCATAAACCTTCACGGGCATGTAAAATTGCATTCGACACGCTCCCTTCTTCCTGCCTGTTTCTCCAATCTGTTATACAAATTATATTTATAATATCGTAAACATTCCGTTTCGTAAAGTGCAAAAAAATGTCTTTGTTCATTAGTCCGTTTTCAGCAGCCGGTAAATAAAAAAAGACGACAAGCCGTATTTTGTCGCCTTTTCGTATTTTCTCCGGTCAGTTCACTTCACGCTTTAAATTCCCCGGGCGTCAGCAAACCCCGCACCCAGATCCACAGCAACCTTATGGTACTTTCCCGGATTCTTCTCCATATCCTTAAGCGTATCCGGCACCTCCTCCAAAGAGATCGCCTTAGTCAATATCTTTTTTGCCTCCACACTCCGGGTACAGAGCAGTTGTATTGCCTCTTCGAATTCCCCGGCGCTGGTGCGCGCCCCTCTGATATCAATCTCTTTTCGGGTAATCACGTCTGTGGGAAGCGACGTCTCCTTTCCCGGCCACCCGGTCAACGTAATGCGTCCGGCATGACAGACATAATCAAGCGTTTCCCGAATGGCGGCGTTCGCTCCGCTGCACTCCATCACCTGCTGCGCCATCTCGCCTCCCGTAATCTCCCGAATTTTCGCACAGGCATCCTCCCTGCCAGAATTAATCACATGTTCCACCCCAAGTTTTCCGGCAAAGTCCAGGCGCTCCTGCACAAGGTCAAGCAGGATCACATGCGCTCCATAGCTCCTTGCTGCCATTGCCGCCAGAATCCCGATAGTTCCCGCGCCGATAATGACGCAATATTCTCCCTCTTTCAATCCTCCTCTGTGAATTCCATGCAGAGAAATTGTCAGCGGCTCCGCCATTACTGCTTCCACCCAGTCCATTTTCTCCGGCATACGTATCAGCATATGCGCGGGATGACAGAGATACTCCGCCATGCCTCCATCCGTCTGTACCCCCAGAACTTTCAGATCCCTGCAGCAATTCGTTCTGCCAATCCTGCACGGATAACAGCGCCCACAGTAAAGATATGGATCCACGATCACCCGGTCGCCGGGTCTTAACCCTTTCGAATTTTCTCCCTCTACCGCCTCCACAATGCCCGCAAGCTCATGTCCGATGATTCTTGGGTAAGTCACCAATTTATTCACACCCCGAAACGCCCCTATATCGCTTCCGCAGATCCCCGCCGCCATCACGCGAATCAGCGCTTCTCCTTCCGCCGGAACCGGTTTTGCCAGTTCTGTACATTCCGCTTTCCACGGTTTATTCAGGCATATCGCTTTCATATCCTTCTCCATTCCCGTCGCCATTTTATTCTCGCGAGCAACGAGCCAAGCGGTCATGCTTGCATGTCCATTTGGCTGGCAGCACACGATTCTTACTGCCTTAAGATGCTCTCAGAAGCGACACATATTCCAGCATCTGTTTTTCTGTAAGACTTGCGGTGAGACAGCCCAGTTTCTCCGTACATTTTCCTCCCATCACATTACCAAACAGGATACATTCCCGGATAGGATACTCATAATACAGCCCATACAAAAACCCCGCCATAAATGCGTCTCCCGCTCCGGTAACGTCTACAGCCCGGATTCCCACAAGCGGCGGAATAATCTCTGTTCTGCCGTTTTCAAGCAAAAGACAGCCTTCCCCTCCCAGCTTAATAATTGTCTTTTCAAAATAGTCCGAGAGAACCTCAGCCGCCCTTTGCGGCGAAGCCGTTCCGGTAATCTTCATCGCTTCCTTGCTGTTAGGTGTAAAATAATCTGCCAGCTTTAAGTACTTCGCATAGCTTTCCAGCGACATATGCTCATTCCAGCCAGTATCCATAACCAGCGTTATCTCCGGCTTCTCCGCTTTTAAACGCGCATAGATGTCATACATTTCCGGCGACATCCGCACAATATCAGCCCCCACGAGCTGGCAAAAAATCTTCTCCTTCATCTCCTCCGTAACTGCAAACGAATCCCTGTAGGAAACAAAGGTCCGCTCCCCCGGCGTAATCATCGTGCTGGATACATTCACCGCCATGCCATCCCCGGCAAACAAATTCTGATAGGGCACCCCCGCACGCTCAATTTCCTTTTTCGCATATTCAGAAAAAAAGTCGTTGCTTAAAAATGTAGACAGCGCAGCCGGAACGCCCAGTCTGGTCAGATTCACCATTACCGCCGGGGCGCCGCCGCCCAGCTGCATTTCAAATGCCTTGGAATATACTTCCGTTCCCTCTTCCGGCAAGTGTTGTATACCGCTGTATAGTAAATCACAATTCGTAATTCCCGCGCCAGCAACATACTTCATCTATTCCACCTCCCGATATACTCCCTGTTTGAAGCCAGATATTCATCTACCAGCTCCTCTGCCAGCGAATAGGAATTTACCAGCGGATGTACCATCAGGCAGGTAACCGCATCATCACGGCTGCATGTACGGATCGCTTTTGAGGCATACCGCTCATAAAGCTTCACACGGCGAATTATCTCCATCGGAAGTTCTTTCGGTTCTCTGATCCGATGCGGCGTATAACTGCCATCCGGCTGTACCGTACAGGAAATCTCAACAACATCCGTATCCAACAGTCCCGGAATCGCGCCATTATTCGGCACGCAGAAAATCATTTCTGTCGGCTTTCCTGTCTGCTGTGCCCTGATAAACTGGAGCGCCACACCTGCATACCCCCCGTCATCGCGGGAAAAAAGGTCAAATGTAAACGGTTCCGGGCGGCACACTTTTGTCTCATTTTTCATATACATCGCCGAACGCTTTCCGTGCCATTTTACATATGTCTCAATGCAGGCGTCAAAATCCTTCCCTGGATCCAGCCTCGAGAGTTCTTCCGTCATATGACGGTTCACATCCCGGATAACCTCACCGCGCGTAACCCCTGCTTCCAGAATATTTTGCACCGCTTTCTCCGGATAAAAAAAGTAATACAAGTATTCGTTTAAAGCGCATCCAAATTTATGGGCAAGTTCTTTTGAAAAAAAACGCATATCCGTCTCTGTATAAACGCGGTCATCATCCAGCAGAACCGGCAGCATTTCTTTGCCTTCCATTTTCACGCTCTCAAAAAAAGAAAGATGATTCAGACCGTAACAGGTCGCCGTCACCTTCTCCGGCTCCACCCCGTACAGCTTCGCAAAGCCTCTTAGCATTCCAGTAGGAGCATCACAGATACCATAAGTAAAATCATACCCCATATCCCGAAGAGTCTGCGATACCACCCCTGCCGGATTGGTAAAATTGAATACCTTTGCCTGCGGCCTGGCATATTTGCGGATCAGTTCACAATATTCCGCCAGCGCCGGCACACTGCGCATGGCAAAGGAAAACCCCGCCGCACCAGTTGTCTCCTGTCCCAGCACACCTTTTGCAAGGGCAATTTTTTCATCATCAATGCGCTTATCATCCTCCCCCACACGGATTGTGGTGATAATATAGTCGGCGTCCCTCACTGCCTCCACTGCATCCGTCGTCAGGGAAAACTTCCAGCCCGGATAGATACGCAGCGCCACCTGCCGCGCCAGTTCTCCGTAAATATTCAGCTTCTGCTCATTATTGTCCATAAATACTACTTCATCAATCGAAAGCTCCTCTGCATTCTGGGCAAGACTTTTTGCAAGCATCATAGAGCGGACGCCTCCGCCGCCAATTACCGTCATTTTCATATTGTTTTTCCCCTTTTTCTGTCAATTTTCAATAATCCGACTGATCCATACGGAATAACCGGTTAATCAGCATAACAATCAATACCCCCGCCGTAATCAGCAGCACGCTCAGTGAATTGCTATAACCATAATTATTTTCAGTAAATGCCGTTTTATAAATATATAGCGGCAGATTCAGCGTGCGGTTTCCCGGTCCGCCATTTGTCGTCAGATAAATCAGTTCAAATTCCTTCAGCATACTTGTCGCTGCTACGATCACGCACGTCCCCAGCGTATTTCTCGTCATGGGCAGAATCACTTTGGTATTGGTCTGCCATGCTGACGCGCCGTCCAGGCGCGCCGCTTCAAGAAGATCGTCCGGTACCGAGCTGATCCCTGCCAGCATCAGGATCGTGACCATCCCCGGATAGAGCAGCCAGCCCATAGTGACCGCAGGCAGCGCTGTCCGGGAGTTAAAATACCAGTTAATCTCCACCTTATGTCCGCTCACCAGGCTCAGAAAGCTGTTCAGCAATCCGCTGTCCGTCTTAAATACATTCAGAAGAACCATCGCCAGCGCCGCTGTAGAAATTACATTAGGCAGCATACAGATCGTACGGAATACCTTCCATCCACGAAATCTTTTCGCCAAAATAAACGCCAGGAGCGTCCCCAGGAAGACATGAACCGTTGACTGTAAAACAACCCACAGCGCCGTATGCCAGAATGCTGCGGTAACATTTTTATCGGTCACTGCCTTCAGATAATTTTCTGCCCCGGCAAAACTCAACGGCTGCCCGATCCTCCAGTTAAAAAAGGAGGTCAAAACCACCATGATCAACGGAACGAGGTAGATAAACAGAAACAATAGCAGGCAGGGAAATATAAAAATCGCCAGCGTACTTTTTTTGGGTTTCATAGTCTTCTCCTTTTAACCGGTCAGCTAAGGTAAACTGACCGGTATTCCAAAATTACAAACAGTCATCGTGCGGCTGCATCGTCAAGCGCCTGTACAAATTCTTCCGGCGTAATCGAGCCGTCCGCCAGCAACGGATACTGTACGCTCACTTCATCTACTACCGTCGCATGCCATAAGCTCTGATAATCATTGATCGAGCGGTCTGCCGCATCCGCCAGACTGACAGTCTTTTCCACCTGCGGATAGACATCCGCAGCCTCGATCGCACAGTCCGGAGTAACGCTGCACATTTCCAGATCCAGTCTCTGGCTTTCCTCACTGGTCATAAATTTCACGAATGCCAACGACGCCTCAATTTTTTCCGGCGTCTTGCTGGCAATGCTCCATCCCACCTGACCGCTGTTATACATCACGTTGCCCGGAAATGCCGCCACCTCAATCTTATCAGCAAAATCTTCCGCCACCACGCTGGTATCATAAAACTTAGAAACCATCCATGGACCATTGGCAATGATCGCTGTCTTTTCATTAAAGAAATTATTGGCAGCCGCCGCATAATCACCGCCCAGCGCGTCTGCAGTCGTATAATTCTGGAACATATTCTGAATCTGCCCCGCTGCCCGGATAAGGTCATCGTTCACATAGCTCTCAGGCTGGTTCGTGTTCATAAATGCTTCCCCTTCGTCGGAGTCTGCCGCCATTGCCCCCATGAACAGGCTGGTGCACCATCCTGAATCCGACGTATCCATCGACACCGGCGTAATTCCCGCTTCCTTCAGTTTCTCACAGTCCTCAAAAAATTCATCCCAGGTCGTCGGCGCCGACTCAATTCCCGCCTGTGCAAACAGCTCCGTGTTATAGAAATAACCAATGGTCTGGCGGATATACGGCACTGCATAAAGTCTGCCATCACGTGAATTTACATTTTTTCCGACCTCGCTCATAAAATCGTACCATTCCGCATCCTCCTCCACGTACGGAGTTAAATCCACAAGCTTGTCTTTCATGGAATCGATCAAATTGTAACCGCCGGTCACTATCACATCCGGCAGATCATCAGCACTGTAGAGCACCTTCATTTTATCAATATAATTCTGGTCGCCCGGGATCTCCTCAACTACAACCTGATACTGTCCGGCATATTGCTCGTTAAATGCTTCCACGCGATTCTTCACCCATTCTGTCTGGGACGCAGTACCGCACATAAAGGTCGGAAAGCTGATTTCCACAACTTCTCCTTCTGCAGCTGCGCCGGTACCAAGTCCCGCTGCCATCGCCAGCATAAGCATAACGGAAGTAACTTTTTTGGTTTTTTTCATGATAATCTCTCCTTTTCTTCTTTGTATTTTACAGTCCGACTGTTTTTATAAATGCACGTCTGCACTTATTACCTCTTAATCTTACCGGCATTAAAAATCCTCATTCTGCAGAGCTGCCGTTCTTTTGACGCACCCCTATCCCTTTACGGACCCCGCCACCATGCTGCTGGTAATCTGCTCCTGCAACAATATGAACACCAGAATGCTCGGCAGCATCGACATCGTAATCGCTGCAAACATCGCGGTATAGTCAAAAGAAAACTGCGAAGAAAAATAATTCAGCGCCAGCGGCAGCGTGCGTATCGCCTCGCGCTTTGTTAACACCAGCGCAAACATAAACTCATTCCAGCTTGTGAGAAAATGCAGCGTAGCCGCCGTAGCAAGTCCCGCCTTGGACATCGGCATAATTACATAAAAGAAAATTCGCAGCGGGCTTGCGCCATCAATCGCTGCCGCCTCATCGATCTCCCGCGGTATGTTCAAAAAAGTTCCTCTGAGAATAAACAAAGAAGTCGGAAGCCCCAGTGCCGCATACACCAAAATCAGCCCCGCCCTGCGGTCGAGCAGGTTCACCCGGCTCATAATCAGGTAAATCGGCATAAGCAGTGCCGAAACAGGAATCAGCAGCGAAGAGGACAACATGGTTGTAAAAAGCTTCTTTCCCCGAAACTCATATCTTGCAAGCGCATAGGCCGCCATGGATACCAGCAATACGCTGATCACGGTATTGACCACAGAAACGAAAAGGCTGTTCCCGAAAAATTTAAAGATCGGCGCCATATCCAGCGCGCGCCGGTACCCATCAAAGGCAAAGCCGGAGGGAAGTGCAAACGCCGAATCTAAAATCTCCTTATTGCTTTTAAAGGAAGAAAAAATTACCCACAAAAATGGTCCCACGCAGAGAATCACCGTATATATCAGAAACAATATCTGCAGTAATTTAAAAAAGGTTTTCTTCGCAGCTTCCTTTCTCATTTTCCTTCTCCTCTCTCGCCAGACAGCTCCCCCGCACGATCATCGAATGCGGCAGCATGATTTCCCTGCTGACCTCTACCATATTTCCCTTCCGGAAAAACTCTACAGTGCAGCGCACAAAATCATCGAGCGGCTGATGCATGGTCGTCAGCTGCGGACGCAGCTGCTCCGCTACAGGCAGATCATCAAAGCCCAGCACAGACACCTCCTCCGGCACCCGTACCCCCAGATCCTGCAATCCGCGCACAGCGCCGCATGCCATTTCATCACTAAAGGCGAAAATCGCCGTAAAATCCAGTTTTTCCCGCACAAGCTCCTGCGCATACCGGTATCCGTTTTCATAAATCAGCGTCCCATAACGCACATAGGGTTCTGCAAACGAAAGCCCGGCCTCCTCCATTGCCCGCGCACAACCTATCATCCGCTGATAGCTGGCGTTGATGCCCACACCATAGTTAGTAAAAAATACAATCTTTTTATGCCCCAGACTCAGAAGGTATTTTGTCCCCTCATAGGCAGCAGCCACATCATTGACATGGATATAAGCGCCGCTTTGCATGCTCACAGAAGCCTCCCCGCAGAGTACCACCGGAATCCCCATTTTATGCGCAAGCTCATGGATAGGAAAATCTCCGTCCTCCTCAAAAAGGATCAGCCCCTGCGCCCGCACTCTCGTCAGCATTTGTTTCAACTGCCCCGCCTCCATACGGCTGACCGGAAGCAAAATAATCTGAAAATCATAGAGCGGCATATGCTCCATAAACCGCTGCATCAGCTCTGTATAAAAAGCCATCCTCTTCTGCGGCACCACCAGCACGATCGGACCGTTCTTTCCCCGCTCCGCCTGCTCCTCCTCACCAAGTACTTCTCTGATTTTCGCCGCAATTGGCTCACTCACATTTTCCGCACCTGTAAAATATCGCGAAACCGTAGCAGGAGACACCCCTGCCCTCTTGGCAACTTCTCTTACTGTCATTTCGGTTCTTCACTCCCTTTGTTTCATTTGTTTCTGAAACACTTTTTTATTTCCTTCATTTCTCTTGTTGTAATTATAGAATTATACGAAAAATTTGTCAATATATTTCTCTTTATTTTTTATATTTTGGTTATTTTTATATAATCTGTCATGGTTCCGAAGTTTGTTTCTGAAACATTTTTTAACTAGACAGTGGTAATTTCCCCTTCAAATGTGCGCCCGACGGACACAAAAAACGGCGAAGCTTCCACCCCGCCGTTTTGCATTTATGCTATTTCTTGATTACCATGAACCATCACAGCTTCCTCAAAGGTCTCCATCTGTGAAGACAGGCATCCTACACAGTGCATACCACATCCCATCAATACTGCTGCCATATTCGGATGATGGTTTTAAACTACTCAGCTTTCAAATACGGCAGCCGCTTCCTCCAGATATTCCGTCACCGGAAGATGCTGCGGGCAGACGCCCTCACATTGTCCGCACTTCACACAGGCAGACGCCGCGCCGCTTTCCTTCACGGTATTTTTATAGTTTGCAGTCGCCTTTTCACTCTTTCCATAGAGGCGCACCTGATTTACACACTTAAAGATATCCGGGATCTTAATCTGCTGCGGACAGCCCTCCACGCAGTAGCGGCAGGCAGTGCAGCTGATGGTCGGAACAGAACGGATTGCCTTTACAGTCTCCTGTACAGCCTCCATTTCTTGCCCGGAGAGCGGCTGGAAATCAGACATGGTCTGCAAATTGTCCTCCATCTGGCTCTGATCAGACATGCCGCTGAGGACCGCCATCACATTGTCAAGCGATGCGCAGAAACGGATACCCCAGGAAGCAAGCGACGCCTGCGGCCTGCACTCTTTCAGAATCGCCTCCGGCTTTTCCGGAAGAGATGCCAGTGTTCCGCCCTTTACCGGCTCCATCACCACTACCGGAACCCCATGCTTCACAGCCACCTCATAGCATTTGCGCGACTGAACCTTTTCGTCCTCCCAGTCCATATAATTAATCTGAAGCTGCACGAACTCCACTTCCGGATGCTTTGTGAGCAGCTCATCCAGCATCTCTGCGGTATCATGGAAGGAAAATCCAAAGTGACGGATCAGCCCCTGCTCCTTCATCTTCTGCGCCCAGCTCCAGCAGTCATACTGGTCAAAAATCGAAATACTGGATTTCTGCACGGCATGAAGCAGATAGTAGTCGAAATAGCCTGCGCCCGTGCGTGCGAGCTGCTCGTCAAAAATGCGCTGCACATCCTCCCGGCATTTCATCTCCCATGCCGGAAGCTTCGTCGCCAGGGTAAAGCTCCCACGCGGATGCCGGTTCACCAGCACCTCCTTCACTGCCATCTCCGAGGTGCCCTCGTGGTACACATATGCCGTATCAAAATAGGTAAAGCCCTTTTCCAGAAATGCATCCACCATCTGACAGACTGCCGGAATATCAATCTTTCCGTCCTCCAATACCGGCAGGCGCATCAGCCCAAAGCCAAGCTTCTTATTTGGTCTTATACTTGTTTCTTTCATGTTCATATCCCCCTTCTTTTGTCGTAACCGCTTTTTTTCTATCATACCCCAAACGTTCCTTTTCGTAAAGAAAATTCTTGCCTGCACAGCAGGGTGCCGTATGCCAGTGTCACACGGTTGGCACGGACCGAGCCAAATCATAAGCCTGTAACTTGAAGGCTGAGTAGTTGCATCTTCAGACATGCAAAAACGGCGGGACCTCTGCCCCGCCGCTCCACATTTCCATTATTTTATTTTCCAACGCTCTGCAGGTATGCGTTCAGTCTTGCCACCAGCAGATCTGTCGGGATTCCGTGAACCATCGCAGCCTCTTCGAGGGATTCCATCTGTGAGGACGGGCATCCTACGCAGTGCATTCCGCTTCCCATCAATACTGCCGCCATATTCGGATCCAACTGGAGAATTTCTCCAATCAGCATTTCTTTCGTAACGTTTGCCATGATCGTGACCTCCTATTGTTCATTATCAATTACTGATAACTCATTATAAGGCCAAATCTGACTTCCGTCAAGTGGCTGCGCGCGTTCAAAAAGTTTTGTTTGACAAGCACACATATTTCGGCTAGAATAAAAATAGAATAAATCAGTGGACACCACTGATTGGGCTGGTCGAAAGACCCTGGTCCACCGAGCGGCGGGGAATTTCCCCGCCATTTTTATTGTCACCTTTCAGCCAATTTTATAGTGCAAAAACTTGTAAGCCACCAAGGAAAAAAATGTCAGAAAAAATACTGAGCGTATTCATTGATGAATCCGGCGATTTCGGACCATATGAGGCGCATTCCCCATATTATCTGGTCGCTATGGTTCTACATAACCAAAATATAGATATTTCCAACAACATAAGCAGCTTTGAAGAGCATCTGCGTAACCTTGGATATATCCAGCATGCGGTACACACCGGCCCGCTGATTCGCAGGGAATCTGTCTATGCAAATGACCTCGTTGAAGACAGAAAACGTCTTTTCAATGCTCTGTTTCATTTCTGCAGAAAACTGGACATCCACTACGCATGCGCAAAGATCCGGAAAAGCGAATGCCCCGACGTAATCACTATGACAGCAAAGCTTTCCAAAGAAATCGCCAAAATCCTGCGTACTAATGAAAATTTCTGGAATAGCTTCGATAGCGTAATTGTATATTACGACAATGGGCAGATAGAACTCACTAAAATACTGACATCTGTTTTCAGCACCTTATACGCACATGTTGAATTCCGTAAGGTAAAACCGGTGGACTACAAATTATTCCAGGTAGCCGATTTAATATGCACTCTGGAACTGCTCTCCGAAAAAGCAGAATCAGGCTCTTTCTCAGCATCAGAATTGGATTTTTTCGACAACGTGAGAGATTTTAAGAAAAATTATTTGAAACATATCAAAAAGAAGATGTTATAAGTTAAGCGTCTCCTGTGTGACTATATTAACCGATGGCATATCTCTATACGCCCTATCCTTATCTGTTTTCTTAGTCATATACCGTCACCTTGAAAGAAAGTTGTTGTCTCACTTTACACACGCGACAAGTTGACTGATGCTTTGCATGGAATCTGTGGTTTTGATACCTACTTTAAATTTATTACTAAAAGGCATATGAAAACTATTCAGAAAAAAAGTAAAGGGAAGGAATAAATTACTATATTTCATAACAACGACAAAAATCGCTACATTGCCCATATTTTCAGGCATTGTAGCGATTTTTTCTTCCGTCAAGTGGCTGCGCGCCAATTACTGCTTCACCCTTACCCAGACCGACATTTCTCCCTCTGAGCGGTTCGCCCACGCATAGTAGGGAATAAACTTCAGCGTCTGTTTTTTATAGACCGGCTTGCGGTATGTGCGGTATAACGTGTGCTCATCCCACTCATTTTCCGACAATCGCCATCCTTCTGTCGCGATCGTCACTGTACCGCCCAGAAATTCCGGCTCCCGCTTTAACGTAAACGCGGCATCCTCCGACAGGTAAAGCTCCTGCAGTTGATCGCCGTTATCCGCTTCCTCCAGACAGTACACCAAAGGCCCCCGCATCACCGCCATCTTCCCGACGTCGTCACGCACCCTCGGATTAGCTGCCATACATCTCACCGGCATTTCCAGATGAATCCCGATGGTATCACCTGTCCGCCATGTCCGCTGCAAATACAGATAGCCTTTCTCCGGCGTTTCCTGACAGCGGCTCCCGTTTACCGAAGCTGTCCAGTTCTCACACCACGCCGGTATGCGCACTGCCACGGTAAATTCTGTCGGCTGCTCATTTTCAATGCGAATGCGGATGTCTTCATCCCACGGATACTCCGTTTCCAGATGAAGCGTGCTTAGATGTCCGCCAACCCCGGTGCGCAGCTCTGCGGCTGCAAAGAGATTTACAAACACCGTATCTTCGCTCTGTTCAAACATATATCCGCCCAGCGACGCCAAAAGTCTTGCGATATTCGGCGGGCAGCACGCGCAGGCAAACCACTTCTGGCGCTGCACATCCACATGGCGTTTGTAGAAATCCTTCCTGGACGCCTCCGGCTGTACTTCCAGCGGATTGACATAAAAGAACTTTTGTCCGTCCAGCGACATACCGCTGATGATGCTGTTATAAAGGCAGCGCTCCATGATATCCGTATATTGACCGTCCCTGGTAATCTCAAACATCCTTCTGGCAAAAAACACCAGCCCGATCGACGCGCAGGTTTCCGCATACAGCGTATCATTTGGCAGATCATAGTCAAAAGTAAACGCCTCGCCATACTCCGAAGAGCCGATCGCTCCGGTAAGGTACATCTGCTTCTCAACAATGCTTTTCCAAAGCCTCTCGCAAGCCGCAAACAGCTCCTGATCCTCCGTCATTGCTGCCACTTCCGCCATACCGGAATAAAGATATACGGCACGCACCGCATGTCCTTCCGCTCTTTCCTGATCCCGCACCGGTTTGCCGGCCTGATAATACTGATCCTGAAAATAGCTTTCCTTCCATTTATATTCGTTATGGAAGCGTTCCCGCTCTTCGGCAAAAAACAACGGTTTCTGCCCCCGCTCGTCAATAAAATACTGCGCAAGCTTCAGGTGGCGTTCTTCTCCCGTAACCCCATACAGCTCCACCAGCGCCATCTCCGCCACCTCATGTCCCGGATATCCGCGAAGCTTGCCTTCCTCGCGTCCAAAATTACGGTCTGCGCAATCCACATAGCGAATTGCCGTATCCAGAAGCTTCCGCTTGCCGGTGGCACGGTAATAAGCCACCGCCGCCTCCGTCATATGCCCAAGAATATAAAGCTCATGGTTATCCATCACATTGGTAAATCGCTTCTCAATTCCCGTCAGGATATAATAGGTGTCCAGATACCCGTCCGGCTGCTGTGCTGCAGCAATGATCTCGATCGCTTCATCCGCAGTGGCTTCCATTTGGGCATCCGGATGCCACATCAAAGAATATGCCACTGCTTCCAGCCATTTATAGACGTCGCTGTCCTGAAAAACCCTGCCGCGAAAAGTTCCGCCGCCCGCGGCTGCCGCGCGGAAATTTGCCATTCCATAGCTGGGCTCGGCCCCTTCCACTCTGTCATTGAGCGCCTCCCACTCGTAAGGAATCATCCTGCAGCGCACCAATTCCATATAATTTTTCCAAAATCCATCCTTTACCGTTACGGCATCAAGATTTGCCATCTTCATCTTTTTTTCCAGCATGCATTCCTCTCCCGTCTTTTTTATTTTTTATAACGCATCATCCCTTCACGGAACCTGCCGTCAAACCTTCTATCATATACTTTTGTGCAAAAGAAAACAGAATGATCGTGGGGATCAGGGCAAGGATGGTTCCCGCCGCCATCTCCCCCCACTTAATATCATATTTCAGGATCAAACCGTTTAATCCAACCGGAATCGTCTTCAGGGAATCCTTGTCAATAAACATGATCGCCATGAAAAGCTCATTCCAGGAATTAATAAATGCAAAAATAAACGTCGCTGCTATTCCCGGCTTCATCAGCGGCACGATAATCTTTACCAGGCCCTGTCCGTATCCGCAGCCGTCGATCCATGCCGCTTCCTCCAATACGTTCGGTATTCCGTCAAAAAAGCTGCGGAGCGTCACAACCGAGAACGGGATCATCATATTCGTATAAAGCAGCGCCATTGTCCAGATGTTATTAGTCATATGGAGACTGGACAGCATTTGATACAGCGCAGGCAGCATAATAAAAGTCGGAACCATCTGTGTGATCAGGAAAAACAGCAGCAGAAGATTTTTCATGCGGAACTTAAACCTGGAAAGCACATATCCCGCGCAGATCCCTATAATACTCGCGAAAAATGCCGCGATCGTGGAAACCACCAGAGAATTTCTCATGTAGACGATAAAATTTCCTTTCCAGAGTATTTCCACGTAATTCACCCAGCTGATTTTCTCCGGAAGATACTTAACCGGAAAAGCATAAATCTCCGCCTGCGAACCCTTCAGGGATGTGACAAGCATCCAGTAAAACGGAAACATCACAACGATCAAAAACAGCCCCAGTATCATAAATTTGACGACCTTGCCGATCAATCTTTTCTGTTTCATATCCATATGATCAGTCCTCCCTTGTCAAACGATTGGAAACCAGCAGATAAATAGTGGCAAATAATGCCAAAAACAAAATCGACAATACTCCCACGGCAGATGCCAGACCATAATCCAGGCTCTGGACGAGCTGCATCATATAGGATGTCACAATATGCGAGGAACCTGCCGGACCGCCCTGTGTCATAGAATAAATCAGATCCGGGAAGTTAAAGATCCAGATGCACCGCATCAGAACGGTAAGAAGCAGTACGGATTTAATCGAGGGAACCGTCACATGAAAGAATTTATCAAAGGCATTCGCTCCGTCCACCTCCGCCGCCTCATACAATTCCGCATCGATCCCGCGCAGAGCCGCCGTGATCATGATCGTAAAATACGGTATTCCATACCAGATATTTGCCACAATACAAGACAGCAGCGCCGTATCCTTGCTCGCAAGCCATCCTACGGAAGATTCTATAAGTCCCAGGCGCATAAGAATGTCATTGATAACGCCGGACGTCCCGTTAAACATCCACCGCCACATAATACCGATCACAAAGCCTGATACTGCCCAGGGGAAGAAGATCAATCCCTGATAAATACTGGAACCCCGGAACTTCTTCTTCAGCAGCAGCGCCATGCCAAAGCCAATCGTCAGCTGAAAAAAGAGGGATATCAGCACCCATTTGGCCGTATTTTCTAAAATCTGATAAAAGTTATTGCCGATTCCCTGGGTAAACAGCTTCTTAAAATTATCCAGCCCAATCCATTTTATATTGCTCACATCCATCAGATTGTAGCTCTGAAAAGCCATCATGCTGCCCTTCAGCATCGGGTAATAAGTAAACAACAGCGGCAGAATAATCGCAGGAAGTACCATCAGGAAACAAAATCTTTTTCTTTTTCTGGTCAATGCATTACGCTTCATATTCTCCTCCTTTATTCCCACAGGCAGCGGCATAAGCGAAATGCCGGCAAAAATGGCTGCGACCTTCTTCTACCACTGCAAAACGGGGAAGAGGAACCATGCCCCTTCCCCATATCTCTTAAAGCTTTTTCCTTAATGAAACTTTTTTATAATCCCGGATTTCTCTTTAGAATTTCTCTCCCTCATCTGCATACGCCTGCGTCCAGTAATCGTCCAGCCAGGTAAGCAGCTCATCTGTCGTAATCTCATCTGTCAGCCACTTCTGGTACATGGTATCTACCTCGCTCTTGTAAGCGGCAAACGCATTATACTTCATCGGTGCGGAGCAGGTACGATAGGTATCGCCGTCATTTGCCATATCCATGTAGATCGAAAAATGGCTTTCTTCGAAATAGCTGTCCATCTCCGCCGCTGTCGTATGGATCGGGATCGTCGCATAGTTTTTGCAGAAATATGTATTATTCTCCGCGTTCGACAGATAGAGAATAAAATCCGCCACCTCATCAGGATGCTCCGTGAAAGAGGTCATGCTCCATCCGCTGAAACCATTCGGGAATACAGCCTGTCCGGACGGACCTGTCGGGAACGGAACCAGATCCCATGTGCCCTCTTCAAGGTCTGCTTCACAGGAAGAGATTACCTCCGGATCCTGGATCAGCATTGCCGCCGTACCGCCGATAAAGCCCTGTACCATTTCCGCAAATCCCCATGCGATAGAGTCTGCCGGTGAGCAATCGGTAAACAGGCTCTTGTAAAACTCCAGTGCCTCTTTGGTTTCCGGCAAAGTGAAGATCGTCGCGCCATTGCCATCCTTTAAGAAATATCCGGCATCTGTGCTTGCCAGCTGATCGGTACCAAGCCAGCTCCAGATCACGGTATCGGCATACATATAGCCAAGCGTCGCTCCGCGGAAGGCAAAGCCGTAACGGTTCGCATCGGTATCCGTCAGCGCCACGCCCGCGTCATAGATTTCCTGCCAGGTAGAAGGCGTCTCAATTCCGGCTTCCTCTAACCAGTCTGTGTGCACATACAGTCCGCGCCAGAGGAAACCATACGGCATCATGTAAGCTGCATCCCCGGTATTATAGATCGCCTGCTGTGCAGCCTCCGTCAGCGTGTCCTTCTCCTCCCATGCATCCAGATACGAATCCATCGGCTGGATCCACTGATTGTTCACGTACTGAGTAATCGTAAGATCACGCGCTTCCACGATATCGCAGCCGGAACCGCTCATCAGCATCTGCGTAATTTTGTTGTCCGCATTCTCAAGAGGAGGAGAAATGATCTCGATGGTAATATTCGGATGCTCCTCCTCATACTTGTCGGCAATCTCACGGATGATCGCCGTTCTTTCCGCGCTTGTCAGGGATTCCACCATGGTAATGGTAATATCCTCCCCGTCTGCAGCCGCCACGCTGACTGCATTACCCGGAAGCAGCGTTGCACACATAGCAACAGACATCAGTAAACTAACCGTTCTTCTTGTTCTCTTCATTTCTTTTCCTCCTTTTTTATATTTGAGAAAGTGCCTGTTCCAGATCTGCGATCAGGATATCTTCACCTTCCAAACCACAATGGATACGGATCACATTCGCCTGCGCGCCCAGCCACGCAGTCTCTTCCTCTGTCATCCGTGCATACGGTACCTCTGCCAGGCTTTCAAAGCCTCCCCAGGAAACTCCTATCTGAAATACCTGCAGCAATTCGCACAGTTTCTTTGCCTGCTCCACGTTTCCGTCTATCTCAAAGCTCATCAATCCGCTGTTGCCGCGCTGCTGCCGCTTCATCAGCTCATATTGCGGAAAAGACGCCAGCCCCGGATAATGTACACAGGCAATTTTCTCATGTCCTTCCAGAAACTCCGCCACTGCCATCGCTGTCTTTTCATGCTGACGCAGCCTTACCTCCAGCGTGCGCAGGCCGCGCAGGGCAAGCCATGCCTCCATCGGTCCCAAAATCCCGCCGTACAGCTCGCGGTGATGTGAGATCTTCTGCAGCAGTTTTTTGTCTTTCGCCACCAGCACGCCGCCGATAATATCACTGTGTCCTCCAATATATTTGGACAGCGTATGCATAACAATATCCACGCCCAGATCCAGAGGATTCTGAAAAATCGGTGTACAGTATGTATTATCAATATAGACCATCGCTCCATGCTTTTTGGCGATCCCCACAACAGCGCGGATATCCTGCAGGCGCATCATGATAGATGCCGGACTTTCTAAAATCACCAGTGCGGTCCGGTCTGTGACCGCCTCCTCGATTTCCTGTATGTCGTCGCCCATCACAAACGTAACATCCATCTGAAAATATTCCCGGCAGTATTCGTTGGTGAATTTCTTCAATGGACCATAGACATTGCGGATGCAGACAATATGGTCCCCGGCCCTGCATACTGTCATTACTGCAGTCGCTGCCGCTGCCATCCCGGAAGCAAATGCATAAGCGCGGGTTCCATGCTCCAAAGCCGCAATCTTGTCCTCCAGGATCCTTACCGTGGGATTCTGTACACGGCCGTACACATACGTGTTCGGATCCTCTGTATCGGCGTCAAAATACGCATCCATCGTCTGAAATGTATTCAGCGAATTCATAAAAACCGGCGGAACAACTGCATTGTAGTAATGCTCATTATGTTCTGCAAAGTGTGTCCCGATCAATCGGGGATCGCTGGAAAAATCATATCCCTCTCTCATCGTTCCTGCCTCCCTGTCCCTTTCCCGTGCTCTATAGCCTCTTTTTCATTGCTATAAGCTATATATCTATATGCTATAATATAGGTTGATGTACTATAAAGCGTTTTTTCAAACGCTTATTTTATCATTGCATACTCTATCTCCTCGCGGAGATCATCGAGAATCGCCTCATTTGCCTGCCAGGCTTTTTTATAATCCCGCTCCCGGATCGCCAGATACAGTTTTTCGTGAAACGGCAATCCTTTTTCAAACGGTTCCTCGATTCCCAGCGGATGTCCTGCCCAAAACTCATCTAACCAGCCGCTGATCGAACTCAGCACACTCGACATCACATCATTATGGCAGCAGCTGTAAATATACCCATGAAACGCCTTATCCTCCGCCGCTTTCGGCTCTTTGGCATAAAATTTATCCATGAGGATCTCCGTCAGCTCGCCCAGCTTCCCAATTTCCTCATCTGTGATACGGTGAACCACCATCTTCAAAATCTCTTTTTCCAGTACGGCACGAACCTCCAGAATCTCCAGAAGCTTTTCCTTTTCCTGCTGAAAAGAAATCGTCATCTGGATCCTGTCCTGCTGGTAGCGCTCACCCACATAAACGCCCTTTCCATTGCGGACCTCCAAAAATCCCTGGCCTTCCATGCTGCGTATCGCTTCCCGCAGAGAAGTTCTGCTGACGCCCATCATCTCCACAAGTTCGCCCTGCGACGGCAGCTTTTCACCGGACTTCAAACCTTCATCTTTTATATAGTCCTGAATATATTTTGTAATTTCTGATTGCAGGGACATTTTCTTTATTGGGGACCTCATTGCTGCTTCTCTCCTAATGTAGTTACTTATATATATTGCCTGTCTCGCAATCTATATGCTATATTATAGGTTGTCCTGTGCATTCTGTCAAGAAAAACTTTTCTTTATCGCTGAATTTAATTGAAATTGACCAAAAAAAAATACTACAAAAGAGCTGTTATAACCGAAATGAACAGCAACATAAAAAATCACACCAGCCGGAGCGTGTCACCGGGATTATCATTGTGAGACCGGACACCTCCGATACGGGCGAACCGCACTCCTCCCAGAACTGGTGTGATACAGATATTATAGTACCGCCCATCGGAAAATGCAAGGACGGCTTTGCCGCTTTTCACAGCTTTATTTCACCGAATTTCCTGCAGATACTTCATTTTACCCTCCTCTGCCTGCTGCATTCTGCGCTCCCGTTTATCGGTCGCTTCCTTCAATAGTTTATAGGCTGACGCAAACGTAGGAACCCCCAGAAGCATTCCAATCGGGCCGCCAAGGCTGCCGCCAATCGTGATTGCCGCCAGCACCCACATGCTCGGCAAATTTACTTTTGCCCCGACTACCCTCGGATATATCAGATTTCCTTCCACCTGCTGCAGTGCTATGAAGAAAATGACAAACACCACCGCCTTGACCGGGCTTTCTGTCAGAATCAGAAACGCCCCGATAAAAGCGGCAATAAATCCTCCGACGTACGGGATCAGAGCGGTGACGCTCACAAGCGCCCCGACCATCGGCGCGTAAGGCATACGGAGAATCAGCATCCCTATCGTACAGAGTGTGCCCAGAATGATTGCCTCCGTTGTCTGTCCTGCAATAAAAAGATGAAAAACGCCTCCGCAGACAGAAGCCACATGTATAATTCCAGCTCCCACTTTTTCCGGCAGCCAGACACGGATTAATCTGCGCACCTGCCTGCTGAGCTTTTCTTTGTTTGCCAGAATATAAATGGCAAACACAAAGCCGACAATACCGTTGACCACAGAGGAAACAGCAATGCTGATTGCTCCGCCGGCTTTATTGAGAATAGAATTGCCAAGCTGCTTTAAAACGTTCTCCAAATCTCCCCGCAGACGTATCCAGTCAATATCGATGCGGGAAAGATATTCGCCAAACGGTATTTCCGAAAAGTCGGCGCTGTTCTCCAGTGCCGCCAGCTCATCCAGCAGCTCGACCACCGCAGAGGACACTGCCGCCACTGCATTGACCAGCTCCGGTATCACCAAAACCGCGACGCTGATAAATATCCCCAGTACCAGAATCAGGGAAAGCACGATCGCCAGCGGACGTCTCGCCCGCTCCTTCCGGGGCGTCGGATTCTTTCTGAATAAGTGCCGCTCGATGAAACACAGCGGGACATTCAGAACCAGCGCTGCGATCATGCCTGCCAGCAGCGGCTCCAGTAAATCAAGCATCCAGGAAACAGCGTAAGCGATTTCTGAAATATAACGGACGCCGAGAAAAATAAGAATGCAGGCGGCCACAGTGCCGATAACCCATTTCGAAAGCTGCTTGCGCTGCTCACTGTTATCAAAAAACATATCCTGGCATTTCCTCCTTATCTTCAGTAATTATTCTTTTACCAGTCCGACCGCCTTGGACAGCTCCATCACCAGCAGCGGTACAAAAATCAGACCGGCAGCCTGCAGATACAGTTTTCCCGGAAGCAGAACCAGTCCGAAGGCGGTGCGCAGCGGTGTGAACAGAACCAGGCAGACCAGTGCAGCGGAAATCAGCACCGCACGGTTAAGGTTATGGTTGGTAAACACCCCGGTCTTAAACAGGGAATGATGCGAGCGCATATTAAACGCATGGATTACCTGCGAGAACGCCAGCACCATAAATGCCATTGTCTGTCCGCCTGCCACGGACGCGGTCTGCGTCTCTCCCAGCCAATAAGCAATTAAGGAAAGCGTACCGAACATAATGCCCTGCAATACTACGCGGATTCCAAGCCCGTGCGAAAACAGGCTCTCGTTTTTCGGTCTGGGCTTACGGTTCATGACATCCGGCTCCACAGCCTCCATGCCGAGGGCGATAGCGGGCAGGCTGTCCGTCACCAGGTTAATCCATAAAAGTTGCATACTCATCAGCGGCGATTTGTGCCAGAGCAGCATCGCGACAAATACCAGCACCACCTCGCCGATATTGGTTCCAAGCAGAAAGCCTGTTACCTTGCGGATATTGGCATAGATGCCGCGCCCCTCCCGGACAGCCTCCACAATCGTGGCAAAGTTATCGTCCGTCAGCGTCATATCCGCCGCACCCTTGGCAACGTCCGTTCCGGTGATGCCCATCGCGCAGCCGATGTCCGCCGCTTTAAGCGCCGGCGCGTCGTTTACACCGTCGCCTGTCATGGAAACAATCTGCCCCTTCCGCTGCCACGCCTTCACAATACGGATTTTGTTTTCCGGCGAAACGCGGGCGTAAACGGCAATCTTCTCCACCTTTTCATCCAGCTCCCGCTCCGGCATCGCATCCAGCTCCGGACCGGTGATCGCCAGCTCTCCTTCTTTCTGGATCCCCAGCTCCTTTGCGATCGCCGACGCGGTGGCGATATGGTCGCCGGTAATCATTACCGGGCGGATGCCCGCCTTCCGGCAGACTGCCACAGCCTCCTTCGCCTCCGGTCTTGGCGGGTCTATCATGCCAGCCAGCCCCAGAAACTGCAGTCCTCTTTCCAGCTCCTCACTCTCCGGTTTTTCCGGAACCTGGTCTATCTCCTTATACGCAATCGCGAGCACGCGCAGCGCGCTTTCACTCATGCTCTCCACAATCTGTCCGGCTCTTTCCAGATTTCCGCCGACGCAGCGGTCAGAGAGCACATCAAAGGCGCCCTTGACGATCACGATATTTTTCCCGTTCATCCGGTTGACGGTCGTCATCAGCTTCCGGTCGGAATCAAACGGGATTTCCGCCAGTCTCGGATATGCCATATTAAGCTGCTCCTTCGGCATCCCGTTATTGTAAGCCGCCAAAACAATGGCGGTCTCCGTCGGATCCCCGATGTGCTGCTCCTTTGTCCCGTGGAATATCACCGAGCCGTCGCTGCAGAGAGTACCCAGCTCCAGCAGTGTGCGGATTTTCTCTGAATTTTTGCCGGAAATCAGCTCCGGCTCCTCCATTCCGTCCACCCAGGCTTTTACCAGCGTCATCCGGTTCTGCGTCAGCGTTCCTGTTTTGTCAGAGCAGATTACGGACGCACTGCCAAGCGTCTCCACAGCTGGCAGCCGCCGGATAATGACGTTCTTTTTCACCAGACGCTGAACCCCGATGGACAGCACAATCGTCACGATAGCGGGAAGCCCTTCCGGAATCGCCGAAACCGCCAGGGATACGGCAGTCATGAAAATCTCCAGCGCCGGAATGCCGCTTGCCAGGCCTACCACAAAAATAATCGCGCAGGCTGCCAGCGCCAGAGCGCCAAGATATTTTCCAAGCTGCGCCAGCTTTTGCTGCAGCGGCGTCTGTCCCTCTTCCTCGCTGTCCAGCAGATTTGCGATTTTTCCCATTTCCGTATCCATTCCGGTGGCTGTGACAACAGCAGTTGCCGTACCGTAGGTAATAGAGCAGCCGGAGAACACCATATTCACGCGGTCTCCCAGGGGCGCCTTTTCCTCTATGATAGCCTCCGCATCTTTTTCGGCAGGAACCGACTCTCCGGTAAGGGCGGATTCCTCGCTTTTCAGGCTCACGCTATGCAGCAGCCTGGCGTCAGCCGGGACAAAATCCCCCGCCTCCAGCCGGATAATATCGCCGGGCACAAGCTCTGCCGCATTGATCACCGCTTCCTCACCGCCGCGGATTACCCGCGCGTGCGGCGCCGACATACCCTTCAGCGCTTCCAGTGCTTTTTCCGCCCGGCTCTCCTGGACGACGCCCATAATGGCATTTAAAACCACAATCAGCAGAATCAGGACCGGTTCAAAAAAGCCTTCGGCATCACCCTCCAGACAGGCGACGACGAAGGAAACCGCTGCTGCCGCCAGCAGAATCAGTATCATGACGTCCTTAAACTGCGCAAAAAACCGCTGCAGATTGGTCTTTTTCTTTTTTTCGCGCAGCTTATTTTCTCCATACAAAGCGTACTTTTCCGCAGCCTGCTCCTGGCTTAGTCCGTGTAGCTGGTCGGAATTTAGTTCCTGTACCACAATTTCCCGTGTTTTTGCGTGTGCTGTCAATATAATTCCTCCTTCAAAAGTATGTTTTGTTTAGCATACCAGATGAGGGCTCCTTTTTCACTGGACATTTTTGCTTTCTGTCAGATTTTTCCCCATATTACATAAAATATTACATTTTGGGACATCCGGTGCAATCTGTCCGGACAAAAAAAGTGCTTCGCACGTCCCCGCAGCCCTCAGGCGCCTCCGGAAAGCATATTTTGCCACGCCGGTAATATATAAAAGAATCCCGGCAAAGGACTGCTTTCTCTGCCGGGATGCCGCCGGAAAACTATTACTGCCCATACCATTCACAGTAACGCAGAATTTCCGCTTTAATAATATTCGTTTTCGTTTAATGCCGTCACGATGCTGTCAATTCCCTGGATAATCATGTAGATTCCAATCAGGACGCCTGCCGAAAACAGCAGGATTGAGGGCCATATGATCATCATGCATCCCAGAACGATACCGATGATATTCATTACCAGTGAAAAATGGTAATAGCTGCGGTTGATAACATAGCGGACCGTATTAAGATGCGCCACCCTGGATACGCAGTGCGCGATAAACCAGATGGGAATCAGCATGATCAGCACCCACTTTCCCGCGTCCGGGTATACCAGAAGCATGACGCCCGCCATGATACTGAAAATACCGGAAATCAGGGAAACCACCGGACCGAAGCCGGTATAGCGCTCCGCTTTTACATAGTATACGATATCCGAAATACCGGTAATTACTGCAAGCACGCCGTAGAGAATGATAACCCATCTCAGTGTCCTGCCCGGATTGATAAGCATATAAACTCCAAATATCACCAGCAGAATGCCGATAATCAGCTGTAACCAGTCTATCCTTCTTCTCACTTTTCCACACCTCCCGTCCGATTCAGAATTTCCATAAATTCCTCGCCGGTGATGGTTTCTTTTTCATAAAGGAACATCGCCAGTTCATCCAGCTTCTGCCTGTTTTCCAGAAGAATATTGATGGCTTTTTCATGCTGCTTCTTTACAAGCTCCACAACCTTTTTATCTATCTCCTTCTGGGTATCCGCGGAGCAGGACAGAGAGGTGTCGCCGCCCAGGTACTGGTTCGTCACCGTTTCCATCGCGACCATGTCAAACTCCTCGCTCATGCCGTATCTGGTAATCATGGCGCGCGCCAGCTTTGTCGCCTGCTCGATGTCATTGGAAGCGCCGGTGGTAATCTCGCCGAACACGACCTCCTCCGCCGCACGCCCGCCGGTAAAGGTGGCAATCTTATTTTCGATTTCCTGCTTTGTCATCAGGTACTTATCGCCTTCCTCCACCTGCATGGTATATCCGAGCGCACCGGAGGTACGCGGAATAATCGTAATTTTCTGCACCGGAGCGGAATGGCTCTGCATCGCCGCGACAAGCGCGTGACCGATTTCATGGTACGATACCACTTTCTTCTCGTGATCCGAGAGCACCGTATTCTTTTTCTGGTATCCGGCGATAACGACCTCGATACTCTCCTCCAGATCCGACTGGTTTACCACCTTGCGCCCGCTGCGCACTGCCCGCAGCGCCGCTTCGTTTACAATATTCGCCAGCTCCGCGCCGGAAGCGCCGGAAGCCATTCTTGCAATGGTATGGAAATCCACGTCGTCGGCAAGCTTGATTTTCTTTGCGTGAACCTTGAGGATTTCCTCTCTTCCCTTCAGATCGGGGAGCTCCACCGGAACGCGCCGGTCGAAACGTCCGGGTCTTGTCAGCGCCGGGTCAAGGGATTCCGGCCGGTTGGTCGCCGCCAGAATAATAACGCCGTTGTTTCCTTCAAAACCGTCCATCTCCGTGAGGAGCTGGTTCAGCGTCTGTTCTCTTTCATCGTTGCCGCCCAACTGTCCGTCACGCTTTTTACCGATGGCATCAATCTCATCGATAAAGACGATACAGGGCGCTTTTTCCTTCGCCTGCTTAAACAAATCACGCACCTTGGAGGCGCCCATACCGACGAACATTTCCACAAATTCCGAACCGGAGATTGAGAAGAACGGCACATTCGCTTCTCCTGCCACCGCCTTTGCCAGCATGGTCTTACCGGTTCCGGGAGGGCCGACAAGCAGAAGTCCCTTGGGCATGGACGCGCCGACCTCCGTATATTTCTGCGGGTTGTGCAGGTAATCCACGATTTCCGTCAGACTCTCCTTTGCTTCATCCTCACCGGCTACATCCGAAAAATGGATGCCCTCCGTAGACTGCACATAGACCTTCGCGTTGCTCTTGCCCATGCCGAAGCTCATGGCATTCTTGCCGCCCATCTGCGACATGATCTTCTTTGTCATATACTGCCCCAGACCGATAAAGATGACCAGCGGCAACACAAAGGTAAGCAGAAAGCTCATAAGCGGCGAGGTGGTCTGTTCCATATCCTGGCTGAACTTCGCGCCGGATTCATACAGACGCTGCACCAGCGTCGGGTCGTTCATGGCGCCGGTTTCATACAGCACCGTATTATCCTTGTCTGTGAAAAGAATCCGGGAACTGTCCACTTCCACATTTCCGATATTCTTTTCTTCAATCATGCTCATGAAGGTTCCGTAATCCACCTCCGTGATCTGACGCTGCATCAGCAGCGGCGTGACAAGCAGATTAAACAGAAACAGTACGAGCAGTACAATTCCATAATAATAAATCAAAGGTTTTTTGGGATTTTTTACTTCTTTCATAATTGTTCCTCCTGCTGGGACATATAGGCGTCCAGGGCCTCCATCGAGACAAGCAGCGCGTGATTTACCGCCTGCATGGCAAAATCCAGTGCGTATTCTGCAAACATTATTTTCTCATCTGCCGGAAAGCTCTCTTCCGGCTCTTTGCCGTCGGCATTCTCCATTCTGGCGACCGCCGTTTTAATCGACTTTTCAATCTCGCCGTAAGATTCGGCAAGCACAGCGACACTGCTATTTCTGGAATGCCGCAGCCGGTTGCGCAGCTCCGTCTCGCTCTCCGCGCATTCTCTCTGCAGCTCCGCCTTCTCTGCGCGGATTCTGTCGTGGTCCGCCGATTCGCTCATCTGAATGCGGCTCTGCAGCCGGCTGATTTTCTTATCCAGTTCATACATCTTTATAGAAAGTATTTCATATGCCATCCAGCTCATATCCTCCTTCCCGTTTTATACCCTTATTATATCCGCGCCGCCTGCTCCTTTCAACTGGCATTCTTTTCCGTGTGTACTTACAAAAATGCCGGAGTGTAAAAACAAACACTCCGGCATAAGCTTTTTGAATGATAAATCCGTCCGTTCAGGGGGATACCTTTCCCATCATTAACAGATATATTTCGTGAACGATTCTGTCCAGATTTTTCGTATCCTCGTCCGTCCAGTCCTCCAGGATTCCCAAAAGTGCGCTGCAGTGATAGCGCACGATCCACTTCAGCTGGAACCTGCTGCAGTCCTGGTACAGATTTTTATCTTCTATAATCTGTTCAAACATTTTACAGATATGGCGCTTCAGAAGAGCCTCCAGCTCGTCTTTGTAATTGGACGCCATCACCTTTTTCAGACCGCCCCGCGCATTAATCGCCATCAGAAAGAAATAGCGCAGATCCGCTTCCTCGTCGTTTCCTCCGTGCTCCTCCTTCATCAGCTCCTCTGTCTTCCTTTCCAGAATCCAGCGGAAAAGCTCCGGAATATTCTCAAAGTAGTAGTAAAAGGTCTGGCGCGTGATGTGGCATTCCTCCACGATATCCTTTACCGTCAGTTTTTTCACGCCCTTCTCTATCAGAAGTATACGCGCCGCCTCCGCTATTTCTTTTTTCATATCTTCTGCCATTCCCGGTTCCTCCACATGCAGGCTTTCGCCCGGCTCTTAGTGTCGTCTGCTGTTAATGACAGGATTATAACATAATTTCCCCCGCATGAGAAGCATTTTCACACTTTATTCTACATCCTGCAGCGCTGCAAAATCTTCCTCACCTGTGCGGATCTTGACAACCTTATCCACATTGTATACGAAAATCTTACCATCACCGATATGTCCGGTGTAAAGTGCTTTCTTTGCAGATTCAATCACAGATTCCACAGAAATCTGGCTGACTACAACCTCCAGTTTTACCTTCGGAAGCAGAGTCGCATCGACCTCAACTCCACGATACATCTCGCCTGCGCCCTTCTGAATACCGCAGCCCATAACCTGTGTAACAGTCATACCGGTTACGCCGAGGTCGTTCATTGCTTTCTTTACCTTCTCGTAGCGTGACAGCTTCGAGATAATAACCACCTTGTAAATGCCGGTCGGCTCCACATCCGGTGCTTTCGCCACCTGTACCGCCGCCGCTTTCTGTACCGGAGAAGCTGCCTCGTAATCCGATGTTCCAAGATTTGTATTTTCGTTTACTTCCATCGTCATGGTGTTTGAAATATCCATGATGGAGAAGCCTGCATATGCAGACGGAAGACCATGCTCGCAGGAATCCAGTCCGACGATTTCCTCTTCCTCTGTTACACGAAGACCAAAGATTGCCTTAATTGCCAGGAACGTAATAGTAATCGTAACTGCCGTCCATGCCGCTGTAGAGAGCATTCCGACAAACTGGATACCAAGCTGCTGGAAGCCGCCGCCATAGAAAAGTCCTTTTCCGGCAATCTGGTTTGCACCAAAGGCAACGCCGTCGCCGAATCCTCTTGCAAATGCCGGAGCTGTATCGGTTGCAAACAGACCAACCGCCAGGGTTCCCCAGATACCGTTCAGGCAGTGTACCGCAACTGCACCTACCGGGTCGTCTATACGAAGCACATTATCCAGAAGCCATACGCCGAATACTACCAGTACACCGGAAACCGCGCCGATAATGATAGAACCGGTTGCATCGCATACATCACAGCCAGCGGTGATTGCTACCAGACCTGCCAGGGATGCGTTCAGACACATGGAAACATCCGGCTTGCCATATTTAATCCAGGTGAATATCATACATACGACCGTTGCAATAGCGGGAGCAATCGTGGTCGTTACAAAAATGGATGCCAGCTCATCTACCGTGGTAGCCGCCGCACCGTTGAAACCATACCAGCCGAGCCACAGAATAAACACGCCCAGGCAGCCAATCGGAAGGTTATGCCCCGGAAAAGCGTTTACCTTTGTAATCTTTCCTGCTTTATCTCTCGTGAATTTTCCGATACGCGGACCAAGAAGCGCTGCACCGATCAGTGCGCTGATACCGCCTACCATATGGATACAGTTGGAACCTGCAAAATCGTGGAAGCCCATCTGCGCGAGCCAGCCGCCGCCCCAGGTCCAGTGCGCTTCTATCGGGTAGATGACTGCGGAGATAACTGCGGAGTATACGCAGTAGGAAAGGAATTTTGTTCTCTCTGCCATCGCACCGGATACGATCGTTGCGGTCGTCGCACAGAATACCAGGTTGAATACAAAGTTTGACCAGTCAAAATTTGCAAAATCCGTAAAAATGTCCAGTCCCGGTTTTCCAATCAGCCCTGCGACATCCTCTCCCAGGAGCAGTCCGAAGCCAATCACAATAAATACCACCGTACCGATACAGAAGTCCATCAGGTTCTTCATCAGAATGTTGCCTGTGTTTTTTGCTCTGGTAAAGCCAGCCTCCACCATAGCGAACCCTGCCTGCATCCAGAACACCAGAGCTGCGCCAATGAGGAACCAGACGGCAAAGACTTCACCGCTTACCGCACTCATAATTTCATCCATCATAATTTTTCCTCCTCTTTCGCCCAACTTAAAAAGAGAGATAACGCCGCTCCTCTTCGGCAATTATCTCCCTTGATAACCGAGCATTTCTATATTTTATGCAGACGGAAATGAAAAAATCCCGCTGCACGAACGAAGGGTTCTATGATACATGATATCCTGTATCATAAAAGGCGCCCCCGTTTTTCACAGGAACGCCTTCGTTCTTACGAAGTTTATTATAATCTTTTTTTAAGATTTGTCAAATGCATTTTATAAATTTTTTATATTTATACTTCGAATAAGGCACCTTCCTCTTTATTCACAGTAACCACCGCAGCATAATCCTGGTCTTTCGGCGTATATCTCATCGCGCTCTCCTTACCAGTAAATTTTCCAGTCCGGCGTAAGCAGTCTGTGAAGTGCTTCCATATAGAAGTAGTCGCCCCAGATTACGCACTCGTTTACGCCCGCCTCCGTGCAGGTGTTATACGGGCTCTTCTTCGAGTAGGTGCCCATCAGCAGCAGACCGTTGCTCTTTTCGGGATCCTTCACGCTGTATTTCACAATCATCTGCCGCAGCAGCTTCCGCGCAGCGGAGGTGTAATAGCGGGCGTCCTCCTCACCCAGATATTTGCTCATCTCCAGCATGCCGCACACCGCGATGACCGCCGAGGAGGAATCGCGCGCCTCGTCATCTCCGTCGCCGAAGCCCAGATCCCAGTACGGGCAAAGATCCTCAGGCAGATGCTCCAGGAAATAGCGGGTGACACGCTTAAAATATCCGATATATTCTTCCCGCTTTGTATAGCGGTAGCCGACCGCCGTACCGTACACGCCCCACGCCTGTCCGCGCGCCCAGGCGGAGCCGTCCTTATAGCCCTGGCAGGTTGCCCCGTGGTCCGGCTTTCCCGTTTCCGGGTCCATGAAAAACGTATGCCAGGTGGAATCGTCCTCTCTTATTACATTGGCAAGCGCCGTGTGGATATGCTTTTCCGCTATATTCCTGTATTTTTCTTCTCCCGTCTCCTCAGATGCCCAGTACAACAGCGGAAGGTTCAGCAGACAGTCGATGATAAAGCGGTAATTATCCTTCGCGCCCATTTCGCCCCATGCCTGGATAAATTCCCCTACCGGCTGGAAACGGCTGATCAGATTATCGGCTGCCAGCAGCGCCGCTTTTTTCGCCTTTTCCATGCCGGTCAGCTTGTATGCTGCCACGCAGGAAAGGCTGTAGAGAAAGCCCATGTCGTGATGGTCCACTTCCACTCTCTTCTCGATTCTCTCCAGGAAGGAATCCACCTGTATCTCGCCCGCCCGTCTTAGGCGTTCCCGCTCTTCCTCCGTCTTTGCATTTTCATACGCCAGCCAGATCTCGCCTGTCCAGAAGCCCGTCGTCCAGTCCACATTCGGACCCGGCTTATAGAAATTGTCAAAGCTGTTCGCTCCGGGAAACTTCTCCGTAAAGGTGTCCAGATTCCGCTCCACCTGCGCCGCCGCAATATCCATCGCCGCTCTTACTTCATCCATGTCCGCTTCCCGGTAATTCTCCAGGTCCGCGATTTTTATCCACTTTTCCATGCTCTTTTTCCGCCTCTCCTATAAGCGGCTCCATCTTTCTTTCAGGAAGTAAGCCGCCTGCTTGGGACGTCTGTCCCTGGTAAAGATACCTTTTTTATTTCCGTCCACACGTTTGATGTTTTCCGCCGTGGCAAAATCCGCAAACACCCATACATGCTCGCCCGTAATATAGGGCAGGGAATCAAATACCTCTCCATACGCGCGCATAAACGCCGTCTGGTACTCCTCCGAAAAAAGCCTGCCGTTTACGTCGTGAAGACCCGCGATCGTATCCGCTCCATACTCTCCCAGCATCACCGGCTTGTCGGGACAGCGCCTGTGGAAGCCCTCCAGCTCCGCCTTCAGCTTTGCCGCCGCTCCCTCAAGATTGCCCTCCGTATCATACCAGCCCCGGTAGCGGTTGAGCATAAGGAAATCGCACAGCTCCGCCACCTGGCAGGTCTCCGGCGTGGAGCCCTCGTAGGTGACGATCGTAACCGGGCGCTTCTGTATATCGTTCTGCCGCGTCACTTCCATCAGCGGTTCAAAGTATTCCCGCGCCCCTTTCTCCTGGCTGGCAGGCTCGTTCGCCACCGACCATGCGATGACGCACGGATGATTTTTATCGCGCTTTACCAGCTCCTGCATCACGGTTCTGTGATGCTCCGCCGTCTCCAGCGTCTCCCAGGTTCCCTTCGGGTTTCCTCCCAGCAGCCCGGTGGCTGTAAATCCCGTGTTCAGACCGACTGCCGGCGCCTCGTCAATCACAAGAATCCCCATCCTGTCGCAGAGACGCATCATTTCCTCGCTGTTGGGATAGTGGCTTGTCCGGAAGGAATTCGCCCCGATCCATTTCAGCAGTCCCAAATCCTTCACCATCAGAGCAATATCCGTTCCTCTGCCTCTGGTGATGCCCTCCTCGTGCTTGCCGAAGCCCTTCAGATAAACCGGCTTTCCATTAAGGAGAATGCGGCAGTCCCGGATGGCTATCTCACGGAAGCCGAAGCTTTCCGTGTACTCATCGCCCTGCCCGCCGTCCGCGCCCGGCAGACGCACCTGCAGCCGGTAGAGATACGGGTCATCCGTGCTCCAGAGCCGCGCGCCCGGCACCCTTCCTTCGCCATTCGCTCCGCTGCCGGAAAAGACGCACGCGCCCTCCGCGTCCAGTACACGGATCCTGGTCTCTCCCGCACCTTCTCCCGCGGATGTGATGTTCCAGCAAAAGCTGCCGTCCATCCTGCCGTACACCTCAATATCTTCAATGTAATAGCGCGGCGTCGTATACAGCCACACCGGACGCATAATGCCTGAATAATTAAAGAAATCAAAGTTCGGAAGATTTCTGGTCTGCTCCGGAAGTCCCGGAAACTGCTCCGTCACCACCCTGCCGCAGGGCAGCGTGGAATAGTCTGTCACGTTATTTACATACACCGTCAGAAGATTTTCCCCCATCACCGCGCTCTCTGTGATATCGAAGGAGAACGGGAGAAAGCCACCCTTGTGACAGCCCAGATGCGCGCCGTTCAGATACACGGACGCCATGTGGGTAACGCCGCCGAAGCGGAGCACCAGACGCCCCTGCCGCTGCATCGTCTCTGTCACGGTAAAGCTTCTCTGATAGACCATATCGCCCATATGGTCGGCAAATTTCTTCCCCGGATAAATATCATTATACGACGAGGGAACCGGCATGGGAAGACTGTTTTTCAGCAATTTTCCCGCCGCCTGCTCCTCCCGCTCTTTCTGTCCCGGCTCCAGCAGCTTAAACTCCCAGATGCCGCTTAAATCAAAAGCCATTCTGCCTGAGGTCGTTTCCGGATATAACATAATCTCTGTCCTTTCTGTCAGCCCTTTATGCCGCTGCTTGCGATGCCCTGCACAAACTGCTTCTGCCCGATAAGGAATATAATAAATACCGGTATCAGCGCCATCACGGAGACTGCCATAATCAGTCCCCACTCCGTGGAATACTGACCCATAAACATCTTGATACCAAGCTGGATGGTCTTTTTGGATTCCGTGTTGAAGTAAAGCATCGGTCCCATGTAATCGTTCCAGATGGTCACAAAGCTGAAGATAACCAGCGTTGTGGCGGACGCCTTGCTGAGGGGCAGCGCTATCTTCGCAAAAATGCCATATTCCGACATTCCGTCAATTCTTGCCGCCTCCAGCAGCTCGTTGGGAATCGAGATAAACGCCTGGCGCATAAGGAACACGCCGAACGGGATGACGCCTGCATAAAAATGTAGCCAATATGCGTATCCACCAGATGCATTTTGTTCATCAGCGTATACTGCGGCAGCATGTATACCTGCCACGGAATGGCCATCGTCGCCACGTAAAAGAGAAACAGCACATTTCTGCCCTTAAAGTTACATTTTGCAAAACCGTATGCCGCGAAGCTTGACGTGAGCACCTGGATAATGGTGATGAGCACCGTCAGCTTCAGGGAGTTAAAGGTGAAGGTAAGAAGCGGTATCTTCTCCCATACCTTTGCGTAGTTGCTCCACTGCGGGTCTGCCGGAATCCACTGAATCGGCACGGAAAACACGTCTTTATCAAGCTTCAGCGAGGCAGACAGCATCCAGATAAGCGGTGTCAGCGTGAGCACCGTCAGTCCGATAAGCAGTACATAAACCAGCACGCTTCCTGCCAGATTTTTCTTTTTTGTCACTTTTGCCACCTCCTAATAATTGACCACTTTTTTCTCTGCTTTGAACTGGAATACGGTGAGCAGCGCTACGATTACAAACAGAATCATTGCCGCAGCGGAGGATTTTCCGTAATCCCAGGAAACAAACGCCTGGTTGTAGATGTACTGCGAAAGCATGGTGGATGCGGTTCCCGGTCCGCCCTGCGTCATCAGCCATACCAGGTCGAACACTTTGAAGGAGTTGATGACCAGCATCATGACAACGAAGAAGGTGCTCGGACTAAGCAGCGGCCAGGTGATTTTCCGGAACAGCGTCCAGCCCTTCGCGCCGTCGAGCGCCGCCGCCTCATACAGGCTTTCATCGATGTTCTGCAGCCCCGCCAGATAGATAATCATGAAATAGCCCATGTTTCTCCAGACATTCACAATAATCAGTCCGGGAATTACCCAGTCCGTGGAAGCGAACCAGCGCGGCGGATTAGCAATTCCGATAAATTTCAGAAATTCGTTCACGGGACCGTAATCCGGCTGCAGCATGGCATTCCACACAACGGAAATCGCCACAACAGACGCCACATAGGGGAAGAACAGCGCACAGCGGAAAAATCCTCTCGCCTTTATCTTCTGATTCAACAGCAGCGCAAGCCCCAGCGACGCCACCATAGAAAACAGCACGGTGAAGATAGAAAAATATGCCGTTTTCCAGATAGACTGTACAAAAATTCTGTCTTTAAATATCTTTATGAAATTGTCAAGCCCCGCAAATTCCATCTCCGTAAAGCCATCCCAGTGGGAAAAGCTCAGAAGGAGGGAGAAAATTACCGGAATAAAGGTAAAGATGAAAAACCCGATGAAGTTGGGCAGAATGAAGGAATATCCCACGATATTCTGCCTCAGGGCAAGCGAAAGCCCTTTTTTGTTTCCTTTTGTTTTATTCATTGAATCTCCTTTCCCGTTCTGCGTCAGAATCCAGTGCAAAACAGGGCGGCAGTTACTCCTGCCGCCCTGCCGGTTAATCTATGATGCTCTCGGCATTTTATGAATTTCCTGTTTTTCGTCCGTGACGCCTGACGTCATCCCCTTACTCTCCCTGGATTTCCTGGGAACGTGTTGCCATTTCCGCAAGCACCGTGTCGATGTCCGCTTCACCAATCATAATCAGGGAATGCTCTTCACCCAGCATCTGGTTTACTTCTGCGGAGTAAACATTTACCGGTCTGTCTGCAACCACGCTGACGGTCTTCAGCGCTTCTGCCGCACCCTCCGGCATACCTTCCAGAGCCGCTAGGGATTCCAGTGTAGTGTCATCCTGGTAAGCCGGCATCTGTCCGTTCTTTACCAGAATCTCGTTTGCTGTTGTGCACGCATATTTGATAAACTGCCATGCTTCTTCTTTATGAGAAGAGTTTGCATTGATAGCCATCGGTGTTGTGGAACCAACGGTGCTGCCTGCTTCTACGCCATCCGGATGCGGAAGGGTTGCGATTGCCCAGTTTACATCTGTCTCGCCTGCGTTTACCTTCGCAATCATCGTGGAGGAGAACCAGGTTCCCATCGGCAGCGTCGCTACGGTGCCCTGCTGGAACGGAGAAGCATAGGCGATGTTGCCGGTCTTCAGCGTTGCATAATCCATAATGGTTCCCTCTTCCTGCATTCTCAGAGCCATTTCATAGTACGGTTTCATGAAGCTGTAGTCCGGTCCGAGAATGGTGTTCGCACCGTCCTGCACTGCCCAGTTCTGCACACATGCCTGCCATGTATGAAGGTATCCGCCGTAAATCTTGTCGTTTCCTTCGCCGCTCGTCAGCGATTTGCACATTTCCTCCCACTCTGTCCAGGTCATATCGTTGCTCGGATAGTCAACGCCTGCTGCGTCAAAAATGTCCTTATTGTAGTACAGCACATAGTAGTCGGTCTTGAATGGGAGCGCTACCTGCTTGCCGTCCAGATTGAAATCGTTGTATCCCACAAATTTGGAGGTATCGATTCCGTCCGCCTCGATGTAGGAAGTCAGATCCTCAAGCTGTCCCTTGTCCGCATAGGAAGGCGTGCCGTCCGCCTCCTTGATATATACGATATCTAGGCGTTTGCGAAACGCCTAATGCCGCATAAATACGGCATTTTTTAACCACAAAAAACAAATAACCCCTCACCGGATATGGTATAATAGAGTTGACGAAAAACTATAAACCATGCATCCAAGAAAGGAGTTATTCTGACATCTATGATACCATATAAACAGCTTTCTTTGGCAGATTTTTTTTCGGATTGCCAAGATAAATTTGAAAATGACAAACCTGGGTTTCTGTCTCTATTAGAAAACCACATCGATATTGATGAGATCGTTCCGATTTCTTTTCGAAATCATTTCTATGCATCAACGGGCAGAACCCGTAAATACCCTTTAAGCGCTTTGCTATGGGCGTTGATTATTCAGCGTATTTTTTCTATTCCCACAGACCAGCTTCTTTTAACTTTTCTTGCTTATTCAAAACCACTGCGTGAATTTTGTGGTTTCACTAAAGTTCCAGATGCTTCTAAAATCACCCGCTTCAAACAGGACTTTATGGATGACCTTCAGCTTGTTTTTGATAACCTTGTTGAATTAACCGAACCAATCTGTCATGCTATTGATTCTTCAAAAGCTGATATGACCATCTTTGATTCTTCTGGCATTGAGGCTTTCGTTACTGAAAATAATCCGAAATACGCAAATCGTATTATCAGGCAACTCAAAGCTTATGCCAAAGCTAACAGCTTCGACAAGAGTTATGATCCTTATAAAGCAGCTTATGGTTCTATGCCAACACACGCATCCGCAAATCCAGAAATTAAACAGTTATACATTAATGGTCATTTTTGCTATGTCTTCAAGTTTGGCATTATTACCAATGGTCTTGGCATTATCCGGCATATATCTTTTTACAACAAAGACTTTATGACCTCACATCCTGAAATCGTTGTGGAAAAGAAATCTGATTCTCCTGATGAAGATAAGTGTGTTCATGATGCTAAATTACTCATTCCTACACTAAAAGATTTCTTTGCGAAGCATCCGCTTATGAATCCCAAAACATTTCTTGGTGATGCAGCATTTGACTCCTGCCAGCTTTATGGAGAACTGCTGACAGGCAATACCTTTGGCGAAAATAAACACTTTAAAAAAGCATACATTCCTCTGAATTCCAGATCCGGATTAAAAAATCCTGATTGTAAAGTGAATGAAAACGGCATCCCTTGCTGCCCTAATGATGATTCACTTCCAATGAAACACGAAGGCACATCTACAAGAAAAAATGGTTTAAAAAGATATAAGTTTATCTGTCCTAAGATAAAGTATGTTAAGGATGCATCAACCGGAAAATATCATAGACATTGTATCTGCGATAATCCCTGTACTACTTCTGAGTGTGGACGTATGATCTATGTTTATCCTGAAAAAGATCTTCGTGCCTATCCCGGAACCATTCGTGGAACCGAAGAATGGGATAACACTTACAAAATCAGAACCGCAGTAGAAAGAGATATCAATCACATAAAAGAGAATCTCTGTCTTGCAGGACGTCGTACTCAGAATGAGAAAACATTGCATGCAGACTTAATTCTTGCTGGAATCACCCAACTCATTACAGTTGTTCTTGCAGACAAAATCAAACATCATGAATACATACGAAGTCTGAAACCACTCATCGCTTAGGTCTTATTAACTTTATAAAGCCTGTAGCTTATTAAAGTGCGCCTAAAAACGGTAGTTATCCACTTCTCATCTTAGGATTCGTACTCTATACGAATTCTTCCTTGTTTGGATTCAAGATTGTGAACGAGCATTGCGAGTTTCGCAATTACCTAATATACGATATCGCACTCAGAACCGCCGTTCAGCATGGTGGTAAGCTTTGTCACATAATCTGCCGCCGCAATGTCCACGATATTGATTTTGATGTTCGGATTCTCCGCCTCAAATCCATCCACAACATCCTGGATATACGGGGTGCTTGCAAGGTCCCATACCGGGAAGGTAAGCGTAACCGTATCTTCCGCTGCTGCCATGATTCCTGTTCCGCCAAGTACGCCGGCTGCCATTGCAGCAGACAGTGCCATTGCCATTACCTGTTTCTTTCTCATAACTATATCCTCCTGTGATTTTAGATTTTGCCGATACACTCATTTATGTATCCCTTGTTTTGATGAATTCATTATATAAACCGGACAGGAAAAAAGGAATCAAAAAAGCCGGAGAGTTTTTGTACTTTTTTCTACTCTCCGGCTTTCGGGCTGTTACTTTTTTCATCTGTTTGTATTTTTTTCAGCTCATGGCTGAACGGAAACATTCTGCTCTTCTTCCATTTTTCTTTGTATATACTCAATATCCGGAAATATCAAACGAATCCCGTGCCTATACATGGCAAGAACCTCTCGCAGATTAACCGTCAGCTCCCTGTTCAATTTGCTATGTATAACGACCGGTATGCCCTCAACAGTATGTACATGGTCAAAATATTTCTTTAATATAGGAAAAGCATTCTCTTTTCCGGCAAATGTTCCTATGATAATAGTGTTACATTTCCCATATCGCTTTATTTTCTTTTCTATAATAACTCTATACTTATCTACCTGTGAGCTGATCGGAATCATCCAGTACAATTCTTTATTCTTACTGTCCTGGATTGCCAGAAAATGAGGACGATAATTTCCATTTTCTTTATTACTCATCAAATATCGGTCTTTTATCTTATCAAAAAATTCATCCTTGATATGATACGAATATCCCTGCGTTACTTCCATTATTTCTCCCTATGCAAAATCCCCACCAGAAACTAATCAGAGACTGATGGGGATCCATTGACACACTATACTACTTTTATCCCACCTGTATAGCAAGTGGCAAATATTTACGCACCGAATTATTTATACCCCACACCATCGGCAAGTGGCAACATTACATGTTATACTTCTTATACCCCGTTGCATAACAAACGGCAAACATTTACTTCTGTAATTATAGTATAACAAAATCTGATGAAAATGCAACAGAATTTTCAGTTCTGCCACATTTTATTATATTCAAATATTTTGAAATTACTCCGCCTCTGTCACGTGCTTCTGATAGCTGGTCGGGGACATGCCGGTGTATTTCCGGAATACCTTCGAAAAGTAATAGGCATTTTCATATCCGAGACGGCAGGCGATTTCCGTCACCATTAGTTCTTTTTCCTCCAGAAGACGGCAGGCATATTCGATTTTCGTGCTGTTTATGAAATCGATAAAGCTCTGCCCGTACTCCCGCTTAAAGATGGTGGAGAGATACCCGGCGGAAACACCCAGATGATCTGCCGCCTCCTGCAGTCCCACATGGGATTCGATATTTTCCAGCACATATTGCCGCGCTCCTCTGGCAATCTGGTTTCCGGGATTCTCACCGTTCCCCACGATATCCAGGAGCGTGTTTCTCAGCATGTCCAGCCACTGCAGGACCTGCCTGCGCGTATTGATATTTTCAATTTCCGCGGCACTGCTCACCCGGCTGTAGGAGGAATTTTCCATCATGCCCAGCCCGTTCAGCGCCTCGGTCGCCTCCCGGTTCAGCTCATTTAAAAGCCAGATTGCCTGGCTCTTCTAGTGCTTCGTATTCTGCACGCGCGTCCTGGCGCTGTCAAGCAGCGCCTGTATTCCCTTCGTATTTTTCCGCATAATCTCATGATAAAGCTGCGGTCCGATTCCCTGCAGTCCCAGAGATTCGTATCCGCCCGCGCCGTTGCCAGCGTGCTTTCCCACAGATATCACGTTCTCTCCGGCGCGCCCGGCAGACAGCCTTCCACTCCCGTCGTGCTCAGTGGCAATGCCGCTTTCTTCCTCCTCTCCCAGATAGTACCGTTCCATCAGGGTCTGATATTCCCCGGCGCACTGTTTCAGTCCATCCTCATTCTCATAGATTCCTGTACAGAATACCCGGCACTCCGCCCTGGTAATATTTTTCACGGTGCTGGTCAGCTTCCGCCCGAAAAACTCCGCCTCCTGCTCCCAGGAGTCTCCCCTTGCATAAACGAACAGGACAAGACTGTTCACCCCGCCGGTATCCAGAAAAATATAATTCTGCCGGAAAATTTTTTCCGCCGTCTTTTTCGCCAGCTCCCGTATCCACTCCATCGTCTTTGCCTTTTCTTCCTTTTCCGGCGGCTGTCCGCTGCTCATCGCCGCAAAGTCAAACGGAATGTAAAAACAGGCGTACCGGTAAAACACCCCCGCATCCTTCAGAAATTCCGCATATTTCTCACCCGGCGTGCCCCGGCGGAAGAAAATGGTCTCCTGAAGCGCCTTATTGAGGACATCCTCCTGCTGCTTTTTCTCAAAATAATCCGCCGCATTCACCACCATCAGCTGATTTCTTTTTTCCCGCTCCTCCTTCGCGTGCCCCAGCTCCTTCTCCAGAGCGGGCGCCTCAAGCTGGCTTTTCACCAGATAGCCCACCGCCCGGTAATGGAGCGCCTGCCGCGCCAGCTCAAATTCCTCCAGATTTGTCAGAATAATAAAAACAATATGCGGAAACTCCTCGCCCACCTTCTTCATCAGCGTAATTCCGTCCATAACCGGCATATTGATATCCGCCAGCACAATATCCGGCTGCAGTCTGCGGATTTTTTCCAGCGCATCCTGCCCGTTTCCCGCAGTCGCCGCAATCACACAGCCGTTTTTCTCCCAGTCTATCAGAAACTTTATCCCGGATAATATCAGCGTCTCGTCGTCCACGAGCATGACCTTATACATCGCTCTCTTCCTTTCCCGTTTCCATTGGTATATGTATGGTAACTCCGGTAAATTTCCCCTCTTCTCCCTCAAAGATCAGACCATAATCCGGACCGTAAATCAGCTTCAGACGCTCGTCCACATTTGTCACGCCGATCCCGCTCATGGAATTTTTGTTCTTCTTCGCTTTCAGAATTTCGCGAATTTCCGTTCCGTCCATGCCTATCCCGTTATCCTCTATGGAAATGTAAAGCGCTCCGCCCTCAGCGCGCGCATACACCCGTATCACGCCATAGGTTCCGGTCGGCTCGATGCCGTGGACAATCGCGTTCTCAATAATCGGCTGCATGGTCATCTTCACGATCAGATAATCCAGATACTCCTCCGGAACCTCACAGATATAGTCAAAAACTTCCATATACCGCACCTGCTGCAGGTTTACATAATCCTGCACCAGTGACAGCTCCTCCCGCAGCGTAACCTTATCGCCGCTTCCCTTCGCCATATTCCGCAGCAGATTTTCCAGGCTCATCACCGTATTGGCAATATTATCCGCGTTCTGTATCACTGCCATCCACCGCACAGAATCCAGCGTATTATAAAGGAAATGCGGATTAATCTGCGCCTGCAGGGCGTCCATGCTCAGCTTCTGCTTCTGCTCGTACATTTCCCGCTGCTGCTCGATCAGGTGATTGATGCGCCGTACCAGATGATTAAACTCCCGTCCGATTTCCGCCACCTCGTCCTCACCCTTTTCAATCGTCTCGTCCACAGTGAGCAGCTTCGTCTCCGCCAGATAATTGATGTGGCTGCTCAGTCTGCCGAGCGGCTGGGTGATCCTTCTGGAAATCAGCCTGGATACCGCCAGTCCCATACAGATGACCAGGATCACCGTCGTCAGCAGCACCCAGAATACGTACCGGTTCTCCATCGAATAGATTCCCGCGTCAATCAGCACCGCGACGGACAGTGAAAAGGGCATAAACTCTGTTTTCTCTTCATAATACCGCGATGTTATGCTTCTGTCCTTTATATGCTCTTCCATTTCCGGCGACGAATACCACGCATCGCCGGTGTCCGTGCTCTGAATCACAATCTCCGCCGCATCGGCATAGGGCGCCAGCAAATCCGTAATCATGCGGTCGCTTACTTCTATATACAGAAAGCTATTCTGCTCCATGTCGAGCGGATACAGGTAAGAAAGCTTTCGCTCTCCCTTATCCACCACCGACTCCGTAATCTCAGCAACCGCGTTTCTTCCCTTTTCCGCCTTTTCAAACAGCGGGCTTTCCAGAATCTGATCCGTCAGAACCACACCCGTGCCCGACGTAACCACAATCTTAACGCCGGCTCTGTTAATCAGGAACATATTGTCCACATAACGCTCCACCGGACTTGCGCTCAGCGCGGTAGCCAGCTTTTCCTGCGCGTCCAGCGCATATCTCTTTGCCCGAACACTCTCCAGACTGCTGTTCTTCATCGCGTCGCGCACCGCCAGGCTTCCCTCCGCATACAGCGCCAGCGTGTCCAGATTGTTCTTCGCATCCTCCAGATACGAGTAAATCACGGACAGGTATCCCCGTTCGGTATCGACTTTCTTCATCATAAGCTCATGCCCGAACAGCGCGCCGATGGTCAGATTGGTCACGATGCAGAAAACCACCACCGGTACCAGAATACTCACCAGCACTTTATGCTGAAACCGCGGCTTTTTGTGCGCCGCTTTCTTTTTCTTTTCTGCAACAGTTGCCTCACTCACCCTGCCGTCCCTCGCTTTCCGGAAAATCAGACGTCTTTTATTCATTATAGCTTCTTTTCCGTTGAAAATCATCTTCTTTTTTGTATTTGCCGCGCCTGCGGAAATTCAGGACCGCCCGCAGGTCCTGATGCGCGATTTGGGTCAGCAACGCTAACTAAAAAACATCCACCAGACGTTTTTGTCGTATGCATTAAAAAAACCGCCGCGGATTTTTCCGCGACGGCAAAGCGTAATTATTTAAGATGCGGGTACCCTGATAACAAGAACAGATCTGCAGTTCTTGTTTTTGACGGTAAAATTTTTCTTAAACGTTTTTACCCAGGTGTATTTTTATTTAGATTGATAAAGAATTACAATACACGTGTGAAACAAGTTAGCTATTTTATTACAATCCAACTGCCTGTCTTTTTAGAACCACTTCTAATAAGGATTCCTTTTTCCTGAAGCTTTCTTAATTCACGTTCAATTGTTCGTTTTGTAACACCTATACTGACTGCCATACTTTCAGCGGTTTCATTTGAATTTGCCAGAAGCAGATGAATCATCTTCTTTTCTGTCACGTTTAAACCGACATTTGTACCGACACTTAAACCGACATTTTTGTTACGTTTCAGTGTTTCAAGTACATCTGAATCAAAGGGAATCGTCACTAAAATATATGTTTCTCCGATATCAAACGCACGCTCACCGTATCTTGACAGAATTGCCGGAACACCATGTCCGGTATGCTCCGTAAGGTTCATGTTCAGAAAAATACGCATCAACATATCATTCCGTGGCCTGCTTATGCCTTTAAAAAACATCTCTTTCGTCTGCCCTTTCGGTAACCCGCCATGAGAAAAAATTTCAATTCTATCACTAAAAAAGAAACTAATGGCTGCGAGAGATTCCAGTCATTATGGACAAGCGCATTAATTAACGCTTCGTTTGCACAGTCAAAATCGAACAAATAGCGATCTATACGAGGACGTACAGTTGTATCCGACACACAGATATTTTCTGCAGCCAGCCGATTCTTTAACTGCTCATAACCGAAAAGTAAACATTGGTTACCGTAATCATTGCGTTCAGAAACAGCCGTTTTGTCTTCTCCCTGAAACTTGACGGTGATCAGTGGAATCATATTTTTGTCCGAAAGCAGTTCTGCCAACTGATTATAGCCTCCATCCGGAGTTCGCAGATTAAGATTCATTTCAAAGGTTAAATCATCCAGGTGATATCCTTTTTCGGTATAATACACCTTTAATGTTTTAAAAGAAATTGAACCGTATTTAGCCGGTGTAAGAAGCATAAAATCTGAATCAATATAATTTTTTTCATATCGAGTGCGGATTTGTTCTTGCGTCATATTTTTACAAGTTGTTCCGATACGCATTACGCATCCGGCTGATGAAAAACCATATTTTTTCTGACAGTAAAGCGGCCGGACACCTTTTCGAATATGTACAATCAGCAGCGTCTTTCCCTCTGCATAGCGAATTTCGGAGCTGACAGAAGACTGAGGGTTTGGCTCAATCTGGTCTGTGATAATATCTGAAATCTTCTTTGACGTTTCATCAATTTTGTCTACGCCAACAACAGTTCCGTCATCACTAACACCAATAATAATGTCACCGCCACCAGTGTTAAGAAATGCAACAATTTCCTTACATATAGCGTCTGTGAATTTTGCTTTTAATTCAAGAGTCTCTGATTCAATGTAAGCGGCCATATTCATCCCCCTTCGCTTACAATACATTATATTTCGTGCACATCTGGCAAGCAATGCTCCCGTTCTTTTCGCCACTTACGAATTGGATCCAGCTCAGACTGGATAACATTATTTTTCCAGGTCTATCAGCCTATACCTCAAACAGCAGATCCCCATACGACGGCATCGGCCACTCTTCTTTATCCACGATCATCTCAAGCTGATCCACCGGAACGCGCAGCTCTTCCATCGCCTTTGCGACTACCTCATAATAGTAGTTTGCCTGTTCCTGCCCCGGCTGCATTTTTGCCGCCTTGTCGGTCACTTCCTCCAGCTTTGTCAGAGAGGTCTTTGCTGCGGCAAGCAGACGGCTCGACTGACGCAGCATTTCCAGCGGCACATGAACCTCAACGCCCGCTTCTTTCATGGTATTTACCGTATCAGAGAGATTGCGGTTAAAGCGCAGCACAGCCGGGATAATGTGCTTGCTGGCAATGTCGATCATGGCGCGCGCCTCGATATTCAGCGCCTTCGCATAGCCCTCATACTGGATTTCCACACGGGAGCGCAGCTCCGCCTCCGTGAACACCCCGAATTTTCCAAACAGGGCAATCGCCTTGTCGGTCACCAGCGCCGGGATTGCCTCCACCATCGACTTGATGTTCGGCAGTCCGCGCCGCTCGGCCTCCTCCACCCACTCCTGGGAATAGCCGTTGCCGTTAAAGACAATCCGCTGATGCTCGCTCGCATACTGCTTGATTAAGTCGTGAACCGCCATCTGCACATCATCCGCCGCCTCCAGCACATCGCAGGCATCGGAAAAGGCCTCCGCGACAATAGTATTAATAACCACGTTGCACTCCGCAACGGAATCTCTGGAACCGACCATACGGAACTCAAATTTATTGCCGGTGAACGCAAACGGCGACGTGCGGTTGCGGTCCGTGGCATCCTTCGCAAAATCCGGCAGCGTCTTTACGCCGGTGTGCAGGGTGCCGCCCTTGATGCTGTGCGTTGCCTCGCCCGTGCTGATAAGCTGCGCCAGCACATCCTCAAGCTGCTCGCCGAGGAATACGGAAATAATCGCCGGCGGCGCTTCGTTCGCGCCGAGACGATGGTCGTTTCCCACATCCGCCGCAGATTCACGCAGCAGGTCCGCATGACGGTCCACCGCGCGCAGAATGCAGGTGAGAATCAGCAAAAACTGGATATTCTCATGCGGCGTCTTGCCAGGGTCGAGCAGATTGATGCCGTCGTCCGTCGTCAGCGACCAGTTATTGTGCTTGCCGGAACCGTTTACGCCCGCGAACGGTTTTTCGTGGAGCAGGCATTGCAGCCCGTGCTCCTCCGCCACGCGCTTTAACGTCTCCATGATAATCTGGTTATGGTCCGCCGCCACGTTGCACTCCGCATAAATCGGCGCAAGCTCGTGCTGCGCGGGGGCAACTTCATTATGCTGCGTCTTTGCGGAAACGCCGAGCTTCCAGAGCTCCTCATTCACATCCCGCATAAACGATGCGATCCGCGGACGGATAACGCCAAAATAATGATCGTCCAGCTCCTGCCCCTTCGGCGGCATCGCGCCGAACAGCGTGCGTCCGGTGAAAATCAAATCCTTGCGCTTTAAATATTTCTCGCGGTCTACTATAAAATATTCTTGCTCAACGCCGACCGACGGCTTTACCTTCTTTGACGTGGTATTGCCCATCAGACGGAGCAGCCGCAGCGTCTGTGTCTGGATAGCCTCCATAGAACGCAGCAGCGGCGTCTTCTGGTCGAGCGCCTCACCCGTGTAGGAGCAGAACGCCGTCGGAATACAGAGAATCGCTCCCCCCTCATCCTGGCGCACGAATGCCGGGGACGTGCAGTCCCAGGCGGTATAACCGCGTGCCTCAAAGGTAGCCCGCAGACCGCCGGAGGGGAAGGAGGACGCATCCGGCTCGCCCTTTATCAGCTCTTTCCCGGAAAACTCCATCTGCACGGAACCATCCTTCGACGGCGCCGTGATAAATGCGTCATGCTTCTCTGCCGTAAATCCCGTCAGCGGCTGGAACCAGTGCGTATAATGCGTGGCGCCCTTTTCAATCGCCCACTCCTTCATGGCTCCCGCCACCACCTCTGCTATCATCGGGTCCAGCTCTTTTCCGTCGTCGATCGTCTTGTGAAGCTCCTTATAAACCTTCTTCGGCAGCTTCTCCTGCATCACCTTGTCGTTAAACACATTTTCGCCGAACAGCTCGGCAGCACTCACATATTCGCTCATATATCCTCCACTCTCTAAAAAGGGGCAGAAGCACAGGAATGCGGCTCTGCCCGTAAACTCATATCAAATAATAGCTCATTCGTAGAGAAAATGCAAGGAAGAATACGCTTAATCTGCCTTCTCCAAAATGATATTTCCGTATTTTGAAAGCTTCACTTTTTCGCATCCGCTTTGCAATTCCCGATATCCGGAAACACAGACGCTCTTTTCTTCGCTGCTGTGATTGAGTAAAATCAAATATCTGCCCTCTGCTTTACTGACTGCCTCCACCTCCGCCGGAAGATCCGGCATTTTTATCTGCTCTCTCGCGAAAATATCTGTAAGCAGGCAGTCATACTCCCGGAAAACAGCAGAAATATAATAGACACACCCTTTTCCGTAAGAATTCACAGAAACAAATCCTCTGCTCTCGCCGCAGGCATCAATGAAGGACGCGCTTACTGTCCGGATTTCCTCCTTCCAGATATGAATATTTCCATATTTCGTGGAAGGCTCGCAATGCTTCTCCAGATTATAGAATGCCTCCACAGTAATTCCCGCCAAATCACGAAAGACACCGGGCAGAGTTTCCGAAACCATTCTGTTGCACGCGTCCCGTTGTCCGCAGAATGGGGTAAGTATCAGAATGCCGCCATTTTCCACATATGTTTCCAAAATCTCTTTCTGACGTTCTCCGGCAATGGTCATATACGGCAAAAGCATCGCTTTGTATTTCGTCAAATCTGAAGAGAGCTGTCCGACATCCACCGGAACATGCAGCCTCATCAGCGCCTCATAATATCGAATAACTTCTTCTTTATAACAGAAGCTGCGCGAATGCGGCTGAAATTCCAGCGAAAACTTATTGTCGTAATCGTATGCCAGCAACACCTCTTTGTCATTCGGCAGACGATAAATATGTTGATATTTTTGTATGGAAGCCACTGCCTGCTTCAATTCCCGAAATCGCTTTCGCGGAACCCCATCGTGATCCAGAATCCCATACCAGAACTGCTCCGCTCCGAACAGACATGTACGCCACCGGAAATATACCAGAGCATCTGCACCCCGCACCGTGCCCTGCAGGCTCCAGAGTGCAAGCTCTCCTTCTTCCGGCGTCTTTCCAAGTACATTCCATCCGCAGGGACCGCTCTGCTGCTCCAGAATCCAGAATGGTTTTTCCATATATCCCCGGGTCAGGTCATAGTGAAAACCGATCCGTCCGGGACTGTTGTCGTCCCACTCCGAGCGCGGATATGCATCATATCCCGCGGCGTCAAACAGCGGAGCCAGCTTATAGTTATCGCAGTATTCACTTACCATATTGTGCGCAATTGGTTTATCTGAATGCTGTCTGATGAGATCGCACTGCTCCTTCACAAAGGAAATCAGCGAATCAGAAGAAAACCTGGCAAAATCAAGAAGAAGCCCCGGGTTATGACCGTTTCCGGTATACGGATCTACTACCGTTTCTTTCGGCAGGGTAATCTGAGCCCAGTCCGTGTATATCTGACTCCAGAACACCGTTCCCCATGCCTCGTTCAGTTTTTCCAGATCCTGATACTTCTCCTGCAGCCAGTTGATAAAGCTTTTCCTGCAGTTTTCACAGTAGCAGCGCACTTCATCCTCGCATCCCAGCTCGTTATCCACCTGCCACGCGATAATATTTTCATTATCTTTGAAATGTTCCAGCATCGCCGTCACGATCTTTTTGCATTCCTGACGATAACCGTCATGATTATAGCAGTAATGGCGGCGGCTTCCGAATCCGCGCTCTTTTCCCGCCCGGTCCCTCATAAAGAAATCATTTTTGTACTTTCGGCAAAGCCACGCAGGCGGCGCGGCAGTCGGAGTCCCCATAATTATACGGACTCCGAATCCGGCAAACAGAGAAATTGCCTCATCAAAAAGTGAAAAGTCATACTTTCCCTCTTCTTTTTCCATCACGGACCAGGCAAACTCCCCGATCCTTATAGTATTAATTCCCATCTCGCACATCAGATGCGCATCCTGCTTCCAGCGCTCTTTATCCCAGTGTTCCGGGTAGTATGCCGCACCAATAATCATTACGCCGATGCCTTTCTGTTCTTTAACATTACTTTTTCCCGATTGATGCTGATCGCCATAAATATCAGCATAAACGATCCGGTCACCACCTGCTGCAGTGTTCCCGGCAGCCCCATAGCAATCAGACCGGAATTAATCATTGTCATAGAAAATACGCCAAGGAAAATGCCAAACATAATATCACAGTAGCGTTCCAGATACTGTCCGATGAACACCCCCATAAAAGGCGGGAATACCATCGACATCGTATTCATTCCGCTCTTCGGCGCGATCGCTCCGCCGTAGCTCACCTGAAGCATACCGGCAATTCCGACAAAAATACCACCGACCACAAAGCAAAGGAACCTCACTTTAATTGGATTGATTCCGATGCTTCTTGCAATCTCTTCTCCGTTTCCGACTGCCCGGACGTTATAGCCAAATTTCGTATGATGATAAATCACATACGCAAGACAGTACGTCAGGATTCCCACAATAAAGATCCAGGGTGACTTTCCAAGAAAGCTGATATCTGTAGGAATCGTAATACTCTTTCCACCCTGATACATGGAACCGACCGATTCATATATCAGCATCATGCCGATGGTTACAATAATCGACGGAATCTTAAAGATAGAATATACCGCACCGGTGATCGTCCCCAGCAATACCGCCATGAATACCGTAACGACAATTAATCCAAGCAGTCCGTACTGCTGTGCAAAATGTGCCCCGATCAGACCGGCGAGCACAAGCTGTGCGCCCGCCGAGAAGTCCCAGGTATCAATTACCAGATTCATACTCAGTCCAAAGCCGATGATGGAATTAATCACTGACTGCTGCAGCATAATCATGATTCCTGTCGGTGTCCCGAACCGTTTTGGCTGTCCTATAAAGAATATGAGGAATACCACTACGGGCATTGCAATCGGCACTATCATATTCTGTAATTTTCTCGCCAGTTTCATATCATCTCCGCCTTACTCGTTTATTCTGCCGTGTGTCTTGCTACTACATCGTCCACGCTATATGCGTCAGCGATTTCCTTCAGCTTTTCAATTGTCATATCCGGATTAAAATATTTCACCATGCTGCGGATTTCTTCTGCATTGTACGGATATTCATCGCCTTCCACATAAGTATAATAATTTACGGCATCCTCCGGAGATTCCAGATTTACAAAATTCAGATTAATTGTTTCACAGGTTTCAGAAAGCGGTGTCCCTGCCAGTTTGTTCACCATCAGTATATAAGAAAACAACGGGTCTACAAAATGTCCGCCGGAAATTGCGTCAATAGCTCCCTCTGCGATATACTTATCAAGATCTGCAATAAAGTCTACGCATGCAACTTTCACTTCTCCGGTTTTTCCGTGCAGTGCAAGCCCCTGAATAACACCTTCCAGGATTGTTCCGCTTCCGCCGGTCACATAGATACCATCCATTTCCGGAAATGCAGCAAGGAAGTTTTCTACTGCTTTTGTAGCGTCTTCTGCCGTAAATGCATTATTTCTTACTTCGCTGATACGGTTCATGCCAAATTCTTCACAGGCACGGTCAAATCCGGCATCTCTTGCGTCTGCCGTAGCATCGCCTTTTTCCATCGTAATAACTGCAATATTTTCGCATCCCTTATTGTAGAGAGATTCGCCCATGCGATACCCGATTTTTTCTTCGTCTTCACAGGTATTTCCAAGATAGAACGGGCAGCTTTCCACGATTTCCTTTACCTCCGGATCTGCAATGCTTCTCCAGATCAGCGTAAAGTATACTTCGTTCTCCTGACAAAGCTTCGCAATCTTCGGAAGAATATCATCACTGTAGTTACAAATAGCAACCGCATCACAGCCGGCAGCGATCAGGTTCTCCGTTGCCGTAATCTGGCTCTCCGGAGAGGAGATGTTCGTGTTGTAAACCATCTCTACGCCGAGAACTTCTGATGCATAATCCAGCATCTGTGAGCTCGTTCTGCCAAGGTCATCCACCGTCGACCAGATAACTACACCAATTTTAAACTTTTCCGGAAGCTTCTCAGAAGCATCCTCCGCGATTCCCTGCACAGCCATTGCACAAATCGCCGCCATGCACATAAACAACATTGCTACCGCTTTTCTTACTTGTTTCTTCATACCCTTTTCCTCCTTTTTTTGTTTTTAATAATGATGCCGCGTATTGCTGTGTGCTTCGCAGCATCACTTAATTAACCGGGTATTATTTTTATCAAACGTCAGCCAGACAGCAACCAGGAAAATGACGCCCTTAATGCCCTGCTGCAGTTTTTCATCAATGCTCCAGCATGCAAAACCATTCACCAGAATGGCAAGTATCAAACTTCCGATTACCGCACAGCGGACCTTCGAGGTTGCACCGCCCGATAAGGGCATTCCTCCGAGCACCAGTGCGATCAGTACGTCTGTTTCGAAAAAGTTTCCGGTATTTGTTGCAGCCGAGCCTGCACGAATCATATTGAAAAAGCCGCACAGCCCGCACATCATTGCGGAAAGTCCAAATCCGAATACCCTCATCTTATCGACCGGAACACCGGAAAACGCTGCCGCAGTCACGCCGGAACCAATTGCCTTGCTCCACTTTCCAAGCTTTGTGTAATTAAAGGCAAAGGTCGCAATAAGAATTACGAGAATCACAACTGCTAATTTCAGATAGATGTTATCCAGGTCATACAGCGAAAACGGTACATTGACAGACCCGCCCCCGGCTATAAAAATGGTAAGCCCCCGTAAAATTAACAGCATACTCAACGTAACCACGAAGGAAGGAATTTTACATTTTACATATAAAATTCCGTTTATGATACCCACGATCAGTCCGATCAGCATTGCTGCCGGCAGCGCCAGAGCCGGAACGGCCTGAGATACCCACGCCGCACAAACTGCAGTGATTCCGACTGTGGAACCCATCGAAAAGTCAACGTCCCCCTGTGCGACAATAAAAGTACAGGAGACACTCCCAATCATTAGTACAAATGACTGATTCAATATCAGCTTTAAATTCCGGACAGTCAGCAGCATTCCTTTTGTAATAAACTGGAAGAAAACAATGACCAGTATCAGGCTCAGAAAAGGAATAAATTCCCGTATGCCATCCTTTAGCGAAATCGCCCGCTTTGTATTCTCTTTCATAACCTAATATCCTTTCCAAATCAAATCATATGCTGAATAATTTCCGATTCGCTGATGTCTCTGCCACGTTTAAATTCCTTTATCAGCCCGCCGTCCTTCAGAATCAGAATCCGGTCACTCATACCAATCAGCTCCGGAAGCTCCTCGGAAATCATAAGGATGGATTTGCCCTCTTTCCGATAATCGTCCATCAGCTTATAGATTGCAGCCTTTACGCCGACGTCAATCCCCCTGGTCGGGCAGTCCATAATCAGAATATCCGAATCATTACCAAGCCATTTCGCCAATGCCACCTTCTGCTTGTTTCCGCCGGAAAGCTGTCCGCACATCTGTTTCAGAGAACTCATTTTAATCTTCAGGATATTACTTTCCTTTTCCGCCAGCTCCTTTTCCGCACCCGGCGCGATATAAAATCCTTTTTTCAGTTTGTCATAAGATGGCAGACAGATATTATCCTGTATATTTAACTGATTCAGTATCGATTCCTTATCCCTGTTCTTCGACACATATCCAATTTTTTCCCGGATCGCCTTTCCCGGTGAGTTCAGCCTTTCTCCTGTTTGTGCAAACATAACCTCCCCGCTGTCCGGTTTTTCAATCCCGAAAACAAGACGTCCCAGTTCGTGCATACCGCTGTCGGTCAGTCCGCCGATACCAAGGATCTCTCCCTTTTTCAGTTCAAAGCTGATATTCCTTATGGTTTTCCCCATGGTCAGATTCCTGACCGATATCACCGGCTCTTTCCCGCGGTAATCGTCATAATCGCTGCGGTAGTAGTTGTCCTGGATTTCCCGGCCCACCATAAGCTGCCGCATAATATCCGGTGCAATTTCTTCTTTCGACAGCGTCTTTATGTATTCGCCATCCCTTAAAACTGTTACCGAATCACAGTGAGCCGTCAGCTCGTCAAGATCATGCGAAATGAAAATAACCGCTTTGTTTTCTTTCCGAAGCTCATCCATTACCCTGTAGATGATTTCCCGCCCCTTTTGTGAGAGCGCGGTCGTCGTTTCGTCTACGATCAATACCTTTACATCATGATACAGCGCTCTGGCAATTTCAATAATCTTACGGTTTTCAAAGGACTCCTCATCAATGCTTCGGTCCGCCCTTATGTCAGAGGCTCCGATTTTATCCAGCGCCTCTTGCGCCGCCCGGGTCATCTCTTTTTTATTTACAATGCCAAATTTTGAAAAAAGATTCTCCTGACCGGCAAAGACATTTGCCGCAACCGTAATTCCGCCGATGGTTCCCATTTCCTGAACGATCATGCAGACGCCCTGTTTTTCCCCACTGAGGATGCTGGTCGGATGATACTCCTTTCCTTCCAGAAACATCTGACCTGCATTGCTGGGATATATTCCGCTAATCACCGAAGACAGCGTCGATTTTCCTGAGCCGTTTTCACCGATCAGACCGTGAATTTCTCCCGCCATAAAAGAAACACTGACCCCTTTTAAGGCACGGACCGTGCCAAAATTTTTTTCAATTCCATGCACGGTAAGAAGTGCTTCTTTTCCCACCTTTTACCATCTCCCTTCCCTGCTTTTTAACTATTGCTATTATAACAAAATGTTTTCTGAAATTAATGCGATTATCCGACTATTTTGTTAGATTTCCAAGCATATCCAGCCGGTTTCGTTGCCATTTTGGTCAAAATATAGTATGATAAAAACTGCCCAAATAAGGTAGTAAAACAGGAACTGTTTCTTTTGGAAGATCCTGGGAAAGGGGTATTATGGAAAAGGTTGTTACTGTTATGCTGGTAGATGATGAATATCTCGCCATTGAAGATTTAAAAACATTAATCGACTGGCACAGCATCCGTCTGGAGATAGTCTCCACGGCACGCTGTGGAAAAGATGCGCTCCGCAAATTTGAAGCAGCACCGGTCGATTTAATTATTACGGACATCAGTATGCCGGATATGGATGGCATTACCCTGATTGAAAAAATCAAGCAGCTTCCGGTATCCCAGCCGTGCTTTCTGCTTTTAACTGCCTACGAAGAAATGGCATATATGAAACGCGCTTTGCGTCTCAGCGTAGAAGATTATCTTGTAAAGGATGAAATCACACCGGAAATTCTGATCAAGCGTCTTTCCGCGATCCGAAGTAAAATCTGCGCCTTAAACCGGGATTCCTATTCTTACCGCCAGAAAAGCCTCCAGCATTATTTTAGTGACCGGGCGGCCCATTGCCCGCAGCTGGACGGTATCCCGGACAGCAATCTTCTGTATCTTGTTCTGGTTCCCGATGCTGTCATTCCATGGTCAGATGCCAGAATGCTGCATCAGCAGACTGCCGTCATTAAAATGATCGATACGGCGCTCCTGCATGCAGAAACTTTTTCTTTTGACCAAATGGAAAATATATGCGCCGTTTCCGCCTATAACAATAAAATCATTATGTTGCTGCATGCAAATACCACGCTTTCTACTCATCAGTTAATTACCGTGCTTCTGGATTGCTCCGGAAAAATTATAGCAAGCCTGGAGAAAAATTATGCTTTAAGCTTTTCCTGTTTTTACAGTTATATCCCAATGGATATCCGGACGCTGCACAAAAGCTATTTTAAACATCAGGAAAAACTGCGCGCACATTATTTTATGGGAAGCCGTACAATTACTGCCCTGGATAGTGATAAGCTGTTTATTACCAATCAGAAAATAACAGTAAAAGAAGATACTCTGCAGGAATTGTATGAAGATCCCTGCTCTGACCTGCGTGCCTTTCTGACCGAACAGCTTGATCAGATTCAGAGCAGCCACAATTACTACGGATTTATCCAATTAATCAGCAGTTGTTTTTCTTTTTTTGAGAGAAACTTTGATACACTTCCCTACGACCCGGATGAATTATCTCTGACCGATTTCCGGGATACCCGCAATTTTCTTTTGGCGACGATTTCCCGGCTTTGTCAGAACCGCAATCCGCAGATGAGCTATGAGACAAAACAGGCGCTTTTATATATTTCAGAAAATTATAGCAAGGTTGACCTGTCCATTCAGGAGATATCCGACAAAATCGGTATGTCAGTCACTCATTTCTCAAGAATATTTAAAAACGATATGTCCGAGACCATATGGGAATACCTTACCTCTTACCGGATACAGAAAGCCTGCCAGATGCTGCGCACGACGGACGCAAAAATGTATGAAATTGCAGAAATGGTCGGCTATAGCTCGTCACAATATTTCAGTCAGGTTTTTATGAAAAAGATGGGACTGAAGCCTCTTGATTACAGAAAGAAGGAAAGGCAATGAAACACAGCGATACGATATCCCAGACGAAAATCGGACGGAAGCTGCGCGACAATATTATGCGTCTTATTATTGCCGCGCTTTTTATTACTGCCGTCCCCCTGATCGTTCTTTTTTCAAAGAGCTATCTTGACAATAATATCTCGCAGAAAAGTGTCATTGCGGATCAGATTACGCAGCAGGTAGACCTTGCCGCCACCAGCATCATTATCTATTCCAAGCAGGTAGCCAGCGACAGAGTGTTATTAAATTTTCTTGCATCGGATATGACCGACCAGAATACGGCAAAAATCGAAAACCGGCTCATGGAAATGTGCGGTACCGGACCTAACATCAAAAATATTATGCTTATCTGTGAGCAGGGGGATTTTCATACTCCTTTTATGAGTGATGAAGAAATGCATGCCATTCTCGATACAGACTGGGTCCAGAACTGCAGATCCGGCAATTACACACAGTATTTTTCTTCTATTGACCGCGAAGAAAATATTTTCTATTTCTGTACATCTTTAAAATATAATTCGCCGTCATCCGGACTTGTGATCCTCGTTATCCGGGCGGATGATCTGATGCAGACAATTTTGGGGAATGCCAATAAGACTTTTTCGCACTACATATGGCTTGACAGCAATAACCAAACCTTTCTCGAACATTCTTTCGAGCCGAAGGAAGACCTGTATTCCCGCATGGCAGCTACAAAAAACTATTTGTTTTTTGACAACTACAAGTTCCATAATTCAGACGGTATTTTTCTGTCCAGCTACAGTGATACCAGCCACTGGAAGTTTGCCGCCTTTATCCCGTATTCTGAACTGCTTGCCCCGCTGCTTCCGCTGCTTCTCGTACTGGTTGTATCGGTAGTTCTGATTACCGTGATTTCTGTAACGGCTCTGAAGCCCCTGATTCACAATATTGTTTATCCAATCGAAGTACTGTCCGAGCACATGAAAAATTTTTCTTATGATAAAGTGGTTCCGGTAGACATTCACACCAACGATGAAATTGAGGAGCTCAGCAGCGCATTTCACAAAATGTCTGTTGAATTGAAAAAGAATATTGATCTGCTGCTGGAAGAACAGAAAAAAGAGCAAAAGCTGCAGTACGGTCTCCGTATTTCTCAGATTAACCCACATTTTATTTACAATACTATGAATACTATCAACTATCTTGCACGGAAAGACCGCACGAAGGATATTGTGGTTATCAACAGCGCGTTAATCCACATTATGAAGGACAGCCTGCGCATCAATGATGAAGCAGTTATGGACACCCTTGAGACGGAGATTAACATTACCTCTGAATATCTGAAGATCCAGGCATACCGGTACGAAGAAAAAATCCATGTTTACTGGGAAATTGACCCCGCACTTCGCGGCCGGCATATTCCGAAGCACATCATACAGCCGATTGTAGAAAATTCCATTGTTCATGGTTTTCTGGAGGATGGTTTTGAAGGGACGAAAGGAGAAGCTCCCTTTATCCGCATCCGTTCTTTTACCCTGAAACAGGGCGAAGGCCTGTGCATCGAAATTGAGGATAACGGAAAAGGGATCGACATGAAAAATTATCTGCAGATCTGTGAAGACGCCAGACACTTTGATGCAAGTAATGAATACAACCGCGGAAAGCACATCGGTCTGGCAAATATCAAATGGCGTCTCGCCTATCTGCTGGGCGACAGTCAGGATTTCCGGATTTCTCCCCGGACGCCGCACGGTACCATTGTCACCATCAAATTGTACGAGGACGCCCGGATGCCTGACCAAACTGCTTAAACAGGTTTATTTTTACGCAATCTCTATAATACATGCCGTATACTGCCCGGACATTTCTATCTGTAATGTCCGGTTATCAAGTGCCGTAAGCTTTGCGGCACTTATTTTCGGATATCCGATAACCGCTTTTGCAAAGCTTCTGTCAAGCGGTATTTCTATCCTGTTTTCATCGGAAGCTCTTCTCTCAACCGCAAGATAGACCTTTTTCCGGCATGCAAGTCCCCAGACAAGCCATCCGCTGTCAAAATGATGAGTTCCCAGCGGCCAGACCGGCACTGACTGCGGTATTTCCCGACGAATTTCTTTATAATATTGGATCGCCTCTTTAACAAGTGCCCTGCGGGACGGGGACAGCTCGTTTAAATGGCCGCCCAGATGGATGCGCATAAGAAGAGAAGAAACCATATTAAAAACCGTTTCCCGCTCATCGCCCTCTCTTCGCGGATAACTCCAGATACCCGCCTGTTCCGGAAGAACCGCGGTTGCCGCATTTGAAGCGATAAAGCCCATGATCCGGTAATCCTCCTGATCGCTTACAGACTGAATGTCCATAGACGAGAGCATGGCGTAATCCATCCTCAGCCCGCCGCTTGCGCAGTTTTCCCATGTAACATGCGGATATTTCCGGATCTCCTCCTTCAGCCACGCAAGATATGCGCGATTGTGCTGAAGAAGCCCCTCTCCTGGACTGTCGCAGGCAAGGTCCGTTCCATAGCACAGGCAGAGGTTGTAATCTATTTTAATATATTCCAGACCGTAATCTCCAACGACTCTTTTTAAAACACCGGACGCATGCGTCCGCACCTGCGGATTGCGGAAATCTAAATGATATCGTCCGGAATCTGCCACCGGTTTTCCGTTCCGGCAAAACAGCCATTCCTTCGGCAGTTTTTCTGCCCCCGGACTGTCGATGCCGTATGCTTCCAGCTCCAGCCAGAGTCCTGCTTTCATGCCGCGCTCCCGAATCGCATCCATTACCTTTGCAAGACCATTGGGATAACGCTTCCGGCATTCCGCAAAATCGCCGAAGGTAAACTGCCAGTTTCCGGAATCATACCAGCCGCAGTCAACGACAAAAACCTCACAGCCCGCTTCTTTTGCCGCATCTATCAGCGGCAGCAATGTCTCTTCCGTGGAATTTCCCATCAGGCAGTTCATATAATCATTAAAAATCACAGGAAGCTCTCTTATTTCTTTTTTTGTTCTCCGATAGAGGGTCAGCCACGAAAAACAGTCTTCCGGATTTCCTCTGCAGACACCCGCTGCCACCGGCACAGTCCGGAACCTGCCTCCCGGCTGCAGTAGCTTATGCCAGTGTGCAGATTCCATATCCGGCCCCGATACCTGGAGATAAATCTGCTGCAGATAGTCTTTTTCCAAAAAAGAGTCTGCGTAATCGTGAATCACACATCCCACTTCCCACGACCAGGCGCCGTTGTGCTCTATCTGCCAGAACAAATTTTCCCGATTTCTCTGATTGTGGATAATTCCCATCGGCAGATATTCTCCGCTGGAAAAACCACTGTGATTCGCAATCCGGAAACGGTCGTAGCACAGATTGCCATACGGAATCACCCCGCACTCCCGCAGGCTTTTCTTTACCCAGCGGCATTCCGCCGACCAGGTATTGTTGGCATAGCATATCTGCAGGTCATCCGCAGGATTCTTTTTTCCTTTCTGGTAAACATCCACATTTCCATAGCAAAACGATGTCACTGCCTCCAGGCAGACCGGAGATTCGGAAATATTTTCCACTTCACTCTCGCAGGAAAACACCGGAAGCTTCTCCTGAAACGTATAGATCGTCCTTACCCGAATGCAGGATTCCTCCTGCGTGATCACCAGGGTATTGTTATCCGCCCATTCATGTCCTGTGTATTTTAATTCCGCCTGCGGCGTATCATAGAAATTTTTTGCACCCCGGAAGGACTTATTTTTCCGCTCCGGTATCTGCACCTCCACAATTCTGGATGCTAAGGGAGCTGCAGTGTAGTCGGATGCTCCACCGGTTGCCGGTTCCACTGCCAGCAGCTTCGCCTCTTCGCCCTCCTCCAGCAGGAAACATAAATGCATGTTATTCCTTACAATATCCAGATGCCCCATCTTCAGCCGTCCCCCTTTCCGCTGTCTGTCTCCAATGCAGCAATAATTGCTCCTGCCAAAATCATCAGCCCGCATACTACCGATAAAAATGCCGGTATTTTTTGGAGCAGCACAATTTCAAATAGCATCGCCCAAAACACATATGTTACATTCAGCGCCATTGCTTTCGGCGGTCCAATTCTATGAATTACCTTGTAATAAAACAGATACGACATCGTTCCAAACAGAGCTGCCGCTGCAATAATCCAGATAGCAGATGTTGCAGCAGCCTTCCTGACCATCCCCCATCCGCTCACTGCATTCATAATTACAATCCCGTGAAACAGCGCCGAACTTCCCTGACGTATCATCAGCGCATGCTCATTGGTAATCTCTGTATTCTTCATTGCGTATGCACATATGACGGCCTCCAGGGACCACCCCAGAACACATAACATCGCACACAGGAAACCCAGCATGACATTCCGGGGTTCTTCTCCCTGCGACAATGCTCCAAGAATCATCATTCCGGCGACAGATAAAAATAAACCGCCCATCTGCCTTCCGTTCATCTTTTCTTTCAGGAAAACATATGCAAAAAATGTCCCCAGGGCAGGGTATAAAGCAGACAGCATTGCCGTATAGGATGCCCCCAGATATTTAATAGCAAAGACATACCCAGTCATTCCGACGGGTCCGCCCAGAAGAGAACCAATAAGCAGTATTTTTCCATTTGGGGTATGCAGCGCATTTCGCACATTTCCATACTCCTTTTTCTTCCCTATATAGAAAAGCATCCATATACAGGAGCAGAAATCATGCAAAAACGTACTTACAAAAGGCGCCAAAAAAACTGCTGACGGACTTCCTTCAAAAACAGTCTGCATCATGGCAATAGAAAGTATCACTGTATCGAGAGCCCAGAAAATAGCTCCAGCCAGCCCTGTTCCCATGTTTATCCTCCTGATCATGCATTATATGATTCAGTTTAACATGCTTTGGCAGAAAAATCAGCGCAGAATCCTGCCATTTTGTTGGATATAATACCGGAAAGCATAAAAGAGCTGCCGCTTTCGCGACAGCCCCATATTTCCTATTTATTAATCCAGATAGCTCTTTGCAGATACCGGTGTGCGGTAATCTACATCCGATACGATGATACCGTCGGTAGAGTTGCTTGCGTGCACGACCTGACCGTTGCCAATGTACATGGACACATGTCCAATACCGTAATCGCCGCTTCCTTCGTAGAATAACAGATCGCCCGGCTGGATACTGTCAAGGTCTACGGAAGTACCGCCCTGTGACTGCTGTCCTGCTGTACGGCTGACACTGACGCCGTTATCCGCCAGAACTGACTGTGTAAAGCCGGAGCAGTCAGCGCCGCTCGTAAGGCTTGTGCCGCCCCATACGTACGGATTTCCAACGAACTGCAGTGCGTAGTCAACAACCTGCTGTCTCAGAGAAGAGGTACCGTCTGTGGTAACCTGTGATGCGTCGATGCCTGCATTGTCAAGTACATCCTGCACTGCTGCATCTGCTGCTGCCTGCGCCTGGTAAGCGGTGTCTGCCGCTGCTGCTGCGTCTGCTGCCGCCTGATCTGCTGCCGCCTGCGCTGCTACCGCTGCTTCTTCATCGCCGGACCATGCCGCTTCGTCTGCTGCTGCCTGGGCATCTGCTGCTACCTGATCGTAATATGCCTGATCTGCTGCAGCCTGATCCGCCGCTGCCTGTGCATCGTCTGCGTACTGTCCCTGACTCTCCAGATACTCGATCCAGGCCTGATTCTGTGCTTCCCACTCAGCCTGCTGCTGTTCAAGGTATGCCTGATACTCGGCTTCCTGCTGTGCCACATATGCCGCATAAGCCGCTTCCTGCTCCGCCACATATGCTTCCCATGCGGCATTCTCTGCTTCGATCCTTGCCGCCTCTTCCTCAACGGACTCTGCCTGCGGCAGGTAAGTAGCGTAGCTTACATAGTCTGCGCTTACATAACCGGTGCCGTTTGCAGTGGAAATCTTTGCCCATCCGCCAAGATCCTCTTCCAGATATACGATCTGATCTGCGGTAACCATATCAACGACTTCCGCATCCTCGGAAGCGTCCGCACGTACCATAAGCGCCTCTGTGTTTACCTGCGCAACCGGCGTGCCGACCTCTGCAACTACCTGTGCAGCCGCCTCTCCGGTCGTGAGCAGGTATTTTGCTACATAACCCTGGCAGTTTCCGGACTGAATAAGATACCACTCGCCCTCATCTGCAAGGATCGTTGCCGCATTGCTGTCGTACAGCTTTCCGACGATGTCGGATTCTGTACTCGGCTCTGTGCGGATATTTATATAAGAATCCTCCCCAAGCTGTGCAACTGCAATCGTATTTATCACATTCTCTGCCGCTTCTGTTTCTTCCACAGAAGCCTCCTCCGCAGCCGCCTCCGTTTCTTCTATCGTATCGACCCCGGCCTCTGTCTCCTGTACTTCCTCTGTCTCTTCCACGCTGTCCAGGGAAACAGCTCCAATGCCGACCAGTGATTCACCGGCTGCCATAGCGCCTGTACCAAACGCCCCGACCGTCATGCTTCCTGCCAGAAAACAAGCCGCCGCTTTCATCACATGTTTTTTCATACCCTTATTCATTACTCGCTCAACCTCCAAATATATCTCCCAACTTATTACGAAATTGTTAAATTTATTACGTTCACATCTTAACATATATTACAAATCATGTCAACACCCGATTAAAAATTTTTTAAGAAAATTAAAATCCGGGAATTTTCCCTTATAAACAAAGGATTTTCCCGGATTACTTTCATTTTAAACACGGAATACAATTTTGTAATATTTCCCAGCCTATATTACCCATCCCTTTTCCAGGCATTGTTCTCCTAACGCCCTACTCGTCCAGCAGTTTCTGCAGATACCGGCTGACAACCGCCGAAAAATTACGGATATCGCGGATGTACGCAAAATCTTTTCCGAAAATTCTCTTCTCTGCGGCAAGATCTTTTTCCTTTCCGGCGAACACGCCGAGCACATATATCCCGGCATTCCGCAGCCTGCGCACCTCCAGCGCCGTATCCTGCACCGCGTAATCTCCGCAATAGATCCGCGGGTTGCGGCTGTTCGGACGGTTCACGATCACATCGTTCGGTCTGCCGTCGCTTAATATAATCAAAATCTTATTTTCTTCCTCCCGCTGCAGCAGCGAATCCGCCGCCGCACGGATCGCAAGTCCGTCGCGGTTATTTGCAGAAGTAGTATAGGAAAAAATCCTTTCATCCGCCTTTGCGGGCGCGTCGTATTCCCGATAGCGCTGCATGACCGTGTAATCCCAGAAGGTGCAGAAGCCCATCACGCGGTGCGGAATATTGACGTTGCTGAGCGCGCGGCTAATAATATACGCCTGGAGCGCCACCTGGCTCTGCCGGTCACGCTGCGAACCGCTGGCGTCAATCAGCACATCCACCACATACTCCGAATTGTTCTGTCTGATCTCCCGGTCAAACAGCCTGCCGCCCTCCGTTCGCCCGATCCGCCAGAGGCGGCTTGGCACCACATGCCCGAACTCCGAGGGAATGATATCCGTCTCGGCTTGCAGCATCAGCGCGCGTTTCAGGCTCGCTGTCATCACATCGATATTATGCCTTACCACGCTCGCGCTGTTGTGCAGGAACAGCCGGTTGCGGTCTGCCTGCTTCTTCGCATTTACATACTGTGCATTGACGAGCACCGGATTTTCCAGTATGCCGTCCGTATAGTAAAGGCTGCAGTCCGTATGCGCACCTGTACAGAGTCTCCGATTCAGACGCTCCTGCTGCGCTTCATTTAAATAGGAACGTCCGAAGTTCAATTCCATATAACTATGCATTCGCGCGATCGCTTTCTCATCCAGCACGACAATTTTTCTGCCGTTTCCAGCCGTCTTTTCCGACTCTTCCTGCAGTTCCTCCAGAGAAGTGACCTGCCGGTTTACATTCTCCAGAAACTGCTCCATCACAGCTTCATAAGTGTCTTCATCCAGGAAATCCTGCCAGCCGTCCTGCACGATCTCCTCCAGCTCCGCCGCAAGCACGTGCGCAAGATCCCCGTGCTTTCGCTCAAAGCTCTTATCAATAAAATGATTGTAGATCCAGTCGATCTTCCGGATAATCTCCATGGTGTCGGAAACATGCTCCAGCTCATAAAGCGCGTCCTTCACATCCTGCACACGCTTTTCATCGCGTCCTCTGCCATTCAAAAAATCACGGATATAGGAAATCTTTACTCTGCCTGCAAAAGATTGGTTCATACGGTGAAACTCATGCTCCAGCATCGCTTCAAACGCCTTTTTGCGCACCTGACGCACGCCCGGGCGCTCCGCCGAAATCGCCGGATAAGACGCCGCATCCGCGCATAACTGCGCAATACTCATCAGCGGAGTCTCCTCGGCGCCGTAATACCGTTTCTTCAGCAGATACATGCCGAGTGCGTCCGCGTCAAAATAAAGCGCGAAAGCGCCCTGCTTGATCGCATCGTACAACGCAATATATTTATTTTTTGCAAATGCCTCCACATCGGGCTTCACCTTCAGCGAATAATCACCGCTCACTGTCCACATCATGTTTCTGATGCGGTTCTCGATTTCCACCCGATATTCCTCAATATCATAGTCCATGTTATTTCTCACTGTCCTGTTTCCCGTATGCCTTCAAAAGCCTCATCGCTTCCCTGTTGCTCCGGTCCAGTATGCGTTTCGCCGCCTTTCCGATCCTGCGGTTTAGCGTGCATTTTCGAAAATCCCGCTGCTTTCCCAGCCCTCCGGGATGCGCGTCTCCAGAATGTCTTCTATCATCTCTCGTTCAAATACATCAAAGCTCTTGTTTACGATCCCCATACGCAGCGCCGCCATCGGCGAAAGCCCGGCGCGTATGGTTCGGATCGCACCGATCAGACCGCGCAGATCCAGCGGCTTTGTGGAAATTTCATTGTGTGACGCTTTCAGCTGCAGATCCATAAAGAAACCGCCAAGCTGTAAAAGCCCTTCTCTCTTTGCATCCGGGAAAATATCCGTCAGGATATCCAGCAGCGTCTCCTCTGTCACCGGCGGCATGTCGATTACCATAAACCTGGAAACCAGCGCCTCATTCAGCTCCTTCGTCCCGGCGTAGCCGTAATTCATCGTGCCGATAAAGCGCGCCGCATCGTGCAGCTCGATCTTCTCATAGCCCGGCACGTCGATCATACGCCGGTAATCGAGCGCCGCATGCAATACGGAGACGGCGTCGTTTTTGGCCATATTGATCTCATCAAAAATCCCGAAGCCGCCGTACACCGCACAATCGTACACCGGCCCGCGCCGCAGGCAGACCTCATTGTTGCGGAAGGTATCGGTACCAATCAGCGTGGTGCTGTCCGTATTTATATTAAAGGAAATGTTGTAGGCCGGACGTCCGAAAACCCAGGCGAGGTTTTCCGCCAGCACGTTTTTTCCTGTCGCTTTGGTGCCGGACAGCAGGATGTTCTCACCCTGCAGCAGCGCCGTAGCCGCCATTTCAAAAATTTCTTTTCCATAAAAACGGATCTCCGGTCGCATCACCCTGTCCGTCACCGCCGCATCTACCGCATAGCGTCCCCGAAACGCTGCAATATCCTTCAAAAGTCCTTCGCTGACACCCTGCCCGCGGTATAAATCAAAAATATCACTCATCGCTTTCTCCTATATCTCCGTAAAGGACATCCGCTGATGGATGCCGGAGGTCATAATGTCATAGATGACGGTGCCGTTTTCCAGGACACTTTTTTCATAAGTAACCTCTTTGCCCGCAAACTTGTTTTTCACATACTGCTCCGTGTCCGCGATCTCCAACTCTTCGATAAAGACGTCGCGCATCTGATTGTTGGAGCAGAGATTAAAAATCTCCCATACTACTTCATATTCTTTCATATTAATATGTTATCCTTCCTTAGCGCTCATGCCGCTCTCTTCCCGTATTTACCCGTTTTACAACCTCCGGCTTTGCGGAAATCTCTCCGGCCTTTGTAAGCGCGATCTTGGTGAGCATCGGTCCTACCAGCTCATAGATGAGAACCGCAAACAGTGTAATGTTCCGCACGAGCAGTCCCTGCTCTCCCATGCTCTCGGTAGCTGCCAGAGACATGCCAAGCGCCACGCCCGCCTGCGGAAGCAGCGTAATGCCGAGGTATTTTACGATCTTATCGTCGCACTTCATCAGCCTGGAGCCGACGGACGCACCAATATATTTTCCGAGAGACCGCGTCAGTATATATACAACGCCTGCGCCCACGATCGCAATATCCGCGAACACACTGAATTCCAGCTCCGCGCCGCTGAGCACGAAAAACAGGATAAAGATAGGCGCTGTCCACTGGTCCGTCTTGCTCATCATTTCTTCCGAGAATTTACAGGTATTACAGAATACCGTACCAAGCATCATGCAGACAAGCAGGCTGGAAAAGCCGACCGTCAGTCCGCCGATCTGAATCTCCGTCATTGCCAGCCCGGAAGCAAACAATACAAAGGTCAGACAGATGGAGAGACGTTTGCTGTTTGAGAAGAAAAACTTCTCGCAGAAGGTAAGCGCTGCTCCAAGCGCCGCTCCGAGCAGCAGCGACAGCACGATCTCCAGAAGCGGAGCAAGCAAAACGGACGCTATATCGAGATGTCCGAGATTGATCGCTCCCGCAATACCGCTGAAAATCGCAAAGACAGCAAGCGCGATCGCATCATCCAGCGCAACGATCGGCAGAAGAATATCCGTAAGACTTCCCTTCGCCTTATACTGGCGCACAACCATCAGTGTTGCCGCCGGTGCAGTCGCCGTGGCAATCGCACCAAGAAGGAGCGCCGACGGAAGCGGAAATTTATCGCCGAGTATCATATGCAGCGCGATCATCACGATCGTCACCAGAAAAGTTGCTGCCAGAGCCTCAAAAAAAGCAACCACCGTTGCCTGTCTTCCGGTCTTTTTCAGCTGCGAAAGCCGGAATTCGTTTCCTATGGAGAACGCAATAAATCCGAGCGCCACCTCTGATATAAGCTTGTACTCGACCACATTTTCATGCGATACAAAGCCAAGCCCCCGGATTCCAAGACGCCCAAGGCAATACGGTCCGATCAGGATACCGCCGATCAGATAGGCGGTAACAGCCGGAAGCTTCAGACGCTTAATAATACGTGACATAAACAGCCCTGCAAACAGGCAAACCGACAAAGCAAATAATTGTTCCATACTCTCTCTCCTCACATCTAAGCAATATAGCCGCATCCGGCTTCCGAAAATCCTGCCGGACACTTAAGCGTTACAAAAAGCAAGACACCCTCGTGCCGTGCGCTTTTCAGAACCAAGCATAGCAGTTTTTGGTCTGAAATGCAAGACATAAAAGGGTGTCTTAAAATTTAAATATCTGTATTTTCCGGCGCATCCTCCGCAACCGGTCCGCTAAGACTGATCACGGTGTTATCCGCAGCGGCGCTCTGTTCTGTCGCTTCCAGATCCTGTGCTTTTCCCTCCGGCGTTTCCGGAGCTTCTGTTTTCACCGCATCCGTTTCCGGAGCTTCCAGCGCCGGCGTATCATAAATCGGCGTTACTCCGGCCGCCCTGCGCTCTGCAGCTTCCTGCTCTACCCGGTGGAAAATCTCCATAAATTCTTTTCCGGTGATCGTTTCCTTCTCGATAAGGAAATCTGCGATCCTGTCAAGCGCCTCTCTGTGCTCACGCAGCAGACGCAGCGCCTCCTGGTAGGCTTCCTTTATAACGCGCATAACCTCCTGGTCGATCTCCGCCGCCGTCCGGTCGCTGCAGTTCAAAACATTTCTGCCGTCCAGATATTGGTTTGCCGGAGATTCCAGCCCAACCATACCGAATCTCTCAGACATACCGTACTGCGTGATCATCGCGCGCGCCAGTCTGGTCGCCTGCTCAATGTCGTTTGCCGCGCCGGTCGTCACGCTGTTGAACACGATTTCCTCTGCGGCGCGTCCTCCCACGCACTCTACAATGCGCGCCCGGATCTCCGCTTCTGAATTCAGGAATTTCTCTTCCTCCGGTACATTCATGACATAACCGAGCGCACCCATGGTGCGCGGCACGATCGTAATCTTCTGCACCGGCTCGGAATCCTTCTGCAGTGCGCTGACAAGCGCATGTCCCACCTCATGATAGGAGACAATGCGGCGCTCCTCCTGGCTGAGAATCTTATTTTTCTTCTCCTTACCTACCAGAACGACCTCCACAGACTCAAACAGATCCTTCTGGCTGACAGCGCTTCTGCCGTTCTTTACGGCAAGGATCGCAGCCTCGTTGATCATATTTGCAAGATCGGAACCGACTGCGCCCGATGTGGCAAGCGCGATCGCTTCCAGATCCACGGTGTCATCCATCGACACATTTTTCGCATGAACCTTCAGCACGTCCACACGCCCCTTCAGATCCGGCTTGTCGACAACAATACGGCGGTCGAAACGTCCCGGACGCAGAAGCGCCTGATCCAGAACCTCCGGACGGTTGGTTGCCGCCAGGATCAGAAGCCCGGACGCAGAATCGAAGCCATCCATCTCCGCAAGGAGCTGGTTCAGCGTTTGCTCACGCTCATCGTTTCCGCCGAAACGGCTGTCGCGGCTCTTACCAATGGCATCAATCTCATCAATGAAAATGATACACGGAGCGTTTTTCTTCGCTTCCTCAAACAGCTCGCGCACACGCGACGCGCCGACGCCGACAAACATCTCCACAAACTCCGAACCGGAGAGGGAGAAAAACGGTGCGTGCGCTTCCCCCGCAACCGCTTTTGCAAGCAGAGTTTTTCCGGTCCCCGGAGGTCCCACAAGCAGCGCACCTTTGGGCAGCTTCGCACCGATCTTGGAATACTTTCCGGGGTTTTCCAGGAAATCAACGACCTCCTGCAGCGACTCCTTCGCCTCGTCCTGCCCGGCAACGTCCTTAAACGTCACGCCGGTCTCCTTCTGCGCATACACACGCGATTTGTTCTTCCCAATACCCATCACGCCGCCGCTGCCGCTCATCTTGCGCATGGCAAAGCCCATAATCAGCCAGATGAAGACGAGCGGAAGCATAAACGTCAGAATGCTGTAAATGATATCGGCTGTCATATCGGGAATTTCTTTATTAAAGTCCACTCCCGCCTCCAGAAGCCTGTCCGCCAGCTTAGGATCGCTGACAGCTCCGGTATAATATGTGATGCCGCGCACCTTCGGCGTGATAACATACTGTCCGGACTGAATCTCCACACTCTTGATCTGATTGTTCTCCAGCATTTCTATGAATTGATTATAGGTAATTTCCTGTGTCGTCGTGCTTCTCGACAGGGAATTGAAAATACCTATAATAATCAGCGTGACAACCGTCACGATCAGAAAAATCATAATGGTCTGGTTATTTTTCGGCGGTTTGTTGCCGCTGTTCGGACCGCCGCCCGGACCATTGCCGCGATTCTGGTTATTATCCATCTTTTCCTCCTTGTATACAAAAGCCTGAAATTCTGCTTTATTTAAATCTTCCCACATAAGTATAAGGATTCTCCGCCCAGAAATCAATATTCACTTTCAAAAAAGATTCTTCAATTTCTAAAATATTTCTAAAAATCCGACAAAAAGAGCTGGAAAAGTAACGCGATATGATATATCATGTTCAGGTAGGCAGCGAGCCGTGCGAAGACAACGGCAGGGGGCAGACACGCATGCTTGCATACAGGCGGCTGCAGATGGCGTTGGATTCATAGGGCGCCAGCCCGTGAGCGGGAAAATTCGCAGATTTTTCGAGCCTGCACGGCGTCGGCATCCTATACTATAGCAGCGGATTCACATAATTTTACTAGAATGATGAGGGAATACAGCGATTATGAACATTGGATTTGACAACAATAAATACCTGACGATGCAGTCGGAGCACATCAAGGAGCGCATCAGTCAGTTCGGCAACAAGCTTTATCTGGAATTTGGCGGCAAGCTCTACGACGACTATCACGCTTCGCGCGTGCTTCCAGGCTTTGAGCCGGACAGCAAGCTGCGAATGCTCATGCAGCTTTCCGACCAGGCGGAGATCGTGATTGCGATCAGCGCCGGAGATATCGAAAAAAATAAAATTCGCGGAGACCTCGGCATCACATACGATTCCGACGTGCTCCGTCTGATCAACGTGTTTGAAGAGCGCGGTCTGTACGTCGGCAGCGTTGTGATCACGCAGTACGCCGGGCAGAGCGGCGCAGATCTGTTCCGCAGCCGTCTGCAGAAGCTCGGCATCCGCGTTTACACACACTACGTCATTCCGGGCTATCCGAGCAATATCCCGCTGATCGTCAGCGACGAGGGCTACGGCAGAAACGATTACATCGAAACCTCCCGTCCACTTGTCGTCGTGACAGCTCCGGGGCCGGGCAGCGGAAAAATGGCGACCTGTCTCTCCCAGCTCTATCACGAGCACAAGCGCGGTATCCGTGCGGGCTACGCAAAATTCGAGACGTTCCCGATCTGGAATATCCCGCTGAAGCACCCGGTAAATCTTGCTTACGAGGCAGCGACCGCCGATCTGAACGACGTCAACATGATCGACCCATTCCACCTCGAAGCGTACGGTCAGACCACTGTAAACTACAACCGCGACGTGGAAATATTCCCGGTGCTGAACGCGATCTTTGAAAAAATTTCCGGCGTCAGCCCCTACAAATCCCCGACGGATATGGGCGTCAACATGGCTGGAAACTGCATCTGCAACGACGAGGTCTGCCGCGAGGCATCCCGGCAGGAGATCATTCGCCGCTACTACCAGGCGCTTGGCGAGATTGCCAGCGGCTCCAAGACAGAGGATGAAGCAATTAAAATCGAGCTGATCATGAACCAGGCGGGTATTTCAAAGGGCGACCGCCGTGTGGTGGGCGCTGCTTTTGCACGCGCGGAGCAAACAGGCGCTCCTGCTGCTGCGATGGAGCTTGCCGACGGAAAAATCGTCACCGGAAAAACCTCGGAGCTTCTCGGAGCTTCCGCTGCGCTCCTCCTGAACGCCCTCAAAGAGCTTGCCGGTATCCCCCACGAGGAGCATGTGATTTCCCCGATTGCGATCGAGCCGATCCAGCGGCTGAAAACGGCATACCTTGGCAGTAAAAACCCGCGCCTGCACACGGACGAGGTGTTGATCGCGCTTTCCATCAGCGCAGCCACCAGCAAAACGGCACAGCTCGCGCTGGAACAGATTCCAAAGCTCGCCGGATGCCAGGTGCATACCACCGTCATTCTGTCCGCAGTTGACATCAAGACCTTCAAGCGGCTTTCCGTTCAGCTTACCTCCGAGCCTGTTTACGAAAACAAACGCTCCTATTTAAAAAATTGATTAGCTTAATCAGAACTGCTCATTAAAAACCGCGAAAAAAAAGTTTTCATTTACAGGAAAATCGGTTATAATGCAATCGGATTTATTTGTACACAAAGAGGTGTGTCTTCCATACGCTGGGAGACGCACCCTTTTTTTGCGGCACCGCTTCCGGGGCTGCCGGGAAAAGCGCCGGAAAAACCGCATATTGCAGATATCACCAGGATTTAAGGAGGAAAAGAACATGTCAGTAAAATATGTATTTGTCACGGGCGGCGTCGTATCCGGGCTTGGAAAAGGCATCACCGCAGCATCTCTCGGACGCCTTCTGAAGGCGCGCGGCTACAAGGTCACCATGCAAAAATTTGACCCATACATCAACATTGACCCCGGAACCATGAATCCAATCCAGCACGGCGAGGTTTTTGTCACAGACGACGGCGCTGAGACAGACCTTGACCTCGGACATTACGAGCGCTTTATCGACGAAAGCCTCACAAAAAATTCGAACGTCACCACCGGAAAGATTTACTGGTCGGTTCTTCAGAAGGAACGCCGCGGCGACTTCGGCGGCGGCACCGTGCAGGTGATCCCGCATATCACAAATGAGATCAAGAGCCGGTTTTACCGCAACTATACCTCCGATGACATGCACATCGCGATCATTGAGGTGGGCGGCACAGTCGGCGACATCGAGAGCCAGCCGTTTCTGGAGGCGATCCGCCAGTTCCAGCACGACGTCGGACGGGAAAATGCTATTCTGATTCATGTTTCCCTGATCCCGTACATCAAGGCATCCGGCGAAATGAAAACAAAACCGACCCAGACCAGCGTCAAGCAGCTCCAGGGTATGGGCATCTGGCCGGATATCCTCGTCTGCCGCTCCGAGCTTCCGCTGGAGCCGGGCATCAAGGAAAAGATTGCTCTGTTCTGCAATGTTCCGGTTTCCCATGTTCTGCAGAACCTCGATGTGGAATACCTCTACGAAGCGCCGCTCGCTATGGAGGCGGAGCATCTGGCGCAGGTTGCATGCGAGTGTCTGAATCTGCCCTGTCCCGATCCGGAGCTTTCCGACTGGATTTCCATGGTGGAAGCGCTCCGTCACCCGACGAAGGATGTCACGGTGGCACTGGTCGGAAAATATACGCAGCTTCACGACGCCTACATCAGCGTGGTGGAGGCGCTCAAGCACGGCGGCATTGCCAACAGTGCAACCGTTCATATTAAATGGATAGATTCGGAATTATTAAACGAAGAAAATGTGGATGAAATGCTCGGCGATGTGCGCGGCGTCCTCGTCCCCGGCGGCTTCGGCGATCGCGGCATTGACGGAAAAATCGTTGCGATCCATTATGCACGCACACACGGCATTCCCTTCCTGGGGCTGTGTCTTGGTATGCAGCTTGCCATCGTGGAATACGCCCGCAATGTTGCCGGGTTAAAGGACGCGCACAGCATCGAGCTGAATCCTGCCACCACCCACCCGGTGATCGCGCTGATGCCGGATCAGGACGGGGTGGAGGATATCGGCGGCACCCTCCGTCTCGGCTCCTATCCCTGCGTGCTGGATAAGACAACGAAAGCATACGCGCTTTATGGAGAGGAAACCATTCACGAGCGCCACAGGCACCGCTATGAGGTAAACAACGACTACCGCAAGGTTTTGACAGACCACGGTCTGACGCTCTCCGGCCTCTCCCCGGACGGACGCATTGTGGAAATGATCGAGCTGAAATCACATCCGTTTTTCCTGGCAACGCAGGCTCACCCGGAGCTGAAATCCCGCCCGAACCGTCCACACCCGTTATTTAAGGGATTTATAGAGGCAGCATTAAACTGCTCCGCGGATGTATAAAAATAGCATTTTACCTCTCTTGACATTTCGGAAAAAACTCTGCACAATAGATCTGCAATACCACTGTTGCAGCATTTACGGACAGGTATCGCTGCCTGTCCGTTTTCATCCCATTAAACAGGAGCAGATTATGTCACAAAAACAAAACTATCAGATTACCGCATGGTGCCAGCGCATGATGCGGGAGCATATACACGAGGGTTCCCTCTGCATCGACGCAACGATGGGAAACGGAAATGACACGCAGTTTCTCTGCACCCAGGCGGGCAGAAGCGGAAGCGTGCTCGCCTTCGACATCCAGCCCGCCGCGCTGGAGCATACAAAAGAGCGCCTTCAAAAAGCGCTCCCCTGCTGCAATTATCAATTGATCTTAGACTCCCACGAGCATCTGGATGCTTATGTCCGGCCGGAGAGTGCCGACTGTATTGCCTTTAACCTCGGCTACCTTCCGGGCGGCGACCATACGCTTGCCACAAAGCCCGGTTCCACCCTCATCGCGCTGGAAAAAAGCCTGGCGCTCCTGAAAAAGGACGGACTTCTCTGCATCTGCATTTACAGCGGCGGCGACACCGGCTTCGCGGAAAGAGACGCCGTGCTCGACTGGCTAAAAGCGCTTGACTCGAAAAAATATCTTGTGCTGCTGACGCAGTACTACAACCGCCCGAATAACCCACCCATCCCGGCATTCGTGATCCGGCTATAGGCCCCGCCTTCCTCATCAAACTCAATATAATGTGGTTCACTAATGATATCAATCTGCTCGATTTTTTTTGCATCTTCCACCAGCGCCTCTGAAATGTAAAATTCATCAAGTGCAAGTGTGTTTTTCAGCCAAATTATACGGATTTGTTCTGTCTCATCCGCAAAATCATGGACACAGCGAAGTGCAAATTTAAGTGCAAGCTTCTCATTTGGCATGACAACCGGTATTTTTGCCCCCAACCCATCTCCGACAGTGATCATATTGGGATACGTATCCTCAAAACTGAATTTCCGAAATAATTTTTCTGTAATCACATCTGCCGCTCCAAGCCCGGAACAATTTCCGTGTGATTTCTCTGTCACATCAAAAACTGCAATTGACTGAAAAAATGGTTCAGATGTTTCAAGATTAAAACACCTTCCGGTTACATTTGTGTCCATACCGGCCCCGCTAATCTCTTTTCCAATCTCATCAAGCACCAAAACATCAGCCTTTGCAAACGGCAGCCTCGCCAATTGTGCGCGCGCGATAGTCAGAAGCTCCGGTTCTTCCTCATGAAACTGCTCTCCATATAATGCTTTCACCATATATGTTTCATGGAAACAGTTTTCTATCACACCAATCCCTATGATATTTTTCTTTTGCTTAACAATCTCCTTTGAAATATTCCAGATATTTTCTGCCATTCTGCCAAAACCGTATCTGTGGCAAATAAAAGCGCCCTGCTGTTTTCCCAGACCAATTACCAGCATCTTGCAAAGTCCGCTCTCCACTTTTCCGCGAAAATCTGTATGAGGTTTTATTCGCCCGATCGGAATAATCAGATCCGCCGCATTCGCATATGCATCTATATGAACCGGTATTCCATCCTCTGTAACACCTATTATCTCTGTCTCCATAGACGCTCTGATCTCGGCTTTTATACTTTCTTCCGTAATTCCATATCCTTTTAAAATTGCTCTTTGCCCCTGTGCCGTCGCGCCTCCGTGACTTCCCATTGCCGGTATGAGAAAGGGCATTGCACCACATTTTTTCACAAAATTCACTGCAGCCCTGACAATATCAGGAAAATTTGATATTTCACGGCTGCCGACGGCAATGCAGACCTGCATCCCCGGTTTTATTTTTTCTTCAGCCGAAATATTTTCAAGTGCTTTCCAGACTTCCCAATAAACATTCTCTACTTTTTTTGCTCTCCGGTTATTTCTTACCTTCACAAAACGCGGGATTTCTATTGATGCAAGTAAATCATCATATATGGTCTTCATCTTTCCTCCCTCTTCTCACCCGCCAAGATAAGCCGCTTTTACTCCCGGATTATTCAGCAGTTCGTTGCTTGGTCCCGACAAAATCACTTCTCCATTCTCAAGTACATAGCCGCGTGCCGATGTTTCAAGCGCCATATACGCATTCTGCTCTACTAAAATCACAGAAATTCCACGCGTATTAATTGATTTTATTGTTTCAAACACTTCATCTACAATAATCGGTGCAAGTCCCAGAGACGGTTCATCCAGCAGCATTACTTTCGGATCACTCATCAGCCCTCTGCAAAGTGCAAGCATCTGCTGCTGGCCTCCGCTCAAAGACCCTGCCATCTGTTTTCTTCTGTCCTTTAAAATAGGGAACATCGTATAGGCTTCTTCGTAATGTCTGTTTAACTCTGCCTTTGAATAATTTCTGCAGTACGCTCCCATTTCCAGATTATCCTGCACACTCAGTTTTGCAAAAACCTGACGGCCTTCCGGAACGTATACAACCCCCGCTTTTACAATCTCATGCGGGCGCATCTTACCAAGATTTTTATCCAAATACGTAATTTTTCCGGATGTAGCACGGACATCTCCCATAATACTGCGCATCAGAGATGATTTTCCTGCCCCATTTGCACCGATGATAGCTACAATTTCTCCCTCTTTCAATTCTATACTGACATTTGTTAATGCTCTTACCTGACCGAAGGAAACATTGACATTTTCTGCTTTTAACATGATGCCTGCCCCCTCTCTTTCTTAAAACGGTCGCCCAAATAAGCCTCAATTACCAGATCATTATTCCGAATTTCTTCCGGTGTTCCTTCTGCGATCTTTTCGCCGAAATTAATCACAGTAATCCGGTCGCTTAAATTCATTATGACATCCATGTTGTGCTCTATAATAAAGAAATCAATGCCCGACTCAAAAACATTCCGGATAATTCCAATAAATTCCTGGCGTTCTGTCGGATTCAGTCCGGCTGCCGGCTCATCGAGAAGGATCAATTTGGGCCGGCTGATGACAGTTCTGGCCAGCTCAACGATTTTTTTATGACCATACGCCAGTTTTCCTACCCGCTCATTCTTCATATGATAAATATTAAAATCATTCATAATCTCGCCGGCAATTTCCCTTGCCTGGCGATCCAGTCTTCTCTGGCGCTTTGGTGTAATAAGAAATTTCAGAAAACTGTCGTACTCATAAAGATACGTTGCCCCCATTAGTAAATTTTCTTCCACCGTCATACTGTCAAAAAGCTTAATGTTCTGGAATGTTCTCCCCATCCCTTTCTTAGCGATTACATAGGTAGGTTTGTTTGTCACATCTTCTCCATCAAAAAAAACCTTTCCCCCTGGCACCGGAAGTGTTCCGTTCATCATACTGATAATCGTCGTTTTCCCTGCTCCATTTGGTCCGATCAGGGAATGGATCGTTCTCTTTTCCATCTGGAAAGAAACATCATTTACGGCCACAAGACCGCCAAAACACATCGTCATGTTTTCAACACGAAGAATATCATTCATGGTTATTTTCCTCCCCCTATGAAAATTTGTACAAGATCCTTAAGAGATTTTTTCCTGTCATTTTCCTTTTTAAAGATATTAACCAGCCCTCCCGGGAAAAAGATGATCATCAGAAGCATCAACACTGCATATACAAAGTCATAATATCTCCCAAAGAAGCGCAGACATTCCGGAAGCACTGTAACAAGCAAAGAACCGACCAAACCGCCCCATACAGAACCCATTCCTCCAATGATCAGCATACTGATAATCGAGATAGAAAGCGTCTGATTATACGTTGACGGATTAATATAATTATACATGTGTGCATACATGCTCCCTGCAAGACAACCAAGCATCGTCGCCAGACAAAACGCAACCATCTTCACACTGGTAACGTTAATGCTGCAGATCGGCACTGCCTCAATATTATCACGAATAGCAAAGAAATTTCTGCCCCATCTGGAGTGTACGATCCAGTTTGCAAATAATCCAACCAATAATGCAATTGGTATATAGACAAATAATTTCTCTTTTGATGACGAAAGTTCCATAGAACCAATCACATAGTTGGGAATGTTTTTTATTCCGGTTCCCCCTCCGGTCACCTCCGTCATGTTCATAGCCAGAATCCGTACAATTTCAGAAAATCCTATGGTAGTAAAGGACAGATATACACCGGACAAACGCAAACTTGGATAGCCAAGAAGAATCCCTATCACAAGCCCTGCCAGAAGTACAAATGGAATGGCCTGCCATGGATTCAGGCCTGTCCTTGTTGTGAGGATGCTTGTCGTATAACTTCCAATTGCAAAGACACCTGCCATACCAAGCATGGGCTGCCCCGTCATTCCGGTAATAAAATTTAACCCTGTCACCGCCACAAAATAGCAACATACAAGACACATGACATTAAACAGGTAATTTCCATGATAAAATATAAATACCGCGGCGACTACCAGGAAAACAGCCAGCAGGGCAAGTATGGATCTGAATTTCTGATTCTTCATCTTTTCGTTCCCCCTTTCCTGGTATATGCTGCCGGTTTCTTCGCTGTCATCTTTGTTTTTCCGGTTCCCAGTAAACCGGATGGCTTGATCAAAAGCACAACGATCAAAATCAGAAAGCTCGTAATATCTTTATATACAGAAGGAATATATATAGTAGAGATGTTCTCAATAACGCCCACCAGAATGCCGCCAAGAATAGCTCCTGGCACAGAACCAAAACCGCCAAGAACACCCGAGATAAAGCCCTTCATAGAAATCGTATCTGCCATCGTGACTGTAATGCTGAACAGCGGTACCACCAGCATTCCAACCAGGGCGCAAATTACACAGCTTAAAGAAATCGTAATAACCATATTCGCCCTTACGTTGATTCCAACCATTGCAGACATTGCTTTATTTTCCTGAACACAACGCATTGCTTTCCCGATCTTGGTATATTTCATAAAGCACAAAAGTGCTGTTACCGCCAGAACCGCTACAATAATAATATAAAAATAAGCCCTCGTTATTACCATATTGCCAATTTTATAAATCCCACTCAGATAATTATTCAAATGAATCGGATAAATACCATAAATCAGAGGAACCAGGTTCGAAATAACTATTCCGAACAGCATCGTGGCTACAATCGCATATAAGCTCCCAAAATCCTTTAACGGAATAAAGATCACAAATGCCAGGATCGTACCCAGAATTGCGACAAGTGCAATCGTGCCAATCCAGCCCATTGCGTAAGAAAACCCAAGTCCCGTCACAAATGTACCGCCAAATATATATGCTCCCAGCATGATCAGCTGACCATGCGAAAAATTCAACAAACTGCATGAATTCCAAATTAACGTGTATTCAATTGCAACAAGCGCATAAACGAATCCCATTGCAATACCACTGACCAACAATTGTACAAACATCTTTTTATCCCCCCTGCTGACTTTATTTTTCCGGCTGAATCAAAACAACGATCAGATCATTCAGGCTAATCCCCTGTTCTGCCAGGATTCCGTTTCCTGTATTCCACAAAGGCTCTGTCGCAGCATGCGTTCTGATTGCTTTTGCAATATCATACCCGCATGATTCCAGTTCCGCCACTGTATAACCATCTACCACCGCCCCCGACAGACAGCCCGGTGCCCCGTCCTGAATATATCCTCCCGGTCCATCCGTACCGTCTGTGTCAACACAGGCGCAGACTACGGATCTGTTACCGGCAATTCTTTCTGCGAAGGCAAGCGCGCATTCCTGATTTCGTCCTCCAACTCCACCTGCTTTTCCCACTGAGACCAACAATTCTCCTGTAAAAATCAATGCTGTCGGCAAGCGCATTGCCTCGTTTTTCCTTGCAACACATTCTGCAATTGAAGCAAGAAACGCACCTACGTGCGATGCTTCAATTCCAATATTCTCTGACATTAGATATGCGGTATAGCCAAGACTCCTTGCCTGTTCCAGTGCTTTTTCATAAAAGCCTTTGTTTTCCGGCATAATTCCAAACATGCGTGACCGGAATGTTTTATATTCTTCATATTTGAGCGTTTCCTCGCGTCTCTCTTTTTTCAAAAGAAAATTACGCACTGACTCCGGACATTCTTCCCATGCATTATAGTTTTCCAGTGCCCGCACTGCCATGTCATACGTTGTCCCATCCGGCGCATTATGCAGCCAGTAATTATTATGAACCAAAAAAGAATAGTCTTTTGGTTCTATATCATATATATGATTGAGATCGGCTCCCATAATATTAATCAGACAAGCCCTACTGAATAATCGTAATAATTTTCCGCCCTTTAGTTGATCAATATGATTTCTAATGCAATTCAAGTCACGAGTATTGGCGCCTTTCTCAATCTGCATTATTTGCGTAATCCTAATGATTTCTTCCAAAGAAATTCCATCTGCCGGCATCGTCAGAAGCGAACTCCCGCCATTTGTGATAATTGTAAAAACAAGATCTTTTTCTGTGACTTTCTCTGATAACGCAACGATCCTTTTGCATCCTTTGACACAATTTTCATCCGGAGTAGGATGGCTTCCTTCCGTCACTCCAATCTTCTTTAATATAACCGGGTCTCCATATTTGGCTATAACATGTCCCTCTGTCAAATAATCCCCCAGAACATCCTCCAGAGCTTTCGCTATACGTTGAACCCCTTTTCCTGCCCCAATTACATAAATATGTTCAAAATCATTTATATTGTAGCTTTCATATCCGGAATTTGGATCCTTTGATGCTTCATACTCCGGAGCCCCAATTACCAGGTCCTCACCTTTTAACCGGATCAGTTTCAATGTATTGTAATACGGATCACTTGCAGTCAGCCCTGCATCTAAAATTTGTAGAGCATCCCTTCTCGCGCTGCAATTACCATGCGCGATCAGTTGGTTCTGATTTTGGATTCTCATAAGCTCCACCGCCTGTTCTTTCTTTTTTACAGGGCTGCTTCACAGCTTAACTGCGAACAGCCCTGACACCCCAAAATGACTTTAAAATTATTCACCACTGATCTGCTGTATCAGCACAAGATCATCTGCCTCTGCCTGAAACTGGCAAAGCTGGATGGTATGATTCAGCATATGTGTTTCATCACAGGAATAAGTATTAAAAATTGTCTCGAAATCCTTTGTCTCTTCAAGTGCAGTTTTTACAGATTCACGATCAGTCGGATCTTCCGCCCTTGAAAGCGCATCCACCGCAATATATGCAATACTTGCATATGCTCTTGCCGCAGCATCCGGTACTACACCATACTTTTCCTCATAAGCCTCACCAAATGCAACTACATCCGGATTTTCTGTGTCATAAAATGTCTCCTGAACCGTATAAATACCATCAAGCCAGCTATGGTCAACTGCATCGAGAAGCGCGGCTTCCCCGATACATGGTGAGGTAAAAAAGTTTGTCTCTTCATTCATGCCAAGTTCATTGATCTGACGTACAATAACCATCATCGGATTGACTGTCGTCCAGACCATAATCGCATCACAGGATTCCTGCTGCATTTTCATAAGCGTTGTATAATAATCTGTGTCTGCGGTATTATGGGGTTCTGCAACGTATGTAATACCAAGCTCATCAAATACTTCTCCTGCAATTGTCAGACCGCCCTGTCCAAAATCATCTGCGCTGTACATGATCCCAACTTTTTCCGGTGCTTCATTCTCCGCAATATACTGCGCAACTGCTTTGGCCTGGATCGTATCGTTTGTACGTCCAAGGAATAAATAATTGTTCTCTTCTGACGGAAGCTTAAAATTCGTTCCGCCTACAATTGTCGGAATACCGTTTTTCTCAATAATATCCTTTACTGCATACACCTGAGAGCTGTAGTGCGGTCCGATCACAAGTGAGTAATCGCTTTCCACCATCAGATTCATCGCATTCGTCGCCGTATCCGTATCATCACCCGAATCTACCAGCTCGATATTAATCTTGTAGCCGTTTGCTCCCCCGTTTGCATTGGCCTGATCAACTACCTCCTGAATTCCCTGGGAGAAATTGATCCCGGTCGTTGCATTTGCTCCTGTAATCCCAAGACAAAGACCAACATTAATCTCTCCTTTGAAATCCTCGCTTGCTCCTGCTCCGTAACCCATAGTCCCGACGCCCAGCATACAAACTGCTGCAAAACCTGCCATCATTCTTTTTTTCATTCTTATGATCCTCCTTATTTTTTCCGGCTTTATACCGGATTATTTACTGAAATTTCTTACCTTTCAAGCCTTTCTTTCCCCAAAACTGTGCTCTTCCGCCAAGCTCTTCTTCAATCTCAAGGAACCGGTTTGCTGCCTTATTCAACACTGCCATCTCACGTACAGATTCTGCTCCGATGCCCACGCAGTAATCTGCGATATCCTGATCTTCTCCTCTGCTCTCACATGGCATAACAGCCAGTCCTGATTCATGTGCAAACCGTGCCGCTTCCAATGCTTCTGTAATACTTCCCACTTGATTTACTTTCAAAAGCATCGCGTTCGTCGCTCCAAGGAGCACCCCTTTTTGTACACGTTCCCGCATCGTCGTATACAAATCGTCACCAACTACCTGAATGTCGACCTTACTGGTAAGAAGTGCATGGCTCTCATAATCATCTTCATAGAACGGATCTTCTACCGAAACAAAAGGATAGGTCCGAATGATTTTTATGTAATAATCCATCAATTCATCTCTGTCTCGCGGCTTTTCATAGAGAAGTCCTCTGTACAGCTTTGTTTCCCTGTCATAATAGGTATCCGCTGCAAAATCAATCTGAATACCGACTTTATTTTCATATCCTGCTTTACGGATGCAATCCGCCATCAGCTCAAAAATTCCCTCATCAGAGTCTTTAAACTTTCCTTTTTGAATTTTAAAGAAAAATGCATCTGTCTCAGGAATATCCCTTTTAAACATTTCTTCTTCCCATATCCGATATACTTCCCACCCTGCATACGAAGCTTCTGCAAAAGAGCCGAAATCATAGCATTGAAATGCCGTTGTCGGTTTATTTCCGGTCGGATGAACTCCACCGCCCCAACGTTCACCCCCCGAGTAAGCTGGTGCTCCCGGAACGGGAAGCATACAGGCCCGCTCTCCGCCTATATACCGATAGAGCGGAATTTCCAAAGCAGCCGCCCCGGCTTTCAGACATGCGGCAGATACTGCTGCAATTGCGTTCCCACCTACCGCGTTTTTGCCGTCGCCCCCAATCTGCAGCATCGCCCGATCCAGCTCGTACTGATTTGTAACGTCCATGCCTCGCAGTGTGTCATTAATGACCGTATTAATACTATTTACTGCCTTAGTACAGCCCTTTCCACCCCATCGTGTCCCTCCGTCATACTCGAAATGAACCTCATGGGAACCAATCGATACACCGGCACTGCATTCCGCCTGCCCTTTTGCTCCCCCTTCCGTCTCGACAAAAGCTTTTATTCCAAGAACATGTCGTCTGGTATACACTTGAATTGCATGAACTTTTTTGATGCAATTTTTACTATTCATTTCTTCTTCCCCTTCTTTTGTTTTGTAAACATATTCTACCATCATTATTATCATTTGTCAACAGAAATAATATTATTTATATTTAAAAAGATATTTTGCTATTTTTATTTCATACGTAATAAGACAATTGGCAAAAATAACCTTTTTCTTGTTTTTTGTTATTTAAAGAACCATACGTAAATAGAAATTTGACAAAAAATAATCTTATGTTATACTTATGTAAGAAATTAATGAAATTAATTATGAAGAGGAACGATTATGGATGAAAACATACGGACAGATATTCTGTTAAAAACAGCAAAATTATACTTTGAGGAAGGACTCAGCCAGGCCGAGATAGGAAAAATCATCGGTTTCTCCCGCCCTTATGTATCCAAATTAATAATGGAAGCTCAGAACAAAGGAATTGTTACAATCAAAGTTCATGAGACTCTTGATACAGAAACCTCTCTCGAAAAGAAAATCAGAACAAAATTTAATTTGATTCGCGTTTTTGCAATTCATTCCAAACTTGATGAGAACAGCCAATATAAAATTGCAAATCACGCTGCTAATTACATTCCCTCTCTGCTTCAAAACGGAGATATTATCGCAGTCGATAATGGGAACACACTCTATCGCTGCGCCAAATGTATGGAAAGCCAGGTAGATCTGGAAAATATTACAGTTGTTCAGTCCGGCGGGTGTTTTACAAACCTCTCCTACCCTACTTATGGAGAATCCATTCCTTTTTTAATGGCCCAGGCCTTAAACGGCATCGGATATTTTTATCCGGTCCCCGCAATCGCCGCCAGCCCTCAGGTAAAAAACTGCCTGCTGGAAGAACCCTACATCCGGCACGTAAGAGAGCTCCAGAACCAGGCTTCTGTTGCGCTTTTTACAGTAGACAGTCTTTCGATGGGGAGCAGTTCCAATGTAGTAAATTCCGGTTACCTTTCAGAAGAAGAGCTGGATACCCTTGTAGAAAATGGTGTCGTCGGAAGTGTTTTTGATCATTTTATTAAAAATGACGGGAGTATATACAGTGCAGAACTGGATGAAAAAGTTTTGTCATTATCTCTTGATGAACTGCTGAAGAAAAAATACAGAATTTGTCTCGCACAGGGCCGCGCAAAATATAAAGCTGTTTTTGCTGCTCTTCGCAAAGGATACATTAACATTCTTATTGTCGATGAAGATACCGCCAAAGCCATATCCATTATGGCAAACGATCTGTAAATGACAATACATAAAGAAGCTGTGAAAAAAGGAGTTGAAAACTCCAGATTTCACAGCCTTTTTACGATTTAGCGAGTTCTTTGCAGACCCACATCATTATCATTTAAAATTATAGTAAGTTTTTCCGCTTCTCAGCGTGGTCTTTCCTTTATATTTTGCAAGCTGGCTTACCGTCACCATCTGGAAGCCCCTCTTTTTCAACGCCGGGATGATAGTCTCCGCCGCCTGCACAGTGGAACGATGGATATCATGCATCAGTACGATATCGCCGTTTTTCACATTGTTCAGCACAGCGTTGATCGTGTGCTGCGGATTTCCGGTATTCGCCCAGTCTCTGGTATCGATCGACCAGTAGATGGACGGCAGCCCAAGCGAGGAAAGCACTGCACTATTGTTGTGACCGTCTCCATACGGTAGCCGGAACACCGTCGGGTACTTGCCGCACGCCTTGTAAATGTTGTTGTTTGTCTTTGTAACCTGCGATCTGCGTCTGCTGTAGGACAGGGTTGTAAGCGCCGGATGACTATAAGAATGGTTCCCCAGCTCGCAGCCCATGCTCGCCATCTTCTTTACAGCGCTCTTGTAATTTGGCACGCTGGAGCCGACCATAAAGAAGGTTGCCTTGGCGCCGTTTTTCTGCAGACAGTTGAGCAGTCTGGTCGTATACGGACCCGGCCCGTCATCGAATGTCAGCGCCACCATCTTTTTGTTGGGGTTGACCTCCATCTTCACCTTCACGGAAGGATCGTAGACGCCGTTTGATTTAAAATAATAGCCCTTGTTTCCAATGTATTGCGTGCCTGTGACACGCACGCCGTCTGAATTCACATAATACTTATTTTTCCCGTTAATTATCCAGCACGACGTCTTCAGCTTTCCGTCTTCTGCCACCCATCTGTATTTACCGCCGCCCGGCACCCAGGTAGAGGTGCGCATCCTGCCGTCGATCTTACTGAAATAATACTTATCCTTTCCGATCGTCACCCAGCCCTTTTTCATCGAGGCATCTGACGGGTTGAAATAGTATGTGGCGTCTCCGATCCTGCGCAGCTTTTTCACTGCCACGCCGTTGCTCTTCATATAATACTTTTTCCCGCTCAGCGTCAGCCATCCGGTGTGCATCACACCGCTTTTCTCCATATAATAGAACTTTCCGCGATATTTGATCCATCCGGTCACACGATAGCCGTTTTTATTTACATAATACACCTTCCCATTTACGCTGATCCATTTGTTCTTTACAGCTTTTCCGCTGCCCGACAGGCAAAATACATAGCCCTTCGCTTTCTTTACCCATTTGCCCTTCGGCTTCACTGCCTTGCGCACATCCACCAGGCTTGTCGTTACCACATTTGTCGTCTTTGCCTGCGCCGGAACCACCATTGTCATAAGCATCAGCATCAGCGCGCACAGGCTGAAAGATATCCTTTTCCAGCTTTTCATACTCTTCTCCCCAATTTAAACCGCCGCAGACTCTACACTACTTTTCGCGAGCATCCGATCGCAAGCGGACCATAGCCGATGTGACAGGCAACGCTGAGTGAGAGTGGATCCATGTTGACCTCCATCCCCGGAAAGCTTGCCCTGATCTCCTCAAGCCACTCCTGCGCTTCCTCCTCGTTTCCGCCGTATGCCGCCGCCAATACGATTTCCCCGTTCGCCACTTCTTTTGCAAAGCGCGTTTCAAAGTCCTTATGCATCGCATTGAGCATGATCTTTTTCGCTTTCTGCTTGCCGCGCGCTTTGGAGAATGCGTCCAACTTTTCTCCCTGTATCTGCAGCACTGGCTTCAGATTCAGAATCGTACCGAGCGCCGCTGCCGCCGGAGTGATCCTGCCGCCTTTTTTGAGATATTTGAGTGTCTCCAGCGTAATGTAGATGCTCGCCTCCAGCTTCATTTTTTCCAGTATTTCCTTAATCTGTGCCGCACTCTTTCCCTGCTCGATCAACACCAGCGCGTCCCTGACTGACTGGCGCTGCGTGATGGAAATTCTCTGATTATCGATCACATACACCCTGCCCTCATAGTCGCGCGCCAGCGCCTGCGCAGATTCGCAGGAAGCGGAAAGCCCGCTCGACATCGGAATGTGTACCAGCGTCTCGTACTCCTCCAGCACCTTGTCCCACAGCTCTGTGACGCTGCCCGGAGACGGCTGCGAGGTGTTGATATTGGCATCCTCCTTCAAACGCACGTAAAACTCTTCCTGTGTGAGCGTGATGCCCTCCAGGTATAACTCATCATTAATAAAAAACGGCATCGGCAGCACAAAAATGCCCATCTGCTCTGCTTCCTTCTGTGTAATACCGCTGTTGCTGTCTGTAACTACCGCTATTTTCTTCATTTTAAATTCCTCTCTGTATGCTATTCGGACAGGCTGGCTGTCCTCCTTTAGTTTAATGCAAATCCTTCCAGAATACAAGAGGGCCGACACAATATTTTGTGCCAGCCCTCACTTTTTTGGTAACTACCCAAAACTTCTGTTACACCTCTGCGCCGTCGTCCGCGCCTGCACCGTCGTCTGTGATCACTCCATCGTCCGAAACCGCGCCGTCATCCGTCACCATTCCGTCATCTGCTACTGTGCCGTCGTCTGCCATCGTACCATCATCTGCTGTGGTGTCTGCATTTCCTGTGCTTCCAGCCGTATCATATACAGCAACACCCTTTACCCCTGTGGTATCGGTGCCGCTCAGCGTACCGGTATACGCGATGGTCACATATGCGCCCGATGCAATGCCGTCCGTCAGGTACCAGGTTGCTCCCGCCGTATCGATCGACAGGGTAACGCCCTCGTCGTCCGTGATCGTGATCGCACTTACGCCGCATTCCTCAACGGTACCGCTCACATAGGAATAATCGCCTGCCGGTGATCCCGGAGCCACCGCTGTCTCGCCGTTTGCCGCGCTGTTGTCCGAAATGCTGGTCGCCGGCACGATATCCGGTCCGTAAATGTCTCCGTTGTATTCCACAGTGACATAGTTTCCTGCCTGCATACCATTTACCAGGTTGATATCCGCGCCATACATGGAGAAGTAGTAGGAATCGCCGTCGTCCGAAAGAACCACGATGCGGTCTGCACTCAGGTCGGAAATCGTACCGCCGAGCGTACCTGCGCCCGCATTCGGATCGGCTTCCTCAGCCTCCGTCATCAGCTCGCCCTCTGTGACAGGCGTCTCGCCCGCAGCCAGATCCCTCACCATCAGCACTCTTGCGCTTGCCGTATCTGTGCCGTTAATCGTTCCTTTATACATAACCGTTACATTGCTGCCCGCCTGGATGCCATTTGCAACCTGAATATCCGCTCCGGTAAGGGAGAAGGTCAGCTCCTTTCCGCGCTCCGTCTGGATCGTCAGACTGGTGTCATTCGAGGACTTCACAAGCCCCTTCAGCTCTCTGGTCCGGTTCATGCTGTCTTCCTTTTCCGTCTCAGTCGGCGCCTCTGTGGTCGGCACTTCTGTCAGCGCTTCCGTCATGACCGGTGCCTCCGTCGTAGCCGGTTCCGTCTCCTGCGGCTCTTTTTTGCAGCCTGTCAGCATGATCGCCGCGGAAGCAAACAAAGCCAGAAATAATGTCATTCTTTTCATATTTTTTCCTCCTATCACTCGTTTATATCCCCTGCGTACTTACAACTTATTCTACCTTTATTTGCCAGTAAAAGTCAATGCATTTTGCAGAATTTTCACAATTAAATGCAAATATTTTAAGAATGTGTTAAGAATTTATTACATCCTGCATGTCGTAAAGTCCCGGTTCTCTCCCTGCCAGGAACTTTGCGGCTTCTACCGCGCCTTTGCCAAACACCGTTTTCGAGTAAGCGCGATGACTGAAGGTAATCACCTCGTCCGGACCTGCAAAAATCACATCGTGATCTCCCACGATCGTTCCCCCGCGTACCGCGGAAATCCCGATCTCCAGGTCGTCCCGCTGCTGATGCACCTGGCTGCGGTCGTACACATAATGGTACTTATTGTCCATCGCCTCATTCAGAGCATCCGCCAGAGCGATCGCCGTACCGCTGGGTGCGTCGCATTTGAGCCGGTGATGCTTCTCCACGATCTCCATATCGAAACCGGCAGCCGCGAGCACCTTCGCCGCGTCCTGCAGGAGCTTAAGCAGGGTATTGATGCCGAGAGACATATTGGCCGAACGAAGAATCGCCGTCTCACGACAGACCTCATTTACCTTTTCAAGCTGCTCCTGCGTAAGTCCGGTCGTGCAGAGTACCAGAGGCAGCTTTTTTTCTGCACAGTAGGCGAGCACCCCGTCCGTCGCCTTAAATGAGGAAAAGTCGATCATCACGTCCGCTTCCACATTGCAGGCGTCAAGGCTTGTGAACACCGGATAGCTGTTGGTGCGATTGTCCACCATATCGACGCCTGCCACGATTTCAGCGTCCGCATCCTTCTCCACCAGACCGGAGATCACCTGCCCCATATGTCCGTTACAGCCGTGCATAATTATTTTTACCATTTTTTTCTCCTTTATACTTTATACCAAATCGTTCTTTTTTACGCCAGCGCAATCCCGAAATCCTTCATTGCTTTGATCAGCTTCTGTACATTTGCCTCTTCCATCTCGCACAGCGGTCCGCGAAGCGGTCCCACCTCAAAGCCCATCAGATTGAGCGCCGTCTTTACCGGAATCGGATTAACCTCGCAGAACAGCGCGTCGACAAGCGGGATCGCTTTGAGCTGGATGTCGCAGCTTTCTTTCGTTTTACCCTCCAGATAGAGCATTACCATGTCGTGCGTTTCCTTCGGCGCAATATTCGACAGTACGGAAATAACGCCCTTGCCGCCAAGCGAAAGCGCCGGGACCACCTGTCCGTCCTCACCGGAGTAGAGATCGATGCAGCCGTCCGCAAGGCTCATCAGCTTCGCCACCTGCGCGATGTTGCCGGAGGCTTCCTTGATCGCCACGATATTTTCCACATTTTTTGCAAGCGTCACCGCGGTTTCCGGCAGGATGTTGCATCCGGTGCGCCCCGGCACATTGTAAAGAATGATCGGCAGCTTCACAGAATTGGCGATCGTCGTATAGTGTCTGATCAGCCCCTTCTGTGTCGCCTTATTGTAGTACGGCGTCACCAGAAGAAGCGCGTCCGCGCCTGCCTTCTCCGCCTCCTGCGACAGATAAACCGCCGTCTCCGTGCAGTTTGAACCGGTGCCTGCGATCACCGGGATTCTCTTTGCCACCTTATCGATCGCATAGCGGATGACGTCCAGATGCTCCTCATGCGTGAGCGTAGAAGACTCTCCGGTGGTTCCGCAGATGATGATCGCGTCTGTGCTGTTCGCAATCTGATACTCCAGAAGCTCTCCCAGTTTTTCGTAATTTACTTCCCCGTTTTCCTTCATCGGCGTGACGATCGCAACGCCGGCTCCTTCAAAAATAGCCATTATTTATCCTCCTTTAAATTTTTCATGCAGTTTGTTTTTCAGCCCTCCGGTATCTTCCCCGGAAAACACAAAAACGGAGCGAACCACGGGAGTCCGCCCCAAAATCTCCGTAAATAATACCGGTACGTTTTCAGATAGCTCCCCATCAAACTCTGATGACAGTCATAAAGCTGTTTGCCCTATGCCCAAGTATACAGCTCCAGGTACTGCACCTTTCGGCGCATTCCCCTTTTAGCAGCCTTCTCCTGTACCCGGATACATCCGGCTGCCGACTCATGAAACACGCAACCTCTATCAAAACTATATTTGATTATTCACATCATAACATTATTGAAAAATCTTGTCAATCATGTTCTGCACATTTTACCGTTGCTGTATGTTCTGCACATTTTACCGTTGCTGTTCACTCCGTTCACAGCAACCTTCGCAAATCCATTTAAAATTCGCTTCGCGAATGGGATTTGCTCACACCTGAATCACATTCTCACGCCTCAAACCCACAGGACTAGCTTCGCGTCGCAGCAGGTGTTTGAGGCTGGCATGAACCAATGTCATTTAGTTAAGGCAATTGAAAAAGATCAATCTGAAGGTCTAAC